>CADDZC010000039.1 GCA_902812365.1 Acidobacteriota bacterium | reverse complement strand
GCCGCGGCGCCGAGCCCGCCTCCGACGCCGCGGCTCATCCTTCCCCGCCTGCCGACAACGGCAAAAAGAAGAGCGCCATCAAGCGCTTTTTCTCGATTTTCAAACCTAAGAAACTTCCCGATGAGCCGGTTTCGCCGGACTCGAAACCGCCTTAATCCCTCTTCGCTCCAATCCCGGCCGGCGGCGCTTCGGCGCCGCGCCCTGGCCATCGGCGTTATACTAAGGGACAGCCGGAGGTGGCCCCGAAGGACCACAGCGCGAGGTGAGCAATGAAACTCCGCCGAGTTTCCGGCCTGGCCATCCTGCCGATCTTCAGCGTCCTGAGCCTCTTCGCTCCCGGCGCGGCTACCCGAACGTCGGGGGCGCCCGCCTCCACCCAGCCGGCGCCGGGCGAGCACCGGCCATCGCTCAGCCCCGAGGAGCGCGGCGATATCTACATGGCGCGCAAGCAGTATGCCGACGCCATTGACTACTACCTGCGCGCCCTGCGGGACTCTCGCGCGTCCAACCAAGCCAGCTCCCGCCTGTGGAACAAGATGGGGATCGCCTATCAACAGCAGGGCGACTTTCGCGCCGCCCGCGAGGCCTACAAGCGCGCCATCCGCGATGACAAGACCTTCCCGGCCCCCTGGAACAACCTCGGCACCACCTACTTCCTGGCGGACAAGTTCCGCAAATCCACCAAGTTTTACCGCCGCGCCTTGGCTCTCGAGCCGAGCTCGGCCTCCTTTCACATGAACTTGGGCACCGCCTATTACCGCATGAAGAAGTACCCGTCGGCCGTCGAGGAGTACCGGCAAGCGCTGATGCTCGATCCGAACATCCTCAGGGAGCACTCGGAGACGGGTTCGGTGGTCGAGGCGCGGTCGGCGGATCGGGAGTATTTCTATTATTTGGCCAAGGTTTTCGCTTCGCTCGGGCGCCCCGATGACGCCGTGCGCTATCTGCGCCGCGCTTTTGAAGACGGCTTCAAGAATTTCAAGCGTCTTGATGAAGACCCCGATTTTCTCAAGATCAGCAAGAACCCCTCCTACATCGCCCTGCGCCAGAACCCTCCCGTGCCCATCAAGGATTGACGGCCCCGCCGTCCCGCCTCCCTCCGCGCCTCGGCAGGAGCCGACCTCCCAGCGGCTCCCTGGGAGTATACTGGGGGTCTTCACGGTGCCCGGCCCCGAGCGGCCGCCCGGACGCGAATCGCCCGACGCCGGGCATCCGGAACCGTCCGGAGCTTTGCCGGATCTAAAGAGACGCTTGCGAAGCCGCTGGCTAAAGCAGAAGGAGGATCCAATTTGAATCCCGCGCCGAGCGCAGCACTCAGCCCCACGCAGATTGACACGCTGGCCATCAACACCATCCGCTGCCTGGCCATGGACGCCGTGCAGCAGGCCAACTCCGGCCATCCCGGGCTCCCCATGGGCGCCGCGGCCATGGCCTACACACTCTGGACGCGCCACCTGCGCCATAATCCGCGCAATCCCCGCTGGCCCAACCGCGACCGCTTTATCCTGTCGGCCGGGCACGGCTGCATGTTGCTGTACAGCCTGCTCCACCTGACCGGTTATGACCTGACGCTCGACGATATCAAGCAATTCCGGCAATGGGGCAGCAAAACGCCCGGGCATCCGGAGCGCCAACTGGTGGCCGGCATCGAGACCACCACCGGGCCGCTCGGCCAGGGATTCGGCAACGGCGTCGGCATGGCGCTGGCCGGCAAGTACCTGGCGGCGCGTTTCAACCGCCCCGGTCACGACCTCATCGATTACCGCGTCTATGCTCTGTGCAGCGACGGTGACCTCATGGAGGGCGTATCGTCGGAAGCGGCGTCGCTCGCCGGCTTTCTCGGCCTCGACAACCTCATCTATCTTTACGACAACAACCACATCACGATCGAAGGGCCGACCGAGCTGACGTTTGCCGAAAACGTCGCCCAGCGCTTCGAGGCTTACGGCTGGTTTGTGCAGGACCTTCCCGATGGCAATGACGTCGAGGCGGTCGACCAAGCCCTTCGCCGGGCCCAGGCGGAGCGCGAGCGTCCCTCGCTCATCATCTGCCGCACCCACATCGCTTACGGCTCTCCCCACAAGCAGGATACGGCGGCGGCGCACGGCGCGCCGCTCGGGGAAGAGGAAGTGAATCTGACCAAGCAGAATCTGGGCTGGCCCCTCGAACCCAAATTTTACATTCCCGAAGAGGCCCTCGAGCATTTCCGCCGGGCCATTCCGCGCGGCGCCGCCCTCGAGGACGAATGGCAGCGGCGGCGCGAGGCTTACGCCCGCCAGTTCCCGGACCTGGCCGCCGAATGGGACCGCTACGTCAGCGGCGAGCTTCCCGACGGCTGGAAGGAGGTCATCCCCACGTTCAGCGCTGCGGAAAAACCGATGGCCACGCGGCAGGCGTCCGGCCAGGTGCTCAATGCCCTGGCTCCCCGCCTGCCCCTGCTGATCGGAGGGTCGGCGGACCTGGCACCTTCGACCGATACCTACCTGAAGGGCTTCGGCGATTTCAACCGGCACCATTACGGGGCCCGCAACCTCCATTTCGGCGTCCGCGAGCACGCCATGGGGGCCATCGTGAACGGCATGGCGCTTTCCGGCCTGATTCCGTACGGGGGCACGTTCCTGATCTTTTCCGATTACATGCGCCCCACCATCCGGCTGGCGGCGCTGATGGAAATCCGCTCGATTTTTGTTTTCACCCATGACAGCATCTTTCTCGGCGAGGACGGGCCGACGCACGAGCCGATCGAGCACCTGGCGTCGCTGCGCGCCATCCCCAATCTGTGCCTCATCCGCCCCGCCGATGCCAACGAGACGGCGGTGGCGTGGCAGGTGGCCATCGAGCGCCGAGACGGCCCCGTCGCCCTGGCCCTGACCCGCCAGCCGCTCCCGGTGATCGACCGCAGCCGATACGCCGCCGCCGAGGGCTTGACCCGCGGAGCCTACATCCTGGCGGGCGCGCCGGCGGAGCGGCTGGAGTTGATTCTGATCGCCACCGGCTCGGAAGTCTCCGTGGCCCTGGAAGCTTACGAGAAGCTGACGGCGGAGGGGATAGCCGCCCGCGTGGTCAGCATGCCGAGCTGGGATTTGTTTGAGAAGCAACCGCCGAGCTACCGAGACGAGGTGCTGCCGCCCAGCGTCACAGCGCGCCTGGCCATCGAAGCCGCTTCCCCGCTCGGCTGGGAGCGTTACGTGGGGCCGAGCGGCCGCGTGATCGGCATGACCCGCTTCGGAGCCTCGGCTCCCTATAAGGTGCTGGCCGAGAAATTCGGGTTCACCGCGGCCAACGTCATCCGCCACGCCCGCGCCCTGCTCGGCCGCGGGTAGTAAGCCGGGATAACGGCCGCCGGCCCGGCCTCCCGGGCCGGCGGCCGAGAACCCTCGACGAGGAGCCCCATGAGCGAAACCACGGTGTTGACCAGCCCGGCGCGGGCCGAAAGTTCCCATCCGCACCGCCGGCCCGACCCCTGTACGATGGTCATCTTCGGGGCCTCGGGCGATTTGACGGAAAGAAAGCTGATTCCCGCCCTCTACTATCTGTTTCGGCAGGGACTGCTGCCGGAGGGGTTTGGCGTCATCGGATGCGCGCGGACGCCGTATACGAACGAGACGTTCCGCGAGAAGATGCGGCGGGCGGTTGTCAAGTACCTGAATGTTCCCCCCGACGATTCCGCCTTTGTGGAGAGTTTTCACAAAGGCATCTATTACATCACCGACGATTTCGGCGATCCGGCCGCCTACGAACAACTCAAACAACTGCTCGACAAGCTCGATCAGGATGGCGGCACGGGCGGCAACCGGCTCTTCTACCTGGCCACTCCCCCCAGCTTTTTTCCGCAGATCGTGCAGCATCTGGGGGCGAGCGGGCTGGCCACTCCCAAGTTTCCCGGCAAAAGCTGGACGCGGATCGTCGTGGAAAAGCCGTTCGGGCGCGACACGGAGAGCGCCCGCGAGCTGAACCGGATTCTCACCAGCGTCTTCCAGGAAGAGCAGATTTACCGCATCGACCACTACTTGGGAAAGGAGACCGTTCAAAACCTGCTGGTGTTTCGCTTCGCCAACGGCATCTTCGAGCCGATCTGGAACCGGCGTTACATCGATCACGTCCAGATCGCCGTGGCCGAAGAGATCGGCATCGAGGGCCGGGGCGGATATTACGAGGAAGCCGGCTTGGTGCGCGACATGATCCAGAACCACGTGCTGTCGCTGCTGAGCCTGGTGACGATGGAGCCGCCCTCGACGTTTGAAGCCACCGCCGTGCGCGACGAAAAGGCCAAGGCCATGCGGGCCGTGCGCCCGTTCCCGCTCGACCGGCTCCATGAATACGCGGTGCGCGGCCAGTACGTGGAAGGTTGGGAGAACGGCCGGAAACTCCCCGCCTACCGCTCCGAGCCGAATGTCTCTCCCCAGTCCACCACCGAGACGTTCGCGGCCCTCAAGCTCTACATCGACAACTGGCGTTGGGCCGACGTGCCCTTCTACGTGCGCTCGGGCAAGCGGCTGCCCAAGCGCGTCTCCGAGATCACCATCCAGTTCCGCCGCGCCCCCCACCTGCTGTTTCGCGGCACCCTGACGCGGGCCGTCGAGCCGAACCTGCTGTCCGTGCGCATCCAGCCCGACGAGGGCATCTCGCTCCGCTTCAACGCCAAGATTCCCGACACCACGATGCAGATCAAGCCCGTGGATATGCAGTTCCGGTACAGCGAAGCGTTTGCCACCTCGCCTCCCACCGCTTACGAGACGCTCCTGCTCGACTGCATGCTGGGCGATCCGATGCTGTTCACCCGCGCCGACTTTGTGGACCTGGCCTGGGAGCTGGTCACCCCCCTGCTCAACCGTTGGAAAGAAGACGGCAAGAAAGGGCTCTATTTCTATGAGGCGGGAACCTGGGGACCTCCCGAAGCCGACCACTTGATCGAGCGGGACGGGAGGACGTGGCACGCGTTGTAGGGCGAAAGCAAGGACGCGGTCAGCGGCGGCCGGGAGCAAAAAAATGGCGTTGACAGCAGCTTGAGGTCATGTACTATAGAGTAATATATGTTCGATTGGGCCTGCCCGCCGGTTTCGCCCGCCGCCTTTCCGCCAACTCTCCAACCGCCGGTCTCGGCGGATCGGTCGGGCGTGAACATGGGCGCGGCCGGGGGTGGAAGTACGCGCCGGAAAGGGGGCGTAACATCTTTTTTTGGAGGAAAGAAGCCACTATATTATTGAAAACAGGCAACCTAGCGGCTTCGGCCCGGGAACGAAGCCGCTAAGTTATTGAAAACAAGTTGGCGCCTCCGTTGAAAGCCACTATCTGTTGAATATAAAGGAGTTAGGCCGCGATCGGGGCCGCGGGAATGAGCGTAAGTGATTGAAAATCAATACTCGGTCCATAATGACGCCAAGAGGGTTGCCGTTGAAAGCCACTACGTTACTGAAAATAAAGGAAATAACCAATTATCAGACCCAGGGGCCACCTCGGCATCGCATTCTCTGCGCCGACCGCCACCCTTCCGCCACCCTGCGCGGCCCATCATGACGCCAGACGTCCGAGTCTATCCCAGCCTTGAGGAGCTCAGCCGCGAGGCGGCGGCGGAGTTTGAGGCGCTCGCGCATCGGCGCGCCGAGGCGGGAAAGGGGTTTTACGTGGCGTTGTCGGGGGGCTCCACGCCGAGGCGGCTATACGAACTGCTGGGCAGCCCCGGGCTGCTCAGCCGGATTCCGTGGGCCAGCGTTCACGTTTTTCAGGTCGACGAGCGGGCGGTCCCGCCCGACGACCCGCGCAGCAACTACCGGATGATTCGCGAGGCGCTGCTCAGCCGCGCCCCGATTCCTTCCGATCATATTCATCGCCTGAGGGGCGAGGCGAGCGATCTGGAGGAAGCGGCGCGCGACTATGAGGCCGAGTTGGAACGCGCCTTTCGCCCCGGAACGGCCGCGCCGCCCCGCTTCGACCTGATCCTGCTCGGCCTGGGGGTCGACGGACACACCGCTTCCTTGTTCCCGGGGTCGAAGGCGCTCGGCGAACAGACGCGGTGGGTGACGGCCACGGAGGTCGCGCCGTTGGGCGCTCGCCGCCTCACGCTGACCCTGCCGGTGCTCAACGCCGCCGAGCGGGTGCTCTTCCTCGTGGCCGGCGACGAGAAGGCTTGGACGCTGCGGCAGGTCTTGTACGGTCCCGGCGGCCGCTATCCCGCGCAGCTCATCCGGCCCGCCCACGGCCGCGTCACGTGGTACGTGGACAAGGCGGCGGCGCGGCGGCTCGAAGACGGTGGCGGCGAGGGGCCGGAGCTAGCGAGGCCGATGTGCTGATCAAAGTGGCGCCCTCCATTCTCTCCGCCGACTTCATTCGCCTGGGCGAGCAGGTCCGCGAGGCGGAAGCCGCCGGGGTGGACCGTGTCCAGATTGACGTCATGGACGGCCGCTTTGTGCCCAACATCACCTTTGGCACGCCGGCCGTGGAAGCCCTGCGGCCGCTCACCCGCTTGGCCCTGGAAGTCCACTTGATGGTGGAACCGCCGGAGGATTTTATCGAGCCGTTTGCCCGCGCCGGCGCCGACACGCTGATCGTCCACCAGGAAGCGACGCCCCATCTGCACCGCGTCATCCAGCAAATCCACGCGCTCGGAAAAAAGGCGGGCGTGGCGCTCAACCCGGCGACGCCAGCGGCCACGCTCTCGGAGATCCTGGGCCAGCTCGAGTTGGTGTTGGTGATGACCGTCAACCCGGGGTTTGGCGGCCAGGACTTTATTCCGGAAAGTTTGGGCAAAATTCGCTGGCTCCGGCAGGAGATTGAGCGCCGCGGCCTGGACTGCGAGCTCGAGGTCGACGGCGGCATTCATCAGGAGACGGCCCGCCTGGTGGTGGACGCGGGAGCCAACGTGCTGGTGGCGGGGTCGGCGGTTTTCGGGGCGGCGGAGGGCGTGCGGGCGGCCGTCGAGCGATTGCGGCGGAGCGCCGGCCCGGCCTGATGGGTGCGGGCGGGGTTCGGGTTGGCCGGGCTCGAAAATGGATTGCCGGCCTGGGCCAAATGCTGTATAAGAGACGCGTTAACTATTCAGTTGTTAACGGCAAGGGCCGGAAGGAGCTTCATGCTAGACCGCCGCAAAACCGCACGGATGTTTCTCCGCATTCCCATCACCGTCAAGGGCGTGGATGCGGCGGGCAGCCCTTTTACCGAAGAGGCCTCGACGGTGGAAATCAGCCGCGACGGGGCGCGGATCGGTCTCAGCACCACCCCCCGCGCCGGCGCCGACGTTGAAATTACGAACCTCGCCAACAACTTCACCGCCATCTTTCAACTGACCGGGCCCTGCCCGCAGAGCTACGACGGCCTGCCGGAATGGGGCGTGGCGCTTTCCGCTTCCATGCCGGACTTCTGGGGCATCGCCTTCGAGGAGATCTCGATGGAAGACCAGCCGGGGATCGCAGCGCTGCTGACCTGCCAGGTGTGCGGGCGCCAGGAAGTGGTGCGGATCACGCCGGCCGAGTATGAAACGCTGCGCACCCGGACGTTCCTGCCGCGGCTGTGCGCCGGCTGCCGCCTCGTGGCCAAATGGGAGGTGGGCAGTCCGGGCGAAGGAACCTCCGGCCGCCCGCTGCCCCTGCAGGTGACGGGCGGAGGCGTGGCGCCGCCGGCGGGGCCGGATCGCGCGGCCCTCGGGGCGGGCGAAAAACCTCCGGCGGACGAAAAGACGGGAGCCGAGCGGCGGGGAGCGCGGCGGCTGGCCCTCAAGGTGCCGATCCTCGTCAAACTGGCTTCGGGCGAGTCGGAGGAGACGGAAACCTCCGACCTTTCGAAAACCGGGCTCAGCTTCACCTGCGGCCTCAACCTCACTCTGGGCGAGTCGATCCACATCGTGGTCGGCTACGGTGTCGCCGAATCGGCGCCGGCCCAGTCGGCGCGCGTCGTGTGGCGCCGGCCGGACAAGAAGGGGGTGCGGGCGCTGGTCGGGGTGAAGTTCGTGTCCGCCGAGGAGGGATGAGGGCGGGCCGGGGCGGCGGGGCGGCAAGAACGCCGCCCGCTCCGGCTTGTCAAGACTGTTGAAGCCGCGCCAGCAGCTCGCCGATCTTTTCGCGCAGGGCTTGGGTGGTCTCCTCGACGAAAGACTTCTGGCGGGCGGCAAGGGTTTGGTTCATCAGTTCGAGGTTGGCCTCGGCAAGCTGGCGCATTCTCGATCCGGCCGAATCCACCAGCTCGTCGACGACCTGGCGAACCTCGCGGGACGCTTCCTCGACCCACTGTTGCTGCTTGTGGGCCAGCCGCTCGCTCGCCGAGTTCATCGCTTGCTCGGTGGCGCGCTCAAACTCGGCCTGCGAGCTGGCAATCGCGCTGCGCACGTTCTCTTGCGCCGAGGCGGCGCGCTGGCCAAGGATCCGGGACGCCGCCAGCACCATGTCGTCGGATTTCTGCTGCAACTCGGCCAGAGTCCGCTCGCTGAAATGGGCCGATTGCTTCTGGAGATGAGCGAAGAGCGCCGCACCTTGGTTCTCGAGCACCTTTTGCAGATTGGCCTCCAGCTCACCGCTGTCGACGAAGGCTCGGATGGCCGCCTGGCCTTCCTGGCGCACGCGCTCGCGGGTCTCGGAGACGACGTGGGAGCCGACCGTCTCCACCTCGGCACGCAGGCGTTCGCTCATGCCTTCCAGGGCGAATTGCACGGCCTCGCCGCTCACCTCGGGGAGGGTGGCGCGGACTCGGGCGATTTCCGCCTGCCCGGCGGCCTGGAGCTCGTCGAGCTGGGCGAGCATGGCTTCCACCTGGGAGCGCGAGCTCTCCAGGCGCTCGGCGGCGGAGCCGAGCCTTTGCTCGACCGCCGCCATCACTTTCTGTTCCGCTTGGCTCGCCGCCTCTTCAACGTTGGCCTGCGCCCGCTTTTCCAACTCCGCCAGCTCGGCCAGCATCCGCTCGACCTCGGCGCGCGACTCGGCCAGCCGGTCGCCGAGCGGGGCCACCCGCCGCTCGATCGAGGCGAGGACGGTGCGCTCGAGCGTGGCGGCGGAAGCCTCCAGCCGCGCTTGCGTCTGCCGCTCGAGCTCTTCGAGCTTGCTCAGCATCTGCTCGGCTTGGGCGCGCGAGCCGTGCAGCCGGTCTTCAATCGAACTGGCTTGCTGCTGGAGAGATTCCACCAGGCGTTTTTCGAGCTCAGCGGCGAGCGAGGCAACGGATTCCGGAGCCGCGCCTCCGGCCGCCCCCGCCGGTTCTTCGGCGGCCAGGGGCAGCGCGCCGTCCTCCTCGACGGCTACGGTTTCAATAATTTCGTCCCCCGGCACGAGAGGCACGAACGGCTCGGCGGGTTCCACGGACACCTCCGCCGGCTCCGCCCCGGAGGGCGAAGCCTCGGCCGCGTCCGATGGAGGCGGCGCGACCCGGGTTGGAGGAGCATCCGCCGGGACCGCGTTCGCGGTAGGCTCGCCGGCGGCGGGAGCTTGCTCCTCTGGCGGCCGGCCGGGGCCGAGCGAGCGTCCGGCCGATTCGGCGGAGGCCGGGGTTTCGGCGATCACCGGGGGCGGCGCGGCCGGGGCCGAAGCGGCCGAATCGGCGGGCGCTTCGCCGCCGAGGCCACAGAACTCCTCGGCCTCCGGCAAGTAAATGCCGACTTCGTTGGCCCGCATCAACGACGATTCGCTCGGCCACCAGACGACCCGCCCGACGGCGGTGCGCCCGAGCTGGCGATTTTCAAGCTGGATCTCCGCCCCGAGCCACAACTGCTGAACGGCTTCAATCAGCACGCCGCGGTTGGTGACCACGATGGTGCGGGAATTCTGCCGAAAGGAGTGGCCGTTGGCGTCCTTGCCGCTGATCACAATGGGGATGGCTAGGCGCGTGCGACGCAGGGGCGAGGCCGCCGGCCGCGCGCTCTCGCTCGACTTGAACGTGGCTTCCATAAGGGCTGGCTCCGATCCGTTCTCGGGCGCGGCGAGGGTTCGTCTAGCCTCCGGCCAGCTTGCCGATCAAGCTGAACAGCGGCAGGTACATCGAAATCACTACGCCGCCCACGACGACGCCGAGAAACAGAATGATGATCGGCTCCATGGCCGTCAGCAGGTCGGCGACCGCAGCGTCCACTTCGTCCTCATAGAAGTCGGCGATCTTCTGCAGCATGGAGTCAAGAGCGCCGGTCTGCTCGCCGACGCCCACCATTTGGGTGACCATGTTGGGAAACACTCCCGTCTTGCGCAAGGGATCGACGATGGTCTGGCCGGCTTCGACCGCTTTGCGAACCTCGAGAATGGCCTTCTCAATCACCGCGTTGCCCGCCGTGCGTGCCGTGATATCCATCGCCTCGAGCATCGGAACGCCGCTCGTAATCAGGGTGCCGAGCGTGCGGGTGAAGCGGGCCACGCCGATCTTGCGCATCAGGCTGCCGAGGACGGGGACCCGCAGGATCAGCGTGTCAATCTTCATGCGGCCGTTGGGCGTGGCGTAGTACTGCTTGAGTGCGAAGCCGGCGGCGGCGGCGGCCAGAATGATGATCCAGGCGAAGCTGGCCACGAAATGGCTCAGACTGATCACCATACGGGTCGGCAAGGGAAGCGCGGCCCCCAAGCCCTCAAACAGCGTGGCGAAAATCGGCACGACTTTCCACAGCAGCAGCAGGATGACGCCGGCGGCGATCACCAGCACCGCGACCGGATAAATCATGGCCGATTGGACGGCGCGGCGGAGCTTGACGGCTTTTTCGATGTAGGCGGAGAGGCGCTGCAAAATACCGTCCAGCACGCCGCCCGTCTCCCCGGCTTCAATCATGTTGGTATAAAGGTGGTCGAAGACCTTGGGGTGCTGGCGCAGCGCGTGAGACAGCGTCGAGCCGCTCTCGACCATCGCCCGGACATCGGTCAAGGCCCGCGCGAAGGCCTTGTTTTCCTGCTGCCCGGCCAAGATCTCCAGCGCCTGAACCAGCGGCAGGCCGGCTCCGATCATCACCGAGAACTGGCGGGTGAAGACGGCCAGCTCTTTCGGCTTGACCTTCCCTTGGAACCGCTTCCTGGGGCTGGCGGCCCGCTCGCCGGCTCCGGTGACCGCCGGCGCGGCCGGCATGATCGACCCCAGGGCCTGGCGGAACCAACTCCAGCCGCCGCTGGCCGAGGCCCCGGCGGGGGCAACGCGGGATGGAACGGGTGCCATGATGGAATACCTCCTCACCATCGGCCGGCCCGAAGCCTGGCGGGCGGCCGTCGCCGCCCGCCAGGCTCCAGCCGGCCTCTAATGCTTCACCAGAGGCGGGTACGCCGCCGCCGGCCGCTGGGCGGGCGCGGCAGGCGCTCCGCGGTTCATCATCGCCTGCAGCTCGTCGGGGTTGGACGACCGCTGCAGCGCCAGCTCCAGAGTGATCAGCTTTTGCTGGTAGAGCCAATAAAGCGATTGATTAAAAGTCTGCATGCCGAACTTCTCCTGGCCGGACTGCATGGCCGAGTAGATTTGGTGCACCTTGTCTTCGCGGATCAAGTTGCGGATGGCCGAATTGGGAATGAGAATTTCCATCGCCATCACCCGGCCGCGGCCGTCGGCCTTGGGCAGCAAGGCCTGGCACAACACGCCTTCCAGGACCAGCGACAACTGGGTGCGAATCTGCGATTGCTGATGGGCGGGAAACACGTCGATGATGCGGTTGATGGTGGAGGCGGCGCTGTTGGTGTGGAGCGTTCCGAAGGTCAAATGTCCGGTTTCGGCGATGCGCAGAGCCGATTCGATGGTTTCGAGATCGCGCATTTCGCCGATCAGCACCACGTCGGGATCCTCGCGCAGAGCGGCGCGCAAGGCGTTGGCGAAAGAATGGGTGTCCGCGCCCACCTCGCGCTGGTTGACCAGGCACTTCTTATGGGGGTGGACAAATTCGATGGGGTCCTCGACGGTAATCATGTGCTCATAGCGGGTGCGATTGATGAGGTCGAGCATGGTGGCCAGCGTCGTCGATTTGCCGCTGCCGGTCGGTCCGGTGACCAGGATCAACCCGCGCGGCTTTTCGCACAGCTTGCGCAGCACCGGCGGCAACCCCAGCTCTTCAAAGGTCTTGGTCTCGAAGGGAATCACGCGAAACACGCCGCCGACGGCGCCGCGTTGGTTGAACAGGTTGCCCCGGAAGCGGGCGACGCCCTTGATGCCAAAGGAGAAGTCGAGCTCCAGGTTCTCCTCGAAGCGATGCTTCTGGGCGTCGGTCAGCACGCTGTAGGCCAGGGCCTTGGTGTCGGCCGGAGCGAGCACGGGCAGGTCCTCGCAGGGTTTCAGCTCCCCGTGAATGCGCAGGCGCGGCGGGGAATTGGCGGTCAGATGCAGGTCCGAACCGCCCGAATCCACCATGCGTCTGAGTAATTCCGTCAATGTGGGCAAGGCCATCGTCTTGGTTCTCCTCGCTGGGGCTCTCAGAGCACCGTTTCGCGGATCACTTCCTCCAGGCTGGTAACGCCGTTCATGGCCTTGATGAGGCCACTCCGCCGCAGGGTAATCATCCCCTGCTCGACGGCTTTGCGCTTCAGCTCAATCGTCGACGCTCCCACCAGGATCAGTTCCCGAATGTCGTCGGTGATCTCCATCACCTCGTAAAGACCCACCCGCCCCTTGTATCCGCGGTCGTTGCAAGCGGCGCATCCCTTGGGCTTATAGACCTTCACGGTCTTCGCTTCCGCCGGCGTGAATCCGGCGTCAATGAGCACCTGAGGGTTCTTGTCATCCACGACCTTGCAGTCCGCGCACAAGCGGCGCACCAGGCGCTGGGCGGCGATGAGGTGGACGGAGGTGGCCACCAGGAACGGCTCGATGCCCATGTTCATGAGCCGCGAAATCGTGGAAGGAGCATCGTTGGTGTGCAGCGTGGAGAGCACGAGGTGGCCGGTCAGGGCCGCCTTGATGGCAATCTCGGCCGTCTCGAAATCACGGATTTCACCCACCAGGATGACGTTCGGGTCTTGCCGCAGGAACGACCGCAAGGCGGCCGCGAAGTTCAGGCCGATCTGCTCCTTCATCTGGACTTGGTTGATGCCCGGCAGTTGGAATTCGACCGGGTCTTCGGCGGTCATGATATTCGTATCCACCCGGTTGAGTTGAGCAATCGACGAATACAGCGTATTCGTCTTGCCGCTGCCCGTGGGGCCGGTCACCAACACCATGCCATAGGGCTTGAAAATGGCCCGCGTGAACTTCGCCAGAGACTCGGCCTCAAAGCCGAGCTTGGTCATGTCCAGCCGCAGGTTTTCTTTATCGAGCAGGCGCATGACGATCTTTTCGCCGTGCAGGGTGGGGAGAATGGACACGCGGAGGTCGATCTGCTTCTTCTTGCCATTCAGCATCATTTTCATCATGATGCGGCCGTCCTGAGGCAGGCGCTTTTCGGCGATGTCGAGCTTGGCCATGATCTTGACGCGGCTGACAATGGCGTCGCGCAGTTTCAAGGGGGGGCTCATGATGTGCTGGAGCAGGCCGTCGATGCGGTAGCGGACGCGGTATTCCTTTTCATAAGGCTCCAAGTGGATGTCGCTCGCCCCGCGGCGGACCGAATCGGTCAGGATGTAATTGACCAGGCGGATGACGGGAGCTTCTTCGGCCGCTTTCTCGAGCGCCGCCAGGTTCAGCGTGCCGTCGTCTTCGGCCTCGAGCTCGAGGCTTTCCGCCTGATCTTCATCAATGAAGCTGACCAGGTCCTCAATCTCCTTCTTCCGCTCGTCCTCTTCAACGTTCCCGTAGTGGCGTTTGATGGCCTCGCTGATGGCCGCCTCGGAGGCCAGCGCCGGATCGACGTTGTACCCCGTCATGAACTTGATGTCGTCCATGGCGAGCACGTTCGTCGGGTCGGCCATGGCCAGCTTGAGCGTCGCGCCGACGCGCGAAATCGGCAACACCTGATACTTCAGGGCCGTCTCGAGCGGCACGAGCTTGAGCACGGCCGGGTCAATCTCCAGCTCCAGCGGATCGACCGCCGGAATCCCATACAGGCGAGACATGGCCGAGGTGACCTGATCGTCGCCGATCATCCCCAGCTTGACGAGAACGTTGCCCAGCCGTCCGCCGTGCATTTTTTGGTGTTCCACGGCCTGCCGGAGCTGATCCGGCGACACCAGTTTCTCACGCAACAGAATTTCGTCCAGTGTGGCGGGCATTCCCTGAATCAACCTCCGACAACCCTAGAAACCATCCAACGGGGAATGACGTCGTCAATCGAGCCGTCTCGCACGCGAGGCCTCCTTTTTGCCTGGTCGCACGCTTCCCCCTCCCTTATCGGCAGGAAAGAACAGGAACTTGCGCGCCGAGCCGGGGCGTGGCCTGCCGTGGCGGGACGGTGGGCGTCTCCCAGGATAAGTATCCTCACTTATAATGTCAACTCAGTAATAGACCGTCGGAATGGGCGGGGTACCGGGACCTCCGGGCGGCGCGCCTCTGCTGTGGCAGGCGGTCGATTCCCCTCAGCCGCGTCGCCCCTTGCGCCGCTCGAGCGCCTTATGGGGTGGTCGAAAACTTGAAGATTGTCACCTGGTGATAGGTTTGACCCGGCTTAAGTTCGGTGCTCGGGAAGTTGGGCTGATTCGGCGAATTGGGAAAGTGCTGAGTCTCCAGGCAAAACGCCCCGCGATGGGCATACACCACGCCCCGTTTTCCGCGGATCGTGCCGTCGAGGAAGTTCCCAGTATAAAACTGCACGCCCGGCTGGGTGGTGAGAACCTCCAAGACTCGGCCGGATTCCGGGTCGGTGACGCGCGCCGCCAGCGCCAGGCCGTTTCCGTGGCGATT
This sequence comes from Acidobacteriota bacterium, assembly GCA_902812365.1. GTDB lineage: Bacteria > Acidobacteriota > Terriglobia > UBA7540 > UBA7540 > CADDZC01. The sequence continues at coordinate 21,926 of CADDZC010000039.1, read as the reverse complement.
GAGAACGAAGTTGTGGTCGTAACCATGGCCGAATCGCAGCTGCTGGTCATCCGCGTCAATTCGCGCCCCGATTGCCGTCGGCCGGCGGAAGTCCAGCGGCGTGCCGGCCACGCTTTCGATCTGGCCGGTCGGAATCAGGGTGGCATCAATGGGCGTGAAGTGGTCGGCGTTAATCATGGCGATCTGCTTCAGGATGTCACCGTGGCCCTGGCCCGACAAATTGAAATAGGAGTGGTTGGTGAGGTTGAGCACGGTATCCTTGTCGGTGGTCGCCGTATAGTCAATTCGCAGGGCGTTGTCATCCTCGAGCGTATAGACGACTTGAACGTTCAAGTTCCCCGGGTATCCCTCTTCACCGTCCTGGCTCAGGTAGGTCAGTTCCAGCGCCGGATGGGCGCCGGCCAGCGGGCGCGGTCGCCAGACCCGTTTGTCGAAACCTCGGAGGCCTCCGTGCAAGCTGTTCTCACCGTCGTTGGCCGCCAATCGGTATTCGACGCCGTCCAGCGTGAATCGAGCATGAGCGATCCGATTAGCGTACCGGCCCACCAAGGCGCCAAAGAACGGATCGTTCTTTCCCAGGTAGCCCTCGAGGTTATCGAATCCCAAAACCACGTCATCCATCTTGCCGTGCCGGTCGGGGACGAGGAGGGAAACGATCCGTCCGCCGTAGTTGGTGATCGCGACCTTCATTCCGTGGCGATTGGTGAGCGTATAAAGGTCGATGGCTTGTCCGTTGGGCATGGTTCCGAATGGGCTCCTGTGGAGGTCGAGATTGGCGCCTTTGCCGGCTGCTCCCGGCATTGCCACGACGGCCCACAGGGCGGCGAACCCACCGAGAGCGTGCATGAATCGCGTCACCATGATTTCTCCGTCATCCGAGGATGCGCCGGCAGCCGTCGCGCGGCCGTTCGCCGGCGGCTATCTTAACATTACCGCGATCGAAAGGTACAGGCTGTGCCGGCCTTGTTCTCCCGGGGCGGTCAACTAGGAACCAGGGCTCACCGCCGTCAAGCTCACCCCAGCGCGGCGTGAGGCGACCCGCTCCTCTTGAAGGCTGTCGGGCTCAACCTTCCCGCTTACCCGGTTCTCCAGCACCGATAGATTGTCCACAGAATCTTGAAGCCCGCTCGAATGCTACCCGCGAGCGTCCCTGAAATCTTCGATTTTCCCGCCCAGCGGCGGCGGCTACAAACCGGAATCTCGATGACTTTCAAACCCAGGCGCGCCGCTTTGGCCTGCATTTCCGCGTTCCAGCCGAAGTCATGATCGGTCAGTGCCAGTTGCCCAAGCGCCCGCGTGCTCACCATGCGCAGCGGGCCGAGGTCAGTGAAACGCGCACCCCATAGGACTCGAATGCATCGGGTCGAAAGCCAGTTGCCCAACCGCTGGAGCGGGGTGAGCGCGCCGGGCTCCGAGGCGCCCAGCACGCGCGATCCAATCGCGAGGTCGCAGCCCGTCTCTTCGAACCGGCGCACCAGAAGCGCGAGATCGGCCGGGTCCTGGGAAAGATCGGCGTCGATGAAAGCCACGGCCGTCGTCTCGGGATGAATCGCGGCCAGGCCCGCCTGGCACGCCCGCCCGTAGCCGCGACGCGGCTCGTGAATGACGTCGGCACCGCCTGCGCGGGCGGCATCGGCTGTGCCGTCGCGGCTGCCGTTGTCGACCACAATGACGGCGGGAAACAGGTCGCGCGGAATCTCGCGCAGCAGCTTCCCGATGCTCGCGGCTTCATCCAGGGCGGGAATGATCAGGGCATAGCGTGGCATGGGGGTCGAGAACCCGTATCGATTGAGCGTCCGCGGCTCACCCCATTTTACGTGATCCAGTGCCATCGGAGGCTTGGAATTGAGGCGGCCGTTCCGGTTCGGCTGCTGGCGGCAGGCCTGCCTTGCAGCCATCGGGGCCGTATGTTAGGTTGATATCGTCGCTGACAGACTTCGTGACTGAGCGATCCAACCCATGATTCTGAGTTACCGAGGACGAGTCCCCCGTGTGGCCGCGTCGGCCTTCGTGGCCTCCAGCGCGGATGTAATTGGCGACGTCGAGATCGGTGAAAATGCCAGTGTGTGGTTTCACTCCGTCGTGCGCGGCGATATCGAGCCGATCCGCATTGGCGCCAACAGCAACATTCAGGACGGTTCGGTCGTCCACACGATGATCGGCTCGCCGGTCACCGTGGGCGACTGGGTGACGGTCGGGCATCGGGCCGTGTTACACGGTTGCGTTATCGAGAGTCACTGCTTGATTGGCATGGGTGCCATTCTGCTGAACAACGCGCGCGTGGGAGAGGGCTCCATCATTGCCGCCGGCGCGCTGGTGCCGGAAAACGCGGTGATCCCCCCACGGAGCCTGTACATGGGCCTGCCGGCCAAGTTTCAGCGCCAACTCGGCGAGCCGGAACGGCAATTTATCGACATGCACGCGATCCACTATCTGGAATACAAGGAAACCTACCTGTCGGAGAAAGCGGGGGCGAGGGATCAGTGAAGCGGGATCAGCCTAAAGCGACCGGCCGTGAGCGAGCGTCGTGGGTTGATCGGCCATTTCCGGCCAGCGCCGTTTTCCTGATTCGAGGACATGTCCAAGGACGTTGAGCCGATTCGTTCCGTCAAAGGCATGCGTGACCTGCTGCCGCCCGAGACGTGGCTGTGGCAGCGCGTCGAGGAGGAGGCGCGGCAGGTGTTTCACGCTTACAATTTCGATGAGATTCGCACCCCTATACTCGAGCCGACGGCGCTCTTTACGCGGAGCGTTGGGGCCGACACCGATATCGTGACGAAGGAAATGTACACCTTCTGTGATCGCGGCGAGGAGTCGCTGACGCTTCGACCGGAAGCGACCGCCTCGGTGGTCCGAGCCTATACCGAGCACGCCCTTTACAATCGAGGGGGCATCCACAAGTTCTATTACCTGGGGCCGATGTTCCGCCGCGACCGCCCCCAAAAAGGGCGATACCGGCAGTTTTACCAAATCGGCGCCGAGGTGCTCGGTTCTGATCATCCCTCCATCGACGCCGAAGGAATTGAGCTGGTGGCCCTGCTGCTGGATCGGGTGGGAATTCGACAGTACACGTTGTTCATCAATTCGGTGGGGTGCCCGAACTGTCGCGCCGAGTATGTCCGGGTCTTACGCCAGGCGCTGCGGGGCGTGGCGGCTCAGATGTGCGCTGATTGCCAGCGCCGCGCCGAGACCAATCCGCTGCGGGTGTTGGACTGCAAGGTGCCCGGCGACCAGCCCCTCATCGAGCGGCTGCCCCATATTATCGATTACCTGGACGCCGAATGTCGCCACCATTTTGATCGGGTTACGCAACAGCTGCGCGAGCGGGGCGTCGCCTACACGATCAACCCCCGACTCGTTCGCGGTCTCGACTACTACACGCGAACGACCTTTGAGGTTACCAGCGGCGTCCTGGGAGCACAAAACTCGCTGCTGGGTGGGGGGCGCTACGACGGCCTGTCGGAGATGATTGGCGGCCCGGCCGCGCCTGGATTCGGCTTCGCCATCGGGCAGGATCGGCTGGTGCTGGCGGTGGAAGCAGCCGGGCAGCTGAAGGTGGAATGCCCGCTCGAGGTTTACGTGGCTTGGATGGGGGACGGGGCGCTCGCTCCGGCCGGGGAATTGGCCCGCCAACTCCGCCGCTCCGGGCAGCGCGTGGAGATCGCTTATCAGCCGCTGAAATTGAAACGATCCCTGGCAATCGCCAATAAGCTCGGCGCTCGCTTTGTCGTGATCATCGGCGAAGGAGAGCTGGCGAGCGGTCGCTATCAGGTGAAAGATATGACCACGGGCGAGCAGGAAGCAGTGGAGCGGGCCGAGATCGAGCGCTACCTGCAAGCGAAGCGGGAAGAGGCAGCGCCCAGCGAGACGTAAGCGCCGTGGAGCCGACGGGGGTGTCGGGGGAAGGGCATCCGATTGAGACCGGAGAGCGGGCCGCTGACAACCAATGCGATGAAGCTTGATCTGCTCGGCAGTCGCCGACGAACCCATTATTGCGGCCACTTGCGACCATCCCACGCCGGGCAGAAGGTCTTCCTCGCTGGCTGGGTGGCGCGGCGGCGCGACCTCGGCAGCATTATCTTCCTCGACCTCCGCGACCATACGGGTGTCACGCAAGTGGTTTGCCGGCCTGAGATCAGCGCCGAGGCGCACCACAAGGCCGAAGACGTGCGCGCGGAGTTCGTGGTGGGCGTCGAAGGCGAGGTCGTCGCGCGCACTCCGGACACCGTGAATCCGCAGATCGCCACCGGCGAAGTGGAGGTGCTGGCCCATCGGCTGCTGATTCTGAATGAAGCGAAGACGCCGCCTTTCCCCCTCGATGACGAAGGCCGCACAAGTGAAGAGACGCGCCTTCGATACCGGTACGTCGACCTGCGCCGCGCCCGCCTGCAACACCACCTGCGCCTGCGGCATCGCGCGGCAATGGCCGTTCGGGAACACCTCGCCGGCCACGGCTTCGTCGAGATTGAAACTCCGTTCCTGACGAGGTCCACGCCGGAAGGCGCGCGAGACTACCTCGTGCCGAGCCGCGTCCATCGGGGCCACTTTTACGCCTTGCCTCAATCGCCCCAGCTCTTCAAGCAGATTCTGATGATCGCGGGCTTCGACCGGTACTTTCAGATCGTACGCTGCTTTCGGGACGAAGACTTGCGGGCCGACCGCCAGCCGGAGTTCACCCAGATCGACATCGAGATGGCATTTCCGATTCGCGAAGAGCTGTTCAACATCGTTGAAGAACTCATCGAGAAGCTGTTCGCGCTCGTCGAGGTGAGGGTTCAGCGACCCTTTCTGCGGCTACCGTATGGCGCGGCCATGGAGCGGTACGGCTCCGACAAACCCGATACTCGATTCGGCCTGGAGTGGAAACTCCTCACCTGCCCGCCAGAACTTGCCGAGAAGCTTCAGCTTGCGGCTCTCAAAGCCTTGCGGGTGCCGAAAGAGGCTGGGATGAGCCGAGCTCAACTGGATAAGCTCCAGGAACTGGCTAGAACCGCCGGCGCCGACTGGTTTTCTTATGCCAAGGTGGGTCAAGAGGCCCTGCAGTCGCCCCTTTCAAAGCTGTCCGGCGACGACGTGCTCCAGAGACTGGCCGGCCAAGTGGAAGCGAGGGCCGGCGATCTGGTGCTGTTTCTGGCCCTAAAGAACTCCGACACCTCCGACGGAGGGCCGCCTCTCCCGGCGCTCCGGCGTCTTGACGAGGCCTCGGGCGAAATCCGGCTGGAACTCGCCCGCAAACTGGAACTTCTCAACTCCAAGACATGGAACTTCCTTTGGGTGACCGACTTCCCCATGTTTGAATACGATCCGGCCGAGAAGCGTTTTGCGGCCATGCACCACCCATTTACCTCGCCGCGGGAAGAGGACTTCGACAAGCTCGAATTCGATCCCGCCACGGTTCGGGCTCGCGCCTACGATCTGGTGCTCAACGGCTCAGAGATCGGTGGCGGCTCGATTCGTATCCATCGGGGCGATATTCAGCAGCGGGTGTTCCGCGTGCTCGGTTTGACGCCCGAAAAGGCCCGCGAGCGCTTCGGATTCTTCCTCGACGCGCTCGAGTACGGCACGCCGCCTCACGGAGGCATCGCCCTGGGCTGGGACCGCCTCATCGCGCTGATGTGCGGCGAATCGAACATCCGCGAAGTCATCGCCTTCCCCAAGACCGCCAGCGCCGTGGATTTGATGTGTGATGCTCCCTCGTCCGTCGAGCCGGAACAGCTCCGGGAGCTCGGGTTAAGGCTTGTGGAATGACCCCGGTCGAGGAGTTACCAAATCGGGCCGTGATCGCTCATGATCCGAAGGCGAGTTTGAAGAGCGTGCCGTTCGCCGCAGCATTGGTGACCCTGGCAGCCCTGTTGGCAGCGGCCGGCGGGCAACTTGGCCAGGCGGGTGCCGAACCGTCCTCTCCCCTTCGACCGTCTCAAGCCGGTTCAGCCTTCAGTCGCTTCCGGCCCTCGATCCCGGAAGTCTGGGATGAGGAGACTCTCCTCAGTCTCGAGGTTCCACTGGCCAACTCCAAATATAGCCCGGCGGAAGTCTCCTGGGATTTTTACTATCGCATGTCGCGGCGGCCGATTTACAAGAGCTATCCCGTCTACGCGCCCGGGCGCGAGCCAACAGGCTATTGGAACTGGCTCGAGCGCCAGAAGCCCGAAATCGTCTGGGGCATCGATAATGAAGGAGCGTTTCATGCTCCTCAGCTCAAGACCAAAGCGGATTGGATCGAGGCGGGCGAAATGGTATTCGATGCCCCCATCGCTTACGACTCTGACCGCTGGGGAGCGTCGGTCGTCACGGTCGACGATGTCCGCAACCCCGCTTGGTACGTGGCCACCGGTACCCCGGTAGCCGCCGACGGCACCGTCCCGTTTGCGCGGTACGTCATCCGGAGGCCGGGGATCGTGGAGCTTGGACAACAGGCCTGCGGCATGTGCCACACGCGCGTTTTGCCGGGCGGCCAAGTGGTGAAAGGAGCGCAAGGGAATTTTCCTTTCGATCAGGCAGCCGCTTTTCGGCTCCAAATGCTGGCGGCCGCGACGGCCAACCCCGGGGAGCTGCTCGACGAGGTCCGCCGTTTCTTGCGGGCCTCTTTCGACGTGCCCTGGCCCCAAACCCGTCCGGAACCCGCGTTCCAGCAACGGTCCCTGAACGACGTCATTGAGGCTCTTCGGGCTATTCCGCCGGGCATGACTGACCGCGGCGGCAGCAGTCTTTTTCATCCGGTTCAGACGCCGGATTTGATCGGCGTCGAAGGGCGGCGTTACCTGGACCATACCGGAGAAATTCAACAGCGGTCGATCGGCGATTTGATGCGCTATGCGGCCATCAATCAGGATGTGAAGGGCCTGGCCCGTTACGGGAATTTTATTCCTGATGGCATCGATTTCCGTGTGCTCCCCGACCCGGGCTCCCGTTCCCGCTATCGCGACGAACAGCTCTATGCTCTGGCGCTCTACCTCTACTCACTCCAACCTCCTCCGAATCCTAACCCATTCGACGGAGTCGCGGCGCGTGGCCGGCGAGTATTCGAGCGCGAAGGCTGCTCCCGTTGCCACACCCCGCCCCTGTACACCAACAACCAATTGACGCTCGCTCAAGGCTTTCAGCCTTCCCGCGAAGCATTCAAGGATTTTGCCATCTTGCCGGTCTCCGTCGGCACTGATTCAACGCTGGCGCTTGACACGCGGCGGGGCACGGGCTTCTATAAAGTGCCCTCGCTGCAAGGACTCTGGTATCGGGGCTTGTTTCCGCACGATGGCTCTTGCGCTACGCTGGAGGATTGGTTTGATCCCCGACGTTTGCACGACAGTTACGTACCGACCGGATATAAGGGTTACAAGGTCAGTAACCGCGCCGTGCCGGGGCATCCATTCGGATTGAATCTCTCGCCCGGCGACAAGAAAGCGTTGATCGCCTTCTTGAAAACCCTGTGACACGACTGCTGCAGCGCAGGCCGGCGAGCGGCGGGGGATGCCCCAGGCGACGATCCGAAGAGTTCAACTTCGCCACACCGGTCGACGGGGATGGGTCCAGGCTGCTAAGGTGGTTGCACCATGTCAATGATTCGTATTCTTCCCGAGCACGTCGCCAACCAGATCGCCGCCGGAGAAGTCGTCGAGCGTCCGGCGTCGATCGTCAAGGAGTTGCTGGAAAACTCGCTCGACGCCGGAGCCAAGCGCATCGACGTCTATGTTGAATCCGGAGGTAAACGGCTGGTTCGTGTGGTCGACGACGGATGTGGCATGAATCGCGATGATGCCCTGCTGGCCTTCGAGCGCCACGCCACCAGCAAAATTCGCGATGCCGAGGACTTGTTCGAGATCTCGACGCTCGGCTTTCGCGGCGAAGCATTACCCTCCATCGCCGCCGTCTCCCGCCTGGTACTGGAGACGCGGGAGCTTTCAGAGACCTCCGGCACCCGCATTGAAATCGCCGGCGGCAGGCTGCGCGATGTGAAAGACGTGGCGTGGGCGGGCGGCACCAGTGTGGAGGTACGGGATGTGTTTTTCAACACCCCCGCGCGCCGCAAGTTTCTGAGGTCGGAATCGACAGAACTCAGCCACATCGCCAGCCTTGTGACTCACTACGCTCTGGCGCATCCCGAAACCAACATGCGGCTGACCTCGCTCGCGAACGAGATGATTAACGCTCCGCCCGCGCCAGATTTGCGGTCCCGCGTTTATCAGTTGATGGGCGGCCAGCTCCTCGAGCAGCTCATCGAGATGGCGCCGGTCGAGCGGCAGATGCCGCCTGCGTCCGGCGGCGAAGATGCAGCCCCGCCCGCCGGGACTCCTGCCCGGGCTCGCGTGCTGGGGTTTGTTTCCCGCCCCGAGGTTCAGAAACTGAATCGCCACGAAGTCTATTTTTTTGTCAATCGCCGCCTGGTGCGCGACCGGCTGATCCTCCACGCAATCACGGAAGCTTACCGGAACATCCTTCCTCCCAAGATGTTCCCCGTGGCGCTCGTGTTTTTGGAGCTGCCGCCGGCGGAGGTGGATGTGAACGTCCACCCCTCGAAAACCGAGGTGCGATTCCGCCACCCGAACTTCATCCATGATGTCGTGCGCGATGCCATCCGCCAGGCCCTGATCGCCGCGCGGCCGGTCGTGGCCTTTCCGATGCCGCGGAGCGCCGAGGCGGCCGTGAGTGCCGGTCAGGGGGACGTTCCCCGGGGGCCGGATGACCTATCCCGGCGCGCCGGCGGAGATTCGCCCGGCGCACCCGGAGCCGCCGGCGCATTCCGTCTCTCACCGCCGCGCCCTCAGCCGTACGTCCCGCGTTTGCCTCTTGCCGAACGGGCAGAGATGACGGACCCGTTTACGGCGCTGAGCCGAGGTGCGCAGCCGTCCGAGGCCCTCGCGGCTGGCGTGGCCGCCCCTTCGGAAGCGCCCGGAGCCTTGAGCCAGGCCGCACCTGAGTTCCCGGCGGATCTCCATCCCCTCGGCCAGCTCGAAGCCAGTTTCATCATCGCTACCAACGCCGACGGCCTGTGGATCATTGACCAACACGTGGCCCACGAGCGCATCCTTTTCGAGAAGCAACTGCGCCTCGCCCGCGAGCAACGCGCCGAGTCACAGAGACTGCTCATTCCCATCATCGTGGAACTGCAGCCCGAGCAGCAAGCGCTGTTCGCCGAGATCGCCGCCGAGCTCCGAGCGAGCGGCTTTGACGCGGAACCTTTCGGCCAGCGGGCCGTGGTCGTCCGCACCGCTCCGGCTGACATCGGGGCCGATCAAGTCGAGTCCTTGCTGCTGGCCATCTTTGACGCGATCCGGGGCGGCGCGGAATCGATCTCTCTCGAAACTCTCCGCAGCCAGATCAGCGCCACCATCGCCTGCCATGCGGCGATTAAGGTCCATACGCCCCTGGATCGCGAGAAGATGAACTGGCTGGTCCGCGAACTGAGCCGTACCGAATGTCCCATGACCTGCCCCCATGGCCGGCCCATCCTGCTCAAGCACAGTCTCAAAGAGATACAAAAGGCCTTTAAACGCTTGTAGTTAGCGCCGCCACCTCGAGCGCGCAACTTTTTCGCCGATAGTGTGTTTTTGAGCACGGAAGCGATTGAGACGGAACGAATGTTTTCCCGGAGGAGAAATCATGTTGGCAGACACCCGTAGCCGATTTTCGAACCTGGCGCTAGCTCTCCTGCTGGCGCTCGGTCTGGCCGTAACGTGGCCGGTGTGCCCCGTGCGAGCTCAGGACAATGACATCAATCGAACTGAACTTACCAACTTCGACCAGTACCTAGACGATCACCCCGGCGTCGCCCGGCAGTTGCAGCGGAACCCTTCGCTCATCAATGATCCGACCTTCCTTTCCCACCACCCTGACCTGCAGACGTTTCTCAATAACCATCCGGGGGTGCGGGAAGAGATCAAGGAAAACCCGCGGCAATTCATGAACCGTGAGCGGCGTTTCGAGCGCAACGGCGGCGACATCAGCCGCGCCGAAGCCGCCACGGGTGACCAGTTCCTCGACAGCCACCCCGAGATCGCGGAGCAGCTCCAGAAGCATCCGCGGCTGATCGACAATCCGCAATATTTGCAGAAGCACCCCGAGCTGCAGGAATTCCTCAAGAACCACCCTGAAGTCCGCGAGGATTGGCAGGAGCATCCCCGCGCCTTCATGAAGCGGCAGCACCATTACGAGCGCCATGAAGGGCCGGAGATGCGGGCGGCTCGGCGCCGTCGCTAAAGCTCCCGTTACGAGTGAGCAACCTGACTGGACGAGGCCGGCTCCGGCCGGCCTCATTTTTGAGGCCACCTGAAGGCGCCTTCGCTTCCTGAACCCTTCCCGGCACGCTTCGCTCGCGGGTCGTTTTTGGCGGGGCGGAGGGCCGTGGTAAATTCTTCTCTTATCGCGCGATCGGTCGGTCCCGTGCCGCCCGCCCAGAGCCGGGCTTCGCAGCGTGCCGCGCATGAAGAAACCCTTGGTGATCGCCATTGACGGACCCGCCGGCGCCGGCAAGAGCACCGTAGCGCGGGCGCTGGCGTCGCGTCTGGGGCTCGACTATGTCGATAGCGGAGCCACATATCGCGCGGCGGCCCTGAAAGTGATCGAAAGCGGTATTTCCCCCGACGACGAGGAGGCTGTCAGCCGCCTGCTGGCCGGCGCCGACATTCAGCTGGATACGGCCGCCGTTCCGCCCCGGGTGCTGCTCGACGGGCGGGACGTCACGGAGAAGCTCCGCGCGCCGGAGGTGACCCTGGCGGCAGCCAAGGTCTCGCGCCTGGCGAGCGTGCGGGCCAAGCTCGTCGATTTCCAGCGCAGCTTGGCCAGCGGAGACGGCGTGGTGATGGAAGGCCGGGACATCGGCACGGTGGTGTTTCCCGACGCGCCGCTCAAAATCTTCTTGGAAGCGGATCCTGAGGAGCGGGCGCGCCGGCGATGGAAGCAGGAAGAATCGGAAGGTCGAAACCCGAGCCTGGAACAGACGGCTTACGAGATCGGCCGGCGCGATCAGCTCGACGCGGAACGAAAAATCTCGCCCTTGCTGGCCGCGCCCGACGCCCGGCGGATTGACTCGACACATTTGACGGCCGAGGAAGTCGTGGAGCGAATCGTGGGGCTGGCCCGCGAGAGAGGACTGATCGACGGTAGCGAGGCCGGCCGCACGCCAGACGGCGGAGGCTCATCCTCGCCGCGGCCGGCTGGTTAGCGGTCCGGCGCCCTCTTCGCGGGCGAACGGCGGCGCGGTCCTGGCCGGCGCTCAGCGCCCGCCGTTGCTCATCGAGGCCAAAAACTCCGCATTGTTCTTGGTCTTCGAAAGCTTGTCGATGATGAGCTCCATGGTTTCGACGGGCGAAAGCGGATTGAGCACTTTGCGGAGCACCCAGATGCGATTGAGCTCATCGCGGGGGACCAGCAGCTCTTCCTTCCGCGTCCCCGAGCGGTTAATGTCCATGGCCGGGAACACGCGCTTATCGACGAGCTTGCGATCGAGGTTGATCTCCATGTTACCGGTGCCCTTGAACTCCTCAAAGATGACGTCGTCCATACGGCTGCCGGTGTCGATGAGGGCGGTGGCGATAATCGTCAAGCTGCCGCCTTCTTCGACGTTGCGGGCGGCACCGAAAAAGCGCTTCGGTCGCTGCAAAGCGTTCGAGTCCACGCCCCCGGAGAGCACCTTGCCGGAGGGCGGAACGACCGTATTGTAAGCTCTGGCCAGGCGGGTGATGGAGTCGAGCAGGATCACCACGTCGCGCTTGTGCTCGACGAGCCGCTTGGCTTTCTCAATCACCATCTCGGCCACTTGAACGTGGCGGGCCGCCGGCTCATCAAACGTCGAGCTGATGACCTCGCCCTTCACCGTCCGCTGCATGTCGGTCACCTCTTCGGGCCGCTCGTCAATCAGCAGCACGATGAGCGTAATCTCGGGATGGTTGGTGCTGATGGAGTTGGCGATGGTCTGCAGCAGCATGGTCTTGCCGGTGCGCGGCGGAGCGACGATCAGCCCCCGCTGCCCCTTGCCGATCGGGGTGAGCAGGTCGAGGACGCGGGCGGAGATGTTATCCTTGGTGGTCTCCAGGCGAATGCGCTCCTGCGGATAAAGCGGCGTCAGGTTGTCGAAGAAGATCTTGTTCCGAGCCTCGTCGGGCGGCTCAAAGTTGATGGCTTCCACCTTGATCAGGGCAAAGTATCGCTCGCCTTCCTTGGGCGGCCGGATCTGGCCCGAGATCGTATCTCCGGTCCGCAGGTCAAACTTCCGAATCTGCGAGGGCGAGACGTAGATATCGTCCGGGCCGGGTAGATAGTTGTAGTCGGGCGCCCGCAGGAATCCGAAGCCGTCGGGCAGGCATTCGAGCACGCCCTCCGAGAAGATCAGACCGCTCTTTTCGGTCTGGGCTTGGAGGATCTTGAAGATCAGCTCCTGCTTGCGGATCGCGCTCGCGCCCGGCACGCCCAAGTCCTTCGCCACCTGCACCAAGGTGGTGATATTCATCTCCTTGAGCTTGGCGATGTCGAGGACTTCGCCTTCCTTGAGCTCCTGGATCTTTTCTTCCTGGACTTCTTCCTGCTGTTCTTGTTTTTTCGTCGGCATAGACAACTCTCTCTTCTTGTTCAATTCCGCACTCTTGCGCGGCACCGCCGGCCGCTGGCTGGTTTTGCGGTCATCGTTCTCGTCCAGTCCACTCAGTACCGTGGGCACGTTGGAATCCGAGATGGAATCGCCAGAGGCGAAAGGTAGCGGTGTCGTCGTTCGCTTGGGGTTGCGGCTCTTCCGTGAATCGCGCTGGGCCGGACCGGCCTTGCCTTCTACAACTCTTCAGATGCATCTTCCGGGAAATAAGTTTCACGGGCGAGTTGGTAGGCTCGGGCACTTCCTCCATGGCTCGCTCAAGCCGGGTTCCGGCTAATTCGTCAACTGACCGTGCTCCGCTTCCTGCTCCGCCGGTTCCAGCTCCGCTTCGGCGGCGGCCACCTGGGCGGGGGCTTCGATCTTGCGCTCGAGCGCCAGATCGAGCACCTCGTCCATCGTATCGACGAAGCGAATCGTCAGCTCCTGCTGAATGTTCTCGGGAATCTCCGACAGGTCTTTTTCGTTGTCGCGCGGCAGGATCACCGTCTGGTTTCCGTGGCGGTGCGCCGCCAGCACCTTTTCCTTCACCCCGCCGATGGGCAGGACTTTGCCGCGGAGCGTGATCTCGCCCGTCATGGCGATGTCACGCCGCACCGGGATCTTGGTCAAGGCGCTCACCACGGCGGTGGCCAGGGTGATCCCCGCCGAAGGGCCGTCCTTGGGAATGGCCCCCTCGGGAATATGAATGTGGATGTCGAGCCGCCGGTAGAAGTCCGGTTCCAGCCCGAGCCGCGCCGCCCGCGACCGCACGTAGCTCATGGCGGCCTGGCCCGATTCCTGCATGACGTCGCCCAGCTTGCCGGTCAGCGTCAACTTGCCTTTGCCCGGCATCACGGTGGCTTCGATCTGCAGAATCTCGCCGCCCACCTCTGTCCAGGCCATGCCGATGGCGAGCCCGACTTCATTCTTCTCTTCCGACTTGGCGTCGCGGAACTTGATGACACCCAGGTAATCCTTCAGGTCGGCCGGCGTCACCGTCACCTGAAGGCCGCGGCCTTCGGTCACCACCTTGCGGGCCACCTTGCGGCAGATGTTGGCGATTTCGCGCTCCAGGTTCCGCACCCCGGCCTCGCGCGTATAGCTGCGAATAATCCCCCGCACCGCGTCGTCGGTAATGGTCAGGTTTTCGGGTTTCAATCCGCAGGCCTCGCGCTGTTTGGGCACCAGAAAGCGCTTGGCGATCTCCAGTTTCTCCTGTTCGGTGTACCCGGACAGGCGCAGGATCTCCATGCGATCCTGGAGGGGCTGCGGGATGGTGTGGATGACGTTGGCGGTGGTGATGAAAAAGACCTTCGACAGATCGTACTCCACATCCAGATAGTGATCCATGAAGGTATTGTTCTGTTCGGGATCGAGGACCTCGAGCAGAGCCGCCGAGGGATCGCCCCGGAAGTCCATGCTCATCTTGTCGACTTCATCGAGCAGAAAGACGGGGTTCGTCGTGCCCGCCTTCTTCATCATCTGGATGATCTGGCCAGGCAAAGCGCCGATGTAAGTGCGGCGATGGCCGCGAATTTCCGCCTCGTCACGGACGCCGCCCAGCGACAGGCGCACGAACTTGCGGCCCGTCGCCCGGGCCACCGACCGGCCGAGCGACGTCTTGCCCACGCCCGGCGGCCCCACAAAGCACAGAATGGAGCCTTTGGGAGTCTTCACCAGTTGGCGGACGGCGAGGAACTCCAGGATGCGCTCCTTGATTTTTTCCAGCCCGTAGTGGTCCTCTTCCAGAATCTTTTCCGCCCGCTTAATGTTGCGAATCTCCCGGGATTTCTGCTTCCACGGCACCGAGAGCAGCCAGTCCAGGTAGTTCCGCGACACGGTGGATTCGGCCGACATGGGCGGCATCATCTCGAGCCGCTTGAGCTCCTGCTCGGCTTTCTCGCGGGCGTCCTTGGTCATGCCGGAGGTCTCGATCTTCTTTTTGAGCTCGTCAATTTCGCTCTTTTCGTTGCGTCCCAGCTCCTTTTGGATGGCCTTGATCTTTTCGTTCAGATAATACTCGCGCTGGGCGCGCTCCATCTGGCGCTTGACGCGTCCCTGGATGGTGCGATCCACGTTGAGTTTCTCAATCTCGATATCGAGAAGGTCGGCGAGCCGGGTCAGCCGGTCGACCGGGTCGAAAATTTCGAGCAGCTCCTGTTTTTCCTCGACCGAAACATTCAGGTTGGCGGCCACCGTATCGGTGAACTTACCGATCTCATCCACCTTGACGGCCGCGATCATGGTCTCGTAGTTGAGGCTTTGGGAAAGCTTGACGTACTGCTCAAAGAGGGAAATGACGCGCTGCACGAGCTGTTCGAGGCTGGGGGTGGAAACCGGCCGGTAGGCCGCCGTCTTCACACTGACGCGAAAGTAGCCTTCGTCACTCGACACCTTGACGATTTTGCCGCGCTCGACCCCCTCCACGAGCACCTTGATGTTCCCGTCGGGCAACTTGAGGCTCTGGACGATGTTGGCGATCGTTCCCACCTGGTAGATTTCGTTGGGCTTGGGATCGTCGACCGAAGCGTCGTGCTGGGTGGCCAGAAAAATCTTCTTGTCGCCCGCCAGGGCCTCCTCGAGGGCGCGAATCGAACTTTCGCGGCCGACCACAAACGGCGACATCATGTGAGGAAAGATGACGACGTCGCGCAGCGGCATCATCGGCAGCGTTCGAATGTCGCTCTTTTCACGTCCTGAAAACAGGGATGAACTCATCGATCGGTGCGCCTTTCCGGAAGCCGAGCTTGGCCGTCCTCTGTCGCGTTCCCGTCACCCTTCTCCCCCCGGCGGCTGAACCTCGAAGCCGGCCTTTATCCCGCCTTTTCCAGCAGCACGGAATGGAAATCGATCTCATGCTTCCGCACCATCTCGTCGGTCACCACAAATTCCCGCAGCTTGCGGTGGCTGGGGAGATGGTACATGAGGTCCAGCATCAAATCCTCGAGGATCATCCGCAGCCCGCGGGCGCCGAGCTTGCGCTCGAGCGCCTGGCGGGCAATGGTGCGCAGAGCCTCGTCGGTAAAGCGCAGCTTGACATTCTCGAACTCAAACAGCCTCTGGTACTGCTTGGTCAGAGCATTCTTCGGCCGGGTCAAAATCTCAATCAGCGCCGCCTCGTCCAGGTCGTTCAAGACGCTGACCACGGGCAGCCGGCCCACAAACTCCGGGATCAGCCCGTACCGAATGAGGTCTATCGGCTGAACCTGCTCCAAAACTTCAAAATTTCTCTTGCTCGGCGAGACCTGAACGGCGTCGGGGTCGGTGTGAAAACCCATGCTGCGCTTGCCGATCCGCCGCTCGATGATCCGCTCCAGGCCGACAAATGCCCCTCCACAAATAAACAGGATGTTGGTCGTATCGACCGGCGTAAACTCTTGGTGGGGGTGTTTGCGGCCTCCCTGAGGGGGCACATTGGCGATCGTCCCCTCCAAAATCTTGAGCAGCGCCTGCTGGACGCCCTCCCCGGAAACATCGCGGGTGATCGAAGGATTTTCGTCTTTTTTGGATATCTTGTCGATTTCGTCGATATAGATAATCCCTTGCTGAGCCCTCTGAACATCGCCGTTGGCGTTTTGGAGGAGTTTAAGTATAATGTTTTCAACATCTTCTCCCACATAACCGGCCTCGGTCAGCGTGGTCGCGTCGACAATGGCAAAGGGGACCTCCAGAAGTCTCGCAAGTGTCTGAGCCAGAAGAGTTTTCCCAGTTCCGGTGGGCCCAATCAGCAGGATATTGGACTTCGTCAGCTCGACATCGTTCCGTTGCCGGCTGAGCAAAATGCGCTTGTAGTGATTATAGACCGCAACCGCCAGCTTTTTCTTAGTCTTATCCTGCCCAACTACGTATTCTTCCAGAAAAGCCTTCACTTCCACGGGCCGCGGCAAATTCGACGTTGAGACCGCGGGACGCTCCGCCCCTTCGTCCTCCAGGATGCTGTTGCAAACGGCTACGCACTCGTCGCATATGTAAGCGCGAGGGTGCTCGTCAGGTGATGAAATGAGCTTCTTAACAGAATCTTGCGTTTTCCGGCAAAAGGAGCAGCGTAGAGGTTCGTCAAGTCCGGTTCGTTTCACAGGGTGCTCCTGAGCTTATCGGTTAGGGTCGGCAAGCTTGCCTCGAAGATCGAGACTAAAAGTTCCATGTACTGTTTTTCAATATCATACGGTCAAATTGACCGCCCATTTCCACCTTCACGGCGTGCTGGACCCCCCCCGGCGGACTCGACGCGTAGCCGCCTCGAACCGCCTGCTGCCGCCGCGTTCCTACTGCAACACACATGCCAAAACCCCGGCTAAGTTCGGTGCTTCTGAGCTACTTGTGCTGGTAAATAATCTCGTCCACCATGCCGTATTCTCGCGCCTGCTGAGCCGTCATCCAAAAGTCGCGCTCGACGTCGTGCTCGATCTTCTGCAACGGCTGGTTGGTGTGTTTGGCCAGAATCTCGTTAATGTTGGCTCGTACCCGCAGGATTTCTCGGGCGTGAATGTCAATGTCGGTAGCCTGTCCCGACAGTCCTCCCATAGAAGGCTGGTGGATCAGCACCCGCGAGTTGGGCAACGCCAGCCTCTTGCCGGGGGTACCGGCAGCGAGCAGAAGCGCGGCAATTGAGGCCGCACAGCCGATGCAGATCGTGGCCACGTCGGGCCGGATAAACTGCATGGTGTCATAAATGGCCATGCCCGCCGTGACGCTCCCTCCTGGGGAATTGATATAAAGCTGCACATCCTTCTCGGGATCCTCGGCGTCCAGGAACAAGAGCTGGGCGGTGACCAGATTCGCCACATTATCATCGATCGGCGTCCCGATGAAAATGATATTGTCCCGCAGCAGGCGGGAATAGATGTCGTAAGCCCGCTCGCCGCGGTTGGTCTGCTCGACGACCATTGGCACCAGTGTCATTCCCGCGTCTCTCATCGTTGTTCTTCAACACCCATCGGTTCAGGCCGTCCCGCCGCCTCCGGCCCATGATCTGGCTGGCTCGCTCGACGAACGATCTTGGCGTTTTGGTAGATGAAGTCCAGGGCCTTCTGGTTGCGGCGGCTAGACTTAAGCTTATCAATCTCGCCGGTCTCTGTCAAGCGGGTTTTGAGGGCCGCGGGGGTTTCCCGCCCCTCTTCCGCCATCTCGCGGATCGCTTCGTCCAACTCTTCCTCGCTCAACTCGATCTTTTCCGCCTCGGCGATCTTACTCAGGATCATCATGCCGCGCGCTTCCCTTTCGGCATCGGGACGCGCCTCCTCGCGCATCTTGCCCCAGTCGATCGACGCCGTCCGCGGGTCGATCCCCTGCGCCAGGAGCTGACCGACCAGGCGTTCCAACTTTCTTTCCAGCCGCGCCTCCACCAACGCCTCGGGCACTGGAAACTCATGTGCCTCCACGAGCTTTTCGATCAGCTTGAGCTTGGCCGATTGTTCGACGTCGCGACGGCGCTGCGCCTCGAGTTTCCGGCGGATATCCCGCTTCAACTCCTCGAGGGTCGAGAACTCACTGACCGTCCTGGCCAGCTCGTCATCCACCGCCGGCAACACTCTCCTTTTGATGCTCTGGATTTCCACGCGGTAATGGAGCGTCTTGCCGGCCAGCTTCTTCTGCGGAAAGTCGGCGGGATAGGTCACATCAAACTCCCGCGTTTCCCCGGGCTTCGCGCCGATCAGGTTATCGGTAAACTCTCGAATTGTCCCTTTCCCGCCCAGGTGCACGCTGCCCTCGCGCCAAGCAACCGGAGTGGACGAGGGATCGCTGGCGTCGCGACCTTCGTAGCTGACCATGACGTAGTCGTCCATCTCGGCGGCGCGGTCGGAGACCACTTCAAACGTTGCCCAGTGTTCGCGCAGATTTTCGAGGGCCTTCGCCACGTCGTCTTCGGTCACGGTGGCCGGCTCTTCTTCCACCTCCAGACCTTTATACTCCCGGAGCTGAAACTCCGGGTAGACCTCAAACGTGGCCTTCACGCGCAGCGGCTGGTCGGCCTCGAACTTCAGGTCGTCAAAGCGCGGGCGGCCGACCACGGAAAGGTTGTTTTGCCGGACGGCATTCTCAAAGAACTTGGGGACCAGCGATTGCACAACGTCGCTCTGGATTTCGTCCCGAAAGCGGCGCTGCACCAAACTGTGGGGCGCCCGCCCGGGCCGGAATCCGGGGATACGAGCCACCTTGGCGTACTCCTTAGTCACGCTCTCCGTCTCGCGATTCACAACGTCGGGCGGAATCTCAATGAGTAGCTCTCTTTTGCAGTGCGCGGCCTCCACGGTTCCTCAATTCGAATTATAAGGTGAAATAGAGCGGCGAGAAAAATTGCCTCATGGACTTCCGAGCTGGCGGCAGCCCCATCCGGGAGGGATTGTTCGAGCCGCCCCCTTACGATAAAAAGTATAACACAGCTCGAAGAGCTGTCAATCCGGCTCACCCTCCGCTTCGCCCTCCCCGGCCGGGCCACCGAGAGCGCCGCTCGCCTCACCAACGGAACCACTGGCTGGGTGCGGCCGGCTGGTGCGGCCCCTTTCGTCCCTCGGGTGACGGCTACCAGATCTCGCAGCGCTCGCTCGCCGGCCGCACCATGGCGTCGCCGGCGTGGCAGCCGAACGCCTGCGCAAACGCCGGCATGTTTGAGGGAGCGGCGATGGCGCGGAAGCGGTCGATCGGATGCTCGTCAATGCTGACCTGGAGCCGTTCATACTGCGGCCGGTCGTTGCTGGCCCAGACTTGAGCGAAAGCCAAGAAAAACCGCTGCTCGGGAGTGAACCCGTCGAGGCGCGGGCGGGGCTTGCCCTGCAGACTCTTCTCGAGCGCCCGGTAAGCGATCTTCAAGCCGCCGAGATCGGCGATGCTTTCGCCGAGCACCAATTTGCCGTTTTCATGGAGGTGATCCTCCACCACATAAGCGTCGAACTGCTTCTCGACGCATTCGGCGCGCCGCTGAAAATTCTTGGCGTCCTCCGGCGTCCACCAGTCGCGCAGATTGCCCCGGGCGTCAAACTGCCGTCCTTCATCGTCAAAGCCGTGGGTCATCTCGTGGCCGATCACGGCCCCCATGCCTCCGTAATTCATGGCATCGTCGCGCTGGGCGTCAAAAAAAGGAGGCTGGAGGATGCCGGCCGGAAAGACAATCTCGTTCATCTGCGGATCGTAATAGGCGTTCACGGTGGGCGGCGTCATCTGCCATTCCGTGCGATCGACGGGCTTGCCGATCTTGGCCAACTCGTAGTTGTTTTCGTAAGCGTCGCCCCGCAGGGTGTTGAGCACGTAAGGGCCGCGGTCCACGTGAAACGCCGAATAGTCCCGCCACTTGTCGGGGTAGCCGATCTTAAGCTGGAAGGCATCGAGCTTGGCGAGCGCCTGCTTCTTGGTCGCCGGTCCCATCCACGACAGGTGCTGGATGTCATCCCGCAGGGCATCCATCAGGTTATGGACCATCTCCAGCGCTCGTGCTTTCGCCTCGGGCGGAAAGTATTTTTTTACATAAGCCCGTCCCAGCGCGAAGCCCAACTGGCGATCGGTAGCGGCGACGCAACGTTTCCAGCGCGGCAGAAGTTCCTTGGTGCCCTCCAAAGTGCGGCCGTAAAACTCGAAGTTCTCGTTGACGAAGGCCGAGGAGAGCGCCGGGGCCGTGGCGTGGATCAAGTGCCACCGCAGATAGACCTTCCAGTCGGCCAGAGGCACCGTCGTCAGCTCCTGGTTCATTTCTTCAAAGAACTTCGGTTGCGCCACGTCCACCGTCTGAATGTTGGGAAAGCCCAGATCGTGGAAATAACGGACCCAGCCGAAGGCGGGGGTAAGGGCTTTCAGCTGGTCGCGGCTCATCTTGTGATACGTCTTCACCGGGTCGCGGCGCTCGATGCGAGTCATGGACGCCTCGGCCAGCTTCGTTTCGATGTTCATCACCGTCGACGCTTCGGCCTGGGCGCGGCCCGCGCCGTCGCCCAACAGCTCGAACATCTTCGCGACGTGCTGCAGGTATTTGGCCCGCAGCTCCTTCGACTTGTCGTCCGTCCGGGTGTAATAGTCGCGGTCCGGCAGGCCCAGACCGCCCTGCTCGGCCCCGCCAATCACCTGGGAGCTGTTCTTCTCATCCTGCGTCGAGCCGAAATTGAACAGCACGCCCACGCCTTCGCTTTGCAGATGGGCGATTTCGTCTACCAGATCCGCCAAACTCCGGAGCTTCTCGATGCGCTCGAATTCCGGCTCGAGCGGCCGGATTCCGGCGGCCTCAATCTGGCGTTCATCCATGCAGCTGGCGTAAAAGTCGCCGATCTTCTGCTCGTTCGAGCCCGGCGGCGCGTTGCGGTCGGCGGCCGCTTCCTCCAGAATCTGGCGCAACTCCTCGCGGTTGCGCTCCGCCAGCTCGTTAAAGCGGCCCCAACTCGGGTAGGCGGGCGGGATGGGATTCTTCTTCAGCCACTCGCCGTTGGCGTAGTGATAGAAGTCCTGGCAAGGCTGGCAGGTTGTGTCCATGCTGGCCACGTCGAGACCATGAATGACCGGCGCGAGCGCGGGCTGGGAGGGTTCCGGGCTGGCCGCGCCCGCCTGGCCCCGCGCCGCACGGTTAGCGCTGGCCAGCGCCAGGCCGGCGCACAAAACCGCCCTCAGCAGCGGAGGAGTCCTCCGCGAACGAAGGTTCATGAGTGTGCCTCGCCTCCGGGCGTACCGCCGATTTCCGGCCCGGCAGCGGCCATTATAGCTCATTCCTCCTTGGCCACGAGTTCCAAACCGAGCACCAAGGCGTCTTCCGGCGGATCTTGATAATACTTCCGGCGCTCGGCGCGCACGCTGTAACCCAGCGATCGGTAAAGTTCAACAGCGGCCCGGTTCGACGGCCGGACCTCGAGGTAGAGGCGATTGACGCCGGCTTCCAGCAGCCGTTCGTGAGCCTGTTCCAACAGTCTTCTGCCCACTCCCTGCCGCTGGTAAAGCGGGCGCACGGCGATGTTGCGGAGCTCCGCCTCATCGGCCATTTGCGCCATGGCGGCAAATCCGACGATGCCCGAGCCGCCGCCGGCCTCGGCCACCAGGATCAAGCCGCCCGGACTCGCCGCCAGCCGCGCGTAGTCGGCGGCGCCCCACTGCGCGGCCCCGGTCGCTTCCTTCTGGACGGCCAGCAGCCCTTCCAGATCGTCGGGCGTGAAAATCCGAATCGTCATCGAAAGACGTGGCCTGCCGGCTCCCGATCCTTGACCTTCCCTGCTTTCGCCATCAGTCCTGCGGGTCCTTCCAGTTCAGTTCCGCGTCCGCGCGGCGAACGTAACACGCCTCGAGCTCGGAAGAGGCCGGCGTATCGCCCTGGCGGACTCGCCGGAGGGCGACGCGGGCCACGGCCGGAACCAGGAAGCTCGGCACGATGCGCGGGCCGGGGGGCGCCGAGCCGAGC
>CADDZC010000038.1 GCA_902812365.1 Acidobacteriota bacterium | reverse complement strand
GGATGCGCCCTCGTTCGGGCGCGCCCTACCGCGCGGGGGGTGGGCCACAACCGGAAGCCCGGGCCGCCCAGCCCCTCGAGCCGGTGCCCGCGCACGCGACGGAGGCGGGGTCGCCGCTGGTCGGCATTGCAATTCTCCCCGCCTCGTTCTCGATTGTGGGGCCGCGTTACGAGCAGCGCGTGGTGGTGGAAGGGACGTTCGCCGACGGCCACCAGGAGGATGTGACCTCTGAGGCTGAGATCGCCACCTCGAACGCTCGCGTGGTGATTGTGGACGCCGACCACCTCGCTCACCCTCAGGGAGACGGCCAAGCCACGATCACCGCCACGGTGAGCGGGCATCGGGCCGCGGCCAGCGTCACGGTGAAGGACTTTTCGGTTCCTTTTGTGTGGAGCTTCCGGAACGATGTCTTGCCGGTGATGACCAAGATGGGTTGCAACTCCGGTCCGTGCCATGGAGCGGCGGCGGGCAAGAACGGCTTCAAGCTGACCCTGCGCGGCTATGATCCGGAGACGGACTACTACACGCTCACCCATCAGGCGCTGGCGCGCCGCACGGAACGGATCGAGCCGGCCAAGAGCCTGATCCTGCTCAAGCCGACCCTGACGATCCCTCACGGCGGCGGGCGGCGGTTCGCCGTCGGATCGCCGGAATATCAGGTTTTGTCGGGCTGGATCGCGCAAGGGATGCCGGCGCCGGCGGAATCTGACGCGCGCGTTACCCGGATCGACGTGCTGCCCGCCGAGGCATCCCTGCGGCCGGGAGCGGAGCAGCAATTGATCGTGACGGCGAGCTTTTCCGACGGCCACCGACAGGACGTGACGCGCTGGGCGAAATTTGACAGCGGCGACGAGGGAGTGGCCACCGTGGATAACAACGGCCACGTGACCATGCACGGCTACGGCGAGGCTCCGGTCACAGTGTGGTATCAGAGCCATGTGACGTTCTCGCGGCTGCGCATCCCGTTCCCCTATCGTCTGCAGGAGGCCGTCTTCCAGAACGCCCCCCGCCACAACTACATCGACGACTATATCCTGAAGCATCTCGCCGTCCTCCACATTCCCCCGTCACCCTTGTGTACGGATGCCGAGTTCATTCGCCGTGCCTACCTGGACGCCGCCGGCATCCTGCCCCGTCCCGACGAGGTGGAAGCCTTCCTGAAAGATGGCTCGCCCAACAAGCGCCAGAAGCTGATCGACGCGCTCATGAAACGGCCGGAATTTGTGGACTATTGGGCGTACAAGTGGTCGGACCTGCTGCTGGTTTCGAGCAACCGTCTCTCGAGTGACGGCATGTGGAGCTATTACGACTGGATTCGAGAGAACGTGGCCAAGAATACGCCCTGGAATCGGTTTGTCTACCAGATTGTCACCGCCACCGGCGACACGCGGGTGAACGGAGCGGCGAACTATTGGGTGATCCATCGCGACCCGCTGGATACCACCGAAAACATGGCGCAGGCGTTTCTGGGCGTCACCATCACGTGCGCCCATTGTCATAACCATCCGCTGGCCAAGTGGACCCAGAAGGATTACTACGGCATGGCCAACCTGTTCGCGCGGGTGCGCCTGAAGACCTCCGAGCCGGCAGGATCGCGGCCGGGGGTGGGAACGATTTTGAATGGCGTGACCGTCTACTCGGCCCCCACCGGGGAGTTTACGGACGACCGGTTTATGAAGGTCCTGCCGCCCAAGCCCTTGGATGCCAAGCCGTTGCCCCTCTCAACGCCGGGCGACCCGCGCCTGTACTTCGCCGAGTGGCTGACCTCGCCGCAAAATCCATACTTCGCCCGCAATATCGTGAATCGCATCTGGCGCAACTTCATGGGGCGGGGGCTGGTTGAGCCGGTGGACGATCTGAGAGATACCAATCCGGCGACGAACGATGAATTGCTCGAGGCGTTGGTGAAGGACTTTGTGGCCCACGACTTCGATGTGGATTACATGATCCGCACGATCATGCAGTCGGCGACCTACCAGGCTTCCTCTAAGCCTTTGAAAGAAAACGTCCAGGATGACAAGTACGGTTCCCATTACGTCATCCGGCGGCTGCCCGCCGAAGTCTTGCTGGACGCCTACTCCGAGGTGACGGAAGTCCCGGAGAAGTTTGAGGGTTATCCTCTGGGCACTCGAGCGCTCCAACTTCCGGATACCGCCGTCACCTCTTATTTTCTCGACGCCTTCGGGCGTCCCGTGCGCCAGCAGACCCGCGAAAGCGAGCGAACGTCGGTGCCGACGGTCACGCAGGCGCTCCATATCATTAATGGCGATACGCTGAACAACAAGCTGAGAGACCCTTCAAGTTCCATTAATCTGCTGCTGAAACTTGGATTTTCGGACGATCAGATTGTTAACTATCTGTATTTGGCGTCGTTTAGCCGCTATCCGACGGACGCCGAACGGTCGGCGCTGGTGAACGCTCTGCACCAGGCAGAACAGCAAGGGGCGCCTGCAAACACCAATCCACGGCACGCCGCCCTCACGGACATGGCTTGGGCTATGCTGACCAGCGAGGAGTTCATGTTCAATCACTGAGGGCGCGAAAGATTCTCAGAGGGACAGGGTTTTGCCGGCGAATGCACAACAGGTTTAACAAATTATTTAGCCTCAATAACTTAAGTCGGATGTGGGCCGTGGCGGCGGTGTTGGCCGCGGTGACCGTTGGGCCGCTACGAGGCTGGCTCCGATGCGTCCAAGCTGCTGATTCGCCGGCGTTTAACCGCGAAGTCGCGCCGATTCTCCAGAAGAACTGCCTGGCCTGCCATTCAAGCGCCTCCAGAATGGGAGGCCTGGTTATGGAGACGTATGACAGCCTCATGAAAGGTGGCCAGCACGGTCCGGTGATTGTGCCGGGAAAGGCGGAGCAGAGCCGGCTTGTCCAGATGCTGGAAGGGAAGGTGCAGCCGCGGATGCCGTTTGGGGGCAATCCCTTACCTGCCAGTGAGATCGAGATCATCAAGGCGTGGATTGATCTCGGCGCCCCCGGCCCGGCTCCCGGCGAAGCTGCCAAGACGTTGACTCCATTGGCGATACCGGATATCAAGCCGCAGGTTCCGGTGATCTCCCCGGTCTCCTCGGTCCGATTCTCTCCGGACGGCAAACTTCTGGCGGTGGGCGGATACAAAGAGGTGCGGCTCCTCGACCCAGCCACGGGAAGGGTGCTGGCCAATCTCGGCGGGCATGCGGACTACGTGCGTTCAGTGGCATTTAGCCCGGACGGCAAGCTGCTCGCAGCCGGGGGCGGCCCGCCGCAACGCTCGGGAGAGATCAAGATCTGGGAGGTTTCGACGCGCCGGCTGGTCAAGACGCTGCAAGGCCACACGGACTGCATCTATGCGGTGGCCTGGAGTCCGGACGGGCGTCTGGTGGCCTCGGGCAGCTACGATAAGATGGTGAAGCTGTGGGATGTAGGGACAGGCAAGGAAATCAAGAACTTACAAGACCATATTGACGCCGTATTCGGCGTTGCCTTCAGCCCCGACGGCCGGCGGCTGGCCTCGGCGTCCCAGGATCGCACGGTCAAGATCTGGGATGTGGCGACCGGCCAGCGGCTCTATACCCTTAGCGACGCGACGGATGGCTTGACGGGCCTCGCCTACTCCCCGGATGGCCGCGAAATCGCCGCCGCCGGTTACGATAAAACCATCTATATCTGGAAGTTAGGCGATCAGGATGGCCGGTTGATCCAATCCCTGATCGCCGACGAAGACAGCATCCTGCAGATTCTCTGGTCGCCGAACGGCAAGACGATCATCACCAGCTCGGCGGACGGCTCGATCCGCTTTCGCGACGCCGTGACGCTCAACCCTATCAGCGTGATCGCTCATCAGCCAGATTGGGTTGAGGCCCTTAGCCTGAGCCCCGACGGGCGGTGGCTGGCCGCCGGCCGCTTTGACGGCAGCCTTACCCTTTATGATGCTATGACTTACCAGCAAGCCGTCGGACCGCTTCTGGCCTTCAAGCCGCTTGAGCCATCGAGCCGGGCCGAAGGGAGCCCGAGGGCCAGTCGCTAAGCGGGCCGAATATCGTTTCCGAGGTTCGCCATGAAGACCAAGTCGATCTTTTTGGGAATGCTGATCGCGGGCGGGTTCCTGGTTGCCAAGCCTGTGGCGGCCGACGAGCCGATCATTCCGCCCAGTATTGACAAGGTATGGCCGTCCGGCATTGAGCGCGGCACCACCGCCGCCTTCACCGTGGACGGCCGAAATCTCGCCAACGTGAAGGACGTCATCTTTGACGCGCCCGGCATCGCGGCCCGGGTTGTTCAGGTGACCGATATTCCGGAAAAGATCGCCGGCCCGCGGCCCGGGGTCGATCTGGGCGCCCAAGTTCCGCTCGGCAAGAAGCAGTCCGTTCAGATGCAGGTGACGGTGGCGGGGAACGTGCCTTCCGGCCTCCACTGGTTCCGCATCCGCACGCCGCTCGGCACCTCCAATCGCGGTGTGCTGGAGGTGGGGTCGCTGCCCGAAATTGAGCAGAAGGCGGGCGGCGCGGGCGAAGCGCAGGCGGTGCAGTTGCCGGCCACGCTGGTCGGCGTCCTTTCGGCGCCGGGCGACACTCATGTGTATCAGTTCTCGGGCAAGCGGGGCGAGGAGCTAGTGTTTCAGGTCGTGGCCGCGCCCCTCGGCTCGCAGCTCAAGTCGATGCTCATGCTGCGCGACGCCTCCGGCCGCCTCCTGGCCCAGGCCGGAGAATATGATCGCCACCCCGACGCCGTGCTCACCGCCAAGCTGCCCGCCGACGGCGCCTACACGCTGGCCATTACGGACCGGGAAAAGGGCGGAGGTCCCGACCATTTTTATCGTTTAAATGCCGGAGCACTGCCTTATGTGACCGGCGTCTTCCCGCTCGGTGTCCGCGCCGGGCAGCCCGCCGAGGTCACCGTGAGCGGCGTCAACCTTGGCGGCCTCCGCCAGATCAAGGTTGATCCTCCCCGCTCGGCGGACGGCTGGACGACCCTGCCGGTGAGCGTGAAAACGCCGGCCGGCACTGCGCTGGACCCCGTCACGTTGGCCGTCGGAAATGAACCGGAAATCCTCGAGCGGGAACCCAATGACACGCCGGCCGAGGCCCAACCGGTGTCCATTCCGGTGACGATCAACGGACACATTGGCCGAGACCGGAAGGCCGGCGCAAAGCCCGATGAAGATGACTTTCGCTTTACGGCTCGCCAGGGCCAGCACCTGACGATCGAGGTGGCCGCCGCCCGTCTCGGCTCGCCGCTCGATTCGGTGATCGAGGTGCTCGACGCTCAGGGCCGCCCGATCCCTCGCGCCACCATCCGCTGCCTCAACGAAACCACCACCACGCTGGCCGATCGTGACTCGCGCACCCTGGGCATCCGCCTGAATACCACCAGCGGCCTGCGCGAGGGAGATTATTTGATGGTCGGCGACGAGCTCGACCGCGTCGCCTTCGTGCCCGATCAGCCCGACGCCGACACGATCCTGCAAGGAGTGGACGGCTTGCGGTTGGCGTTTCTTGGCACCTCGCCGGATGTGCACCCCGTCAACACCCCGGTCTATAAGGCCGACATCCTGCCGCCCGGCGCCGAATTCCCTCCGAACGGCCTGCCCGTCTTCCACCTGACGTGGCGCAATGACGACGGCGGCCCGGGTTACGGCACCGACTCGCGCCTCGATTTCGTCGCGCCCCGGGACGGCGACTACATTCTGCGCTTGCAGGATGTGCGCGGCCTGGAGGGTCCGGACTTCGCCTACCGGCTCGCGATCCGAGACGCCGCCCCGGATTACCGGCTCTCCGCCTCGCCCGATAATCCCAACATTCCGAAGGGAGGCACGCTGCCGGTGACGGTGACGGCGAACCGCGTCCCGGGCTACGAGGGTCCGATCGAAATTGAAGTGAAGGGGCTGCCCAAAGGCGTCACGGCCAGCCCGGCCACGATTCCGGCGGGACAGAATTCGACGGTGGTGGTGCTGGCGGCCTCAGCCGAAGCCGCGGTGGATGCGCCGCCGTCGCCCATCCGGTTCGTGGGCCACGCCCGGATCAACGGCCGGGACGTGACGCGCGTCGCCAACGGCGCGGCGGCGCTGCAACTGGCTTCGATCATTCCGCCGCCGGATGTCATCGTCACCGCCGAGCCTCGGGAAATCGCCCTGCAGCCGGGCCAGGAAGTCAAGGTGACGCTGCACGTGGAGCGCCGCAACGGCTTCAAGGGGCGGGTGCCGTGTTTCGTCGAAAACCTTCCGCCCGGGGTGCGGGTAGTGAACGTGGGCCTGAACGGAGTGCTGGTCACCGAAACGCAGACCAGCCGAACCTTCACCCTCAAGGCGGAAGATTGGGCGAAGCCGATCCGGCAGCCCATCTACGTGGTGGCCGAGGTCGAGTCCAATTCGCCCACCCGGCACGCTTCGAGCCCGCTCGCGCTGCGGGTAGAAGGCCAGCGGGAGATGGCCAGCGCCGCGCGGGTCGCCCGGCAGGATCCTTCGGCCTCCGCGCCGCACCGATAAAGGCCTTACCCCAAAGCCTTGCGCCCGGCGTCAGGTTCGGGCGCCGCCGGCCCGCGTC
The DNA here is from genome assembly GCA_902812365.1 of Acidobacteriota bacterium. Taxonomy (GTDB): domain Bacteria; phylum Acidobacteriota; class Terriglobia; order UBA7540; family UBA7540; genus CADDZC01. Next base: position 31,624 of record CADDZC010000038.1, on the reverse strand, counting down.
TGGCAGCCGATTTGACGCAGCCGCGCCCCTGCCGTATACTGGCTGAGGAGTCGGGAGCCGGCATGCCCAATGTTCTGAAGGATGTCGCGGAAGCCACCGTCGCGGTGACCAAGGGATTCACGGTCACCCTCAAGAATATGCTGGGGCCGACCGTGACGGAGAATTATCCGCGCGAGCCGGTGCACTTTGAGGACCGCTACCGAGGCGTGCACATCTTGCGCCGCGACGAGAACGGCCTGGAAAAGTGCGTGGCGTGTTTCCTCTGTTCGGCCGCCTGCCCCGCCAACTGCATCTACATCGAGGCGGCGGAGAATACCGCCGATCACCGCATCAGCGCCGCCGAACGCTACGCCAAGGTTTACAATATCGATTACAACCGCTGTATCTTTTGCGGCTACTGTGTGGAAGCCTGCCCCTGTGACGCCATCACTCACGGCCAAGCGTTTGAAATAGCCGCGTACGATACCAACGCCTTGATCTGGCGCAAGGAGCAGCTCCTGGAACCGGCTCCGGCGCCTCCCGAGCGCGCCGGGGCTCCGCCGCGCGAGCTGCCCAACCAGCACGCCGTGGTCCCCCCGGGGATATAGAAGCCGGTCCTCCGCCGCTCGGCGGCCGCTTCTCCCCGCCGTCTTTTCTTTCCCCCATGCCGACTCACGGTACCGACGCCCAAATCTTGCCGCGAGGCTGAGTCCCCGACGCCGGGAGAGCGTTGCCATCGGGGCCGGCCGCGGCCTGGGAGGGACATCGACCGGGGTGGCAAAAGACGGAGCCTACATTTTTTGCCGGGAATAGGCGGTGGTGATCGGAACGCCGATGGTGCCGCCGGCTCGGTTCAGTTGTAAATCGTAATGAACGGGGTAACCCCCCTGGACGCTGATACTGTTGGCCTGAATGGAGCCGACCATGTAACCTTTGCTGCCGCCGCCGCCCACGGTGACGGTGGCATTGGGAGCGTTGATGAGAGCCGAGATGGCGCCGTTGCCGCCGAGGCTGACGCTGGTGCCGGCGAAATTGATCACCACGGCCTCGGGGGGAATATCGACGACGCCGCTGATGCCGTTGGTGATGCCCTGCCCGGTGATGCTCAGGGTGGTCTGCACATTCAAAACGACGTAACCGGAAACGTTCATCTCCCCTTTCCCCGACTCCGTGAGGCTACCGATATCGTAATAGACCGGGTGGAGGACGTCCGGGCCGCCGATCAGGTTGACAGCGCTGCTCGTCCCCCCGCTGAGCGAGATGCTGGATATCTCGTACGGATGTTGCGCCGTGCCGCTACAAGTGGAATCCATGCAGGGCTGGCCCTGGGGGAGATTGGCTGGGAACGGCGGCGAATTGGAAGGGACGACACTGGGGGGTACGAGCGGGAAGTTGCCGGTTGTGGGCCACGGCGAGTAGTTAACCGGGAGGGTCACCGCGCCGGAGTAGCTGGGCGCGGAGCCGGGAAAACCGGGGCGGAACGTCGGTGCCGGCGGCGGTGTTTTCTGCGGCCCGTTCACGACCTCGCCTAACACCGAGCTGGTGCTGCCGTTATAACCGTTGCCGCAGGCCGCACCGCCCGCCGAGGCCGCCGCGCCCGGTCCGACCGTGACGTTCCCGGCCACGGTGACGTTGGAGCCCAGGGTTACACTGCCATTGGCTCCCACGCCCGCTCCGGAGTCGATGACGTTGGAGGAAGACGAATTACACGCCCCCGAAGCCACGCTCTTGTTACCTCCGCCATACTGGCCAAAGGCCGAATTAAACGCATCCGTGCAGACTCCGGAACTACCCTGCATGGTGACCGAGCAGAACCCGTACAGTGCGTTGCCCCAGGTGGGAGTGTAGATCGGCTGAACGATGGCTTTTTCCACGGCAGTGGCGGAGGGGCCATTCTGCCCTGCCGCGCCCGTCCAGGTGCCGCGAGAGGTGATGAGCCAGGTTTCGACGGCTTGAGTCGACAGCGCCGGCGCGGTGCCCGTGTTCACGACCTGGTAGTTCAGCAGAACGGCGTTCACGGAAAACGTGCCGGAGTCGTTGTTGTCCCCGCTTACGCGAACGTTGACGAGGTCATTGGAGAATTCCGTCGCCACGGGGACGCCGGCGGCGTTGGTCAGGTTGGGATAATTGGAGGTGCCGGAGATTCCCATCAACTGCACGGCCGCGTTGTTGCTGGGACAGCCGCTGATGCACTGCACCGGCGTCGTGTTGGCGGTGTAAAGGTTAAACACCGAGCCATCGGAAGTGACGCCGTAGTACGTACTGGCCTGCGATGGCGAGACGGCCTGATACTTGGAACTGCGGAACCAGTTGGTAGCCTGCTGGATGCCGGCCTTGGCCAAGTAATCGGCCTGCGTGTTCATCTTGTAATTGTAGCTGGCCATGGTCTCTGACCGCGCCGTGAAGACGATCGCGGCGGCGAGTACGGAAAGCACGACCAGGGCCAGCATGACCAGAATCAGGGCAATGCCTTGATCTGCCGATTGGCGTGGCGCTCGATGGACGATCGGTTGTGGGGCGGGCATCTTGGGGCTCCTCACTGGTAATAGTTGACGGGGTTGCTCATGGGCAGGCCGGCTGGTTGCAACGGCAATAGCTTGCCGCCGCCGGCGCCGTTGACCGCGATGGCTGCGGTCAAATTCATCGGGCGAATTTGGGTCGCGAGGTTATAGTATTGTACGCTGCCGGTCTCAAGATCCTGGGGGTTCACGGCAATGCTCAGGTTGATCACGACCGTTCCCACCACCGTCAGGATGTTGGGAACCACCCCCACGGTGACGGTGGAGGTGGCAAAGATCGGCTGGCCGGTCGGCCCTTGTTTAAGCGCGGAGTTGTAGAGCACGTTCTGCACCATGGGCGACGCGGGATTGTTGACAGCACCGGCCGTAAAGGTGACCGGAGTGATGGAGCGGTAGAGGGTGTAAAGGGTATAGGGGTTGCCGTTGATGGTCACCGTCGGCGCCCCGGCCGGGGCGTACAAGCTGTAGACAACGTAGTTCAGCACGCCATCGGCGTTGATATCGCCGAAGAACTCGAGAGTCTTATCGTCCGAGGTCCCGGTACCGGTCAGAATGCCGCTGGGATAAGGCTGCTTGTAGCTGGCGATGGGGAACGGCCAGGGATTCGTAGCCGGCTCGGGGGCCGTGCATCCCGCCGCTCCCGACTGGCAGTGGTCTTGTTCCAGGACGAGCTGAATCCACGGCGGTGTCATCCCGGCGGCGCAGGGAGGGCTGGGGCTGGAGGTATAGTTGCTGGTCGTGATGACCTGAGCCAGTTCAAAGTTCGCGCCCGTGTCCACGGCCAGCCAGTCCCCGGGGTAGATCTGGTTGATGTCGTTGAGGGTGACGCATTGCGGCTGCGGGCTGGCCACCGGCTCGCTCGATATGTTGATCGATGCCCCCGCCGGCCACTTGTTGGCGGTGAAATTGGGGTTGCTGCCGGCCTGCCCAATCTCCTGGGTCATGACTTCCAGGGCGGCGCGGGCATCCTGATTGGATTCTGACACGACCTGGTTGCCCTGGTACCTTTTCTGCGCCTGATAGATGAAGGTAAACAGTGCTCCCATGATGACGGCGATGATAGCGACACTCGCCAGGAGTTCGAGGAGCGAAAATCCCGGCCCGAAATGTCTTGAAGCCCGATTCCCGGTTCGTCTCATGCCACTCCTGCGGAGGACCGCCAGGCGCCGTTCGCCGCTACGGATTCGGGTCGGTCAATGAACTCGTGAGCACGACAATGGGGTTACCCCCCAGGCTGTTCTGCGCGTTGGTGGAGTAGACCGCCACCGTAATCTGTTTCTCGCCGATGACGCGCGCCGGAGAAAGTGCGTCGACCACGGTATCGGTAATCTGCCACATGCGGATGTACGCGACGGTACCGGTCAGGGCCGCACACGAGCTTCCGCCGAGCTGCATACCGTTTTGATCAAGAAAGTCGATATAGCCAACCGAGGGGCCCGAGCTCGGGCATGTCGGTTGCTCCGGACTGATCTGCCCGCCGGCGAGCAGACCCTGCGTCCAACCCGTGGCCGCAATTCCGGTCGTGTTGCAGCTGGCCGGTTGCGATGAAGCCAGCTGAGTGCAGCTATTGGCGTCCGAGGGGTTGGCGTTAAAATCCAGCGAGAGGAGCTTTTCCATTTTATCCTGGGCGTAAATGGTTGCCCGCGTAGCTTCCTTGCCTTGGTTATTGCTGGTCACGGTGGCGTTGAAGATGACCCCTCCGAGGCTGAGGACGACGATGAGCGCGATGACGACCGCGAGCATCGTCTCGATCAGCGTCACACCGCCGTCGCAGCGCGCGATCCTCGCCATGGTGTCTTCTCCTCGTCCGGCCTTATGTCGGTCAGTCATCGCATTGACCAATAGCCGCCGCCCGCGTTCCAGCTCCACACTGCCGCGCGCCCGCCGATGGAGATGGTGACGGCGTCCACCATGTTGTTCTGGTTGGTGATGTAAAGGACGACGCCGGTTGTGAGCGGGTTCCCGGCTCCGTCGACGGGCGAACCTCGCGTGTTGAAATAGATTCGGATTGGGTTGGGCCCCACGCCCGGACACCCGCTCGGGTCAGAGGCGACCGACCCCGGATAGGCCGTGACGGCCGCCGGGTGGCACGCTAGATAGGAGTCGCCCGGCGCGATGTACTGGGTGCCGATGGCCGGGTCAAGCTGCGGCGTCGTGAACGGGTTGTAAGCGGTGGTGCAGTTGGCGTCGATACTCGAGGGGGTCGCGCCGCACAGTCTCTCTACGGTGTACGTGCCGGTGTCCGTGTAAAGGTTCAGCCGATAGGGGGCGTATTGTGATGCCGCTTTCATCCTGGTCACGTTCAGGACGCCGGCGACGGACGAGGCATCGGAACTGAGGCGATAGTCTCTGAGTTCGCTGGTGGCGCTCGGCACGGCAATCGCGGCGATCACCGCCGCGATGCTCATTACGATCAATACTTCGACCAAGGTAAGACCCGAGTGTGGCTGATCAGCTGGTCGACTGCGCGGGCGGAAATTAGCGGCGGACGTATCGGTGTGGCTCCGGCGCTGAACCGCTTGGCTGTTTCTCGGGTGAAAGTTCATGGTCGTGCGCGGCGCGAACCCGCTTCTGGGTTCCACCTCCGGCTGTCGCTGCGCTCCCGCTCCGAGCGCTCCGTCATGTCAACTTATCGGCTGGATGCCGCCCTTCCGTGAGCCCTGGGTTCAGCCATCCGCAAAGTTAGGGTATCACATGTATAATAACGAGTGCTAAACCTTTAGCCGTCACCGCGCCTTCAGAGCTCGTGCTTGAAGACGCGCGGATTACGACCCGGTGGGTTAGTTCCGCGCCCCGGGGCTTCCGCCGCGCGAGCTGCCTAACTGGCACGCCGGCATGGAACTGGGCCGAAAGCGCCGAGGGAGGATAAAGGGGCGGACCTGGCTCATGACACGGCCGCAAGCTGCCGATGAATTCTCCGACGGACTGAGGAGGGGGGCAGCCTGGGTGAACGCCGGCGAAAGCGAGGCCAGCAGCGTGAGGCGGAAGGACAGCGGATTCTCGGTGATTGAGTTGCTGATCGCCATCACCATCGCCGGAATTCTGGTGGGGGCCGCCTGGACGATCATCGTCAACACGATTCCCATGGTGCGGGCGGACTCGGCCCTGGAGACGGTGGTCAGCCAGCTTCGCCAGGCGCGCTTCGGAGCGGTGGACCAGCGGCGGAACTTTCTGGTGACGTTCAACGGGACGGCGGAAATCGTGGTGGTGCGGCAGGAGATCAACATCACCACCGGGGCGGTGACCGGCACGACGCCCGTGGCTGATGTGTTTTTGCCCCCGGGCGTTACCTACACGGTGACGGCCGGGGTTCCCGACACGCCGGATGGGTTCGGCAACAGCGGGCCCGTGGCCGGGTTTAATTGCAGCGGCAATACCACTCCCTGTCAGCTGACGTTTCAAAGCGACGGCGAAGTGCTTTCCGGCGCGGTGCCGGTGAACGGGACCGTGTTTTTCGGGATGGCCGGAAACAAGAACACGCAGCGGGCGGTGACGATCATGGGCGCGACGGGACGCACGAAAGGCTACCGTTTTAACGGCACAGCCTGGTACTAGATGAGGTTGTCAGGATGCGACGCTTCTATACCGATGGCGTTCGTAACGACGGTGGCTTCACGCTCCTCGAAGTGATGATTGCCGGCGTCATTATGGGCATCGGGCTGATGGCGCTGGCCTGGGGGTTCACGAGCGGGTTCGCCACCGTCCAGACCGCCCAGGAAGACACCATCGCCCGCCAGGCGGCGCGTGAGACCTTGGAGGGCATTCTTTCGGCGCGCAACAACGCGACCATCACTTACGACAAGATCGACAACGTGGGTACGGGGAATGGGATTTTCGTGGTCGGCTGGCAGGCGCTCAAGACCGAGGGCGCGGACGGGATCATCGGCACGGCCGACGACGGGCCGGGCATCGAGAGCGTGACGCTGCCAGGGCCGGACGGCGTTCTGGGGACGGCGGACGACGTCACCGTGGCGCTCAACAACTACCAGCGCCTGATCGTCGTTACCGACAGCGCCACCAACAACGCCAACGTCAAGCAGATTACGGTCACGATCAAATATACGACACCGCCGGGCCAAACCCGGCAGGTCTCGGTATCCACCTATGTGTCGCCTTACATCTGAATCCGTGCGCGCTGCGGCGGGCGCCGGTAGCGGAAAATGGCTTCGCCCCGCGCATGTCAGGACTGAGGGAAGGTCGGGACGGGAGGCGGGCCTGGCCGCGCCGAGAGCCCCCGCGGGCTTCACGGTCATCGAGCTGATGTTTGCCATGGCGCTGACGCTGATCGTCATGGGGGCCGCGTTCACGCTCTTTAGCCAGCTTTTTTCCGCCACTCAGTCGGCGGCCAGCATTGCCGACATGAACCAGAACCTGCGCGGAGGGGTGGATTTGATCGCCCGCAATCTGACCTCGACAGCCGGCGGCATTCCGGTGGGAGGGATTCCGATGCCCCAAGGGAGCGGCTCAACCGCCGTGACGTGGCCGGGGCCGGCATTCGCGGCCGGCTGTGGCACGTTTCCTGCTAACGGAGGGGTTCTGTCGGCCATCACGCCGGGCTACCAGTGTGGCCCGACCATTGTCACGGGAGTCAAGCCCCAGACAACCGATAAGATCACCACCATTGCCATCGACCAGGTCTTCGAAGGATCGCCGTTGACGACTCCCAGCACCTATCAGGTGCCCCTCTCGCTGGCGACAACAGGATCGGCGGCGGGAATACCTCCTTACCCAGCCGGCTGTGCTGCCTCGCCGCTCCCGCCGCTGCCCAGCGCCTGTTCGGGATGGCAGGTCACCGTGGTCGGGCCGGCGGGGTTTAACCTGGGTTCGGGCCAGTACCAGATCAACGTCGGGGATCTGATCATGTTTAACAACACCCATGGATACGCTTTGGGCATGGTGACCGCGGTTGACACCGTGAACAACCTGATCACATTCCGGAACACCGATCCGTTGGGGCTGAACCAACCGGGTGCGATCAGCGGAACGCCGGCGAGTTTGGCCAACTCCGACGGCACGTGGCCCGCCACCGTGGCTTACAAGATTGATATGACGACGTTCTTCCTGCAGAATCCCGGACTCGGCCAGCAGCCGGCGCTCATGGAGCAGTATGACGCGGCGCCGGCGGTGCCGATCGCCCTGGGCATCAATGTGCTCCAGTTTCACTACGATCTGTCGGACGGCACGACCGGATGGACGGGGCCGCTGGTGGCGCCGGAGGCGAACAATCTGATCGCCAAAGTCAACCTTACGGCCTGGGGCGCCACGCCGCCTCTTCCCAATTCAACGCAGCAAATTTTCACCAATGCCCTCAACACCTCAGTCACGATTCGTGACCTGGCGTACAGAAACAAGTACTGACGGCGGGAGCATCGAGTCCGATCGAGAGGAACAGCGTATGCGGTATGAAAGAAATCGGCGGGATTCCGGCATGGCCCTGATTATTATTCTGGGCATGATGCTGATCTTCTCCCTGATGATGCTGGGGTTCTATTTTATGGTGACGGGAGAGCAGAAGGTGGCCAACAGCAATCGCGACGACTCGGTGGCCTTTTACGCGGCCGAAGGCGGCCTGGAAAAGATGAGCGCGGACCTGGCCGATTTGTCGGCCACGACGCCTCTCACGGTGGCCAACATCCAGAGTCTGGGCGCGGCGGCGTATCAGCCGGTCATTCCCGGCGTCACGTACCCGATCTACAGCCTGGTCCCGGCGCAGAGTGGCGGCAAGCTGGCCTCGGTGACGGGCACCATCGGAGGCTCCGGGCCTCTCGCCGGGCTGCAGGGGATCATTACGCCGATCACCTTGACGGCCATGGCCGATTACGGACTCACCAAGACCGAAGTGAAGCTCAGCCGCCAAGTGCAGGATGTGGCGGTACCGGTGTTCGAGTTCGGGATTTTTTCCGACAAAGACCTCTCGTTCTTCGCCGGACCCAATTTCAATTTTGGAGGGCGCGTCCACACCAACGGCAACCTTTTTTTGGCCGAAGGCAACGGGAACACGCTCGTTCTGGCCGACAAGGTGACGGCTTACAAGGACATCGTTCGCACGCAGCTTTCGAACGGCTGGCCGACCTCCTCGAACTACACGGGCACTGTCGACGTGATTGAGAGCGCCGGCGGCTGCAATGGCTCCAGCCCTCCCACCCCTCCGTGCCGGCCGCTCGGGTGGGGCGAGGGAAGCGTGACCGGCGGGCCCGGAAGCGCGGCGAACCCCAATTGGCAGAAACTGTCGCTGGTGACTTACAACGCCAATATTCGCAACGGGAAGACGGGCGCGAAGAAACTTAACCTGGCGATCGCTTTGGCGGGAGCGCAACCGATTGACTTGATTCGCCGCGACTTGTCGACGGACGCGGCCCTGGTGGGTCTCGAGCGCTTCATGAACAAGGCGAGCCTCCGCATCTTGCTTTCCGACACGGCCGCTTCGCTGCCGGCCTCACAGCCGGGTAACCCGACGACGGACGTCAACGGCTACCCTGCCATCGTGCCGCTCGACAATACGCTGAACCTGCCGACGGCTCCGGCCCTTTATGGCTATACGGTGGACCCCTGCCATCCCCCGATCGCGCTCTCACCCGGACCGGTCCCGAGCGGCGGCCCCACGAATCAGACCCAAGACAACGACTTTATGACGCCCAGCGGAACGCCCCTGCTCGGAGGTTATATCGAAATCGACATGCAGACCAGCGTGGGCCCCCCGCCCGTTTGGGTGCCGGTGACGATGGAGATTCTGGAGCAGGGAATTGAACATCCGAACGACGTCAACGGCTCCGGGACGTCGCAAACGGGCCCGTGTACCACCGGAGGCAAGACGTACTATCCCATCCTCCACCTCGAGCAGGTGAACACTCTGCCGCTCAACGGGAATCCCACCGGCCCGCCGGCTTCCCGCAGCGGGGTGGCTCAGGGTGGTCCTTTGGGCAACAGTACCGCCAGCACCAGCCCCTACGACTATATTCCCCTTAACCTCTACGATACCCGCGAAGGGAGCAGGCGGGATACGAATGACGGCAACATTTACATGAACGGCATCATGAGCTACGCCGAGCTGGACGTCTCCAGCCTGCAACTGTGGTTTGCTTGCCAGGGAATCGTCTCCGTCCACGGAACGTGCAGCGGCACCCAGGCCGTCAACACTTACGGTGGCTACATCGTCTATTTTTCGGACCGGCGCGGCAACTATGATCCGGCGCCGGATACGAGCTCGCCGGCCGCCAACCCGGTCATCGTCAACCACGAGACGGGAGAATACGGTAACGAGGACATCGTGAACGCCGCCTCTCCGACGGGCGCTCCGGACGGAGTTTTGGAACCGGCCAATTACAACGGCGAGTCTCCCGAAGATGTCAACGGCAACGGGCTTCTGGATACATACGGTGCGGCGCCAGACCCCAACATCGTGCAGCCGGCGGGGAGTTGCATTTACACGCCGGGGTGCGCGATCTCTCCCTTCACCACGGTAACGGCCAACGTGGCGCGGAAGAACAGCGTGGTCTTTTTCCGCCGCGCCCTGCGGATTTATCACGGGTCACTCGGTCAACTGCCCCCGCTCTCCTCGGCGAACTGCACCTATCCCCAGGGTAACAGCAACTACGGCGGATTCACCATCGCGGCCGAAAATCCCGTCTATGTGCGGGGCGACTACAACGCGGATACGACGCTCGGGGCCGGCAACGTCTTCAACGATCAGGCGGGCCGCTGCCATGTCCCGGCGGCCGTGATCGGTGATGCCGTAACTTTTCTCTCGAATAGCTGGGGCACCGCCAACAGCTTCACGAGTCCGACGAGCCCCTCCGGGCGCAACGCTTCGACAACTTCCTATCGTATGGGAATTATCAGCGGCAAGAACATCTCGTTCGCCCAGCCCACCGGCTACCCCACACCCCAGGACTTCGGTACGGACGGCGGGGTTCACAATTTCCTCCGCTATCTGGAAAACTGGGGCGGCCAGAGCTTCTACTATCGCGGCTCGATCGTCAGTTTTTACTATTCCCGCCAGGCCACCGGAATCTACAAGTGCTGCACGACGGTTTACAGCCCGCCGACGCGAGGCGAGAATTTTGACACGGACTTCCAAAGCCTCTCCACGCTGCCGCCGGGAACCCCGCGGTTTACGGACGTCAACGCCTTGTCGTTTGAGCAGGCGCTGTTGCCGAATCAATAGAATCAGCAAGCCCTCGGGGGGAAATGCAAAGAGCCGCGGTGGCCACCCCCGGCTCTCGCCTTAAAAAATCCGCACCCGCAGCGTGAGATACCTCTTGGGATTTTTGCGGAACTCGGTCAGGAACTCCCGCAGCGAGGCGGCGCTGGCGCTCAGATTGTCGTAAAGCTTAGAGCTGGTCGAGAGCAAGCCGAGTGACCCGTCGCCCCGGTCCATGCGGGCCGTGATGCTGTCGACGTGCCCGAGGGTGTCGTTCATGCGGTTGTACAGTTCGGGGTCTTTCGCCAGTTTGCCGAGGGTTCCGCGCCCCTGGTTGATGTTATCCATCAGCACATCCGCGCGCTGGACGGTTCTGCTCATGGTGTCATAAAGCGTTGGATCTTTCAGCAGTTTCGCCAGCGTTCCGTTGCCGTTCTCGGCCTCGTCGACCAGGTGATTGACCTTGTCAAGTGTCGCCACCGTCTGGTTGTACACCGTCTCGTCCACCAGAAACTTACCGACCGTGCCCTTGCCCTCTCCCACCTCGGTCACGATCCGGTTCGCCTTTTCCACCGTCCCGTTCATGGTGTTATAGAACGAGGGGTCGTAAATCATCTTGCCGATGGTTCCTTGTCCGGAGGTGACTTGGTTGGCGATGTCGTTGAGCTTGGAACTAAGCACCCGGAGGTTGGAAATGACGTCGTCGGCGTTCTGGACGATCTGCTTGATATCCTTCTCCTGATGGCTTTTCACGACGCCGCCCGGGGGAATGGCGGGCTGATTGGGCGTGCCGCGGGAGATATCGATGTAGGTATCGCCGAGCAACCCGGCCGTCGTCTGATCGGCTTCGGAGTCGGCCCGGATATCCGGCTGAAAGCGCTTGGCGATTTTCAGGTCCACCTCGACGGCGCGATCCGGATCGGCGGAGTTGGAGAGGCGAATCCGGTCGACGTTCCCGGCCGGAATTCCCGCCACGCGCACTTGTGCGCCCTCGCGCAGCCCGCCCGCCGTCGAGAAGTAGACTCGGAGGGTGTACTTGGTGGTGAGGAAGCCCACCGAACCGCTGATAAAGAAGATGCCGACGGCGAGCACGATCAAGGACACGCTCACCATGAGGCCCACGCGGAGCTGGCTCCATTTCAAATCTTTGCGCTGCGGCATGTGTCATCTCCTTCGACGAGCATCGACAGTTCATTGTAGCCCAGAAGGATCGGGTTGTTGGTGTGGTATCCTCGCAGGGGGAGCCCGCTCGGTTCCATGATGCGCGTGGCGATCGTCGGAGGCGGCCCGGCCGGGGCGACGGCAGCGGAGAAAGCGGCTCGCGCCGGGTTGCGGGTTACGGTGTTTGAAGAGAGGTGCGGCTGGGAAAAACCCTGCGGCGGCGGTTTAACCTACAAGGCGCTCGCCCGCTACCCGTTTTTGGGGGATAGCGCCCAGCCGCACGCCGCCCCGCGCCGGGTCGAGTTCGCCTCGGGCCGGGGAGAAGAGGCCCGGTTTCGCCTCGCGCGGCCCCTCCTGATTTATTCGCGCGCGGTGCTCAACGCGCTGCTGTTACGGCGCGCCCTCGCTGCCGGTGCCGAGCTGGTGGAAACTCGCGTGCTCGACTTCCGCCGTGAGGGCTCCGCTTGGCGAATTGAGTCGAAGGCCGGTCGATATGATGCGGACTTCCTGGTGCTGGCCGCCGGAGCCCGCAGCCGCCTCCGCGGCATCGTAGCTCCCAGCTTTGCGGCCCGCGATTTCATGCTGACGTTCGGCCATTACGTGCCGCTCCATGAGTCGCTGCGAGCGCGCGGCCGGGACCGGGTTGTACGCGTGCAGTTTTTTGAAGACTTCGAGGGTTACGCCTGGGCGTTTCCGCGCCCTGACCACCTCTCCGTCGGCATCTGCGCCAAGGCGGGCGAATCCCCCATGCCGGAGCTGCGCCGCCGGCTCGAGAACTTCGCCCTGCGCTCGGGCTATTGGCGTCCGGCGGCGCCGGCTTCCGAGCGCGGTCCCGTGTTCAGCCACGTGCTCGCCGCGCTCGGCGTGGGACGCTGGAAGGACGCGCGCCTGGCCGGGCGCGGCTGGGCCCTGGTTGGCGATGCCGCGGGACTCGCTGATCCGGTGACGGGAGAAGGAATCTACTTTGCCATGCGCTCGGGAGAATTGCTGGCCGAGGCGCTCCTCGCCGGCGCCCCGCACAGGTACCCGGAGCTGATCCGGCTGGATTTCGGGGGGCAGTTGGCCCTGGGCGCGCGCCTAGCCGAGCGTTTCTATCACGGCCAGTTTCTCGGCGAGTTCGCCACCACCCGCCTCGTCCAGTTGGCCGCCCGCAGTCCCAGTTTCGTCCGGCTTCTCGACAACCTCATCGAGGGCTCCCAGTCGTACGGCGGCCTGCGGGCGCGGGTCGGGGCCACGTTCGCCCGGGCGGCAGTGGAAATCGGTGCGCGTTGGGCGCGGCGCGCCTGCCGAACGTGGCTTTTCCGCCGCGCCCCGTCGTCGCGCTCAGGAGAATCCCGGGGAACGCCCCTCGCCCGTGAAGACGGCGGACAGCCGGCGTCGATAACCTGACAGACCCGAGTCGATACCCATGCCTGCCAGCCGATCCCAAACCCTTTTCGCTCGCGCCATCCAACTGATGCCGGGTGGCGTCAACTCGCCGGTGCGGGCGTTTCTGGCCGTGGGCGGGGATCCGGTTTTCATCGCCAGCGGTCAGGGCTCGCGGCTGACGGACGTGGACGGCCGCCGCTACATCGACTATGTGATGTCGTGGGGACCGCTGATCCTCGGGCACGCCCCTCCCGAGGTGGTGGAGGCGGTGGTCGAAGCGGCTCATCGCGGTACCAGCTTCGGCGCCTGTACGGAGCGGGAAGTGGAGCTGGCCGAGCGGATTCGCGAGTGTTTTCCCTCGGTGGAGCGGGTGCGGCTGACGAGTTCGGGCACGGAGGCCACCATGTCGGCCTTGCGCGTGGCGCGCGCGGCGACGGGCCGCGACACCATTCTGAAGTTCGAAGGTTGCTACCACGGCCATGCCGATAGCCTCCTGGTGAGGGCGGGATCCGGGGCGGCCACGCTGGGCCTGCCCGATAGTCCGGGCGTGCCGGCGGCGCTGGCCGCGCTCACCCTCACCGTTCCCTACAACGACGTTCAAGCGCTCGAGTCGGCCTTCGACGCCCACCCCCGCCGGCTCGCCGCCGTGATCGTCGAACCGGTGGCCGGCAACATGGGCTGCGTCTTGCCCGAGCCCGGATTCCTCGAGAGGCTCCGCGCCCTGACCGCCGAGCACGGGACCCTGCTGATTTTCGACGAAGTGATGACCGGCTTTCGCCTCGCCCCCGGCGGCGCCCAGGAGCTTTACGGAATCAGGCCCGATCTGACCACGCTGGGCAAGGTGATCGGAGGCGGTCTGCCCGTCGGCGCCTATGGAGGGAAGGCGGAACTCATGGAATTGGTGGCCCCCGGCGGGCCTGTTTACCAGGCCGGCACGCTCTCCGGCAATCCCCTGGCGGTAGCCGCCGGAATGAAGACCCTCGAGATGATTCGGCGGCCCGGGTTCTACGAACGCCTCGACGCTCTTACCGCCAAGCTGGTCAGTGGGCTCTCCGCCGCCGCCCGCCAGGCCGGTGTCCCGGTCACGCCCAACCGGATCGGCTCGATGTGGACCCTGTTTTTTACGAACGAGCCGGTCGCGAACTACGCCTCGGCCAAGAAGTCCGACACGGCGCGATTCGGCCGTTTCTTCCGCGGGCTGCTCGAGCGCGGGGTTTATCTGCCACCCTCCCAGTTTGAAACCGCATTCGTTTCGGCGGCCCACAGCGAGGCGGATGTGGAAGAGACAATTCAGGCCGCGGCCCAGTTATTCCGGCAGATGGGCGCCGACTTGTAGGCCATCGGGCTGGCCGGCGTTCCGATCAACTCATGCTGGTGCCGAAGGGGGGAGTTGAACCCCCACGCTGGGTGACCAGCGCCAGATTTTGAGTCTGGTGCGTCTGCCAATTCCGCCACTTCGGCCTGCCCTGACATTTTACAATGCTTTCGAGGCCGTCCGCCACGCGAAGCCCGGCCCCCCCCCCGATCATCGAGCGAGGTCCGGTTCCGAACCGCGGCGGGTTCACAGCGTCTCGGCTTTTGGCTGTTGCTGGGTGAGGCAATGGAGTGTTCCCAGTCCCCAAACCAGATCGACGGCGTGGATGCCGATCACCGGACGGTCGCGGACGATCTCAGCGAGCGTGCCCAGCGCCAAGCGGTCATGGGCATCATTGAAAGTCGGCACCAGCAGGGCGGCATTGGCAAAGTAGAAGTTGGCGTAGCTGGCGGGCAGGCGCTGGCCGCGGAGGTAAAGCGGCGAGGGCATGGGGAGGCGGACGATTTCCGGCTTCGAGCCGTCCTCCAGCCGCAGGCCCTCGAGCCGCTCGCGGTTCTCTTCGAGCGCGCGATAATTGGGATCATGGGAATTGGCTTCCCGGCACAGCACCACGGTGCGGGGCGCGACGAAGCGGCAGAAATCGTCCACGTGGCCGTGGGTATCATCCCCGGCGATGCCGCGCCCCAGCCACAGGATGTTCGTAGCGCCGAGATAGCGGGCAAAGACGGTTTCTAGATCGGCTCGTCCAAGGCCCGGGTTCCGCGCTTGCACTTCGGGATCGAGAAGGCATTCCTCGGTCGTGAGCAGCGATCCCCGCCCGTTGACGTCGATGCTTCCTCCTTCCAGCACAATGTCCCGCGCGCCGATTCGGGCCGGAAACACGCGATAGCCGAGCCGCCGCGCCACTCGCTCGGCGACGCGGTTATCGCGCCTCCAGTTCGGATATTTGGCCCAACCGTTAAACCGGAACCGCACCACGGCCAGCTCGGGCCGGCCGCCCCCTTCCCGCCGCACGAACATGGGTCCAAAATCGCGCGTCCAACTCCGGTCGGTCGGAATGCGGAAAAACTCGACGTTAGGCAGGTTGGCGTCGATCTGGGTCAACAACCTTCGGGCTCGTGTTTCCTGGCCGGCAGAATTCACCAGCACGCGCACCCGCTCGCCCGGGCCGATGTGCCGGACGATTTCGCCGTAAACCCAGGGGATGGGCGCGAACTTGCCCGGCCAGTCGCGACGATTGTGCGGCCAGCTGATCCACGTGGCCTCGTGCGCTTCCCACTCGGCCGGCATCCGGAAACCGAGCGCCGCCGGAACCGGGAAGTGGCGGGTGGCGAGCGAACCTCTCGGGTGACGGCCAACGGGTGTCTTCAATTCTCATCATCCAAAAGGCGGCGTTCGAGGCCTTGATAGGCGTCAATCCGGCGGTCGCGCAGGAACGGCCAGTGGCGCCGGACGTCCTCAATCCGCCGCGGGTCCACTTCAGCCATCAAAATCTCTTCCCGGTCGGCCGAAGCTTCCGCCACTATCACCCCGAAGGGGTCAGCCAGAAACGACGATCCCCAGAATTCGATTCCGGCTTCAGGCGAAGCGGCGCCGGCAGGCAGTTCCTGGCCGACGCGATTGACCACCGCCACGTAAACCCCGTTGGCAATGGCGTGGGCGCGCTGGACCGTTCGCCAGGCGTCCCGCTGTGCCGCCCCGACGAGGTCTTTCTCGTGCCGATGCCACCCGATGGCGGTGGGATACAGTAACACGCTTGCGCCCCGCAGGGCCGCCAGGCGCGCCGCTTCCGGGTACCACTGGTCCCAACAAATCAGCGTTCCCAGGCGTCCGACGCGGGTGTCGAAAGCGCGAAATCCCAGGTCTCCGGGCGTGAAATAAAATTTCTCGTAATAAGCCGGATCGTCGGGAACATGCATCTTTCGATAGACGCCGCGGATTTCGCCGTCGGCGTCGATCACGGCGGCGCTATTGTGATAGACTCCCGGGGCGCGACGTTCGAAAAAAGGGGCGACGACGACCACGCCCGACTGTCTGGCCACTTTCCTCAGCGCCTCGGTGGTTGGCCCGGACAGCGGCTCGGCCAGGTCAAACCAGCTCGGGTCTTCGCGCTGGCAAAAGTAGGGGAAACGGAAAAGCTCCGGCAGGCACACCGCTTCGGCGCCGGCGCGCGCGGCTTCTTCCACGCGGCCCACGGCGCGGGCCAGATTCTCATCGGGGTTCGAGCTCACCGACATCTGGACCAGGGCGAGCTTGAATTTTCGTTCTCCGGCGCTCATCATCCGATGAGCGTACACGAATTTTAAAATTCCGCCAAACGAGGGCTTGGGGAAGCCGCCGGCGCGCCCCCCGGCCGGAGCAAACCCAAGCGAGTATGGCGCGAAGGAAAAGTGGCCGCGGGCCCGAAGCCACGAGGCGAGGAAAGCGGCCGGCAGACTGGCGATCCTGCTGCGGTCCGGCTTCGCCCGGGCGGGCGAATCTGGCATTTTTCGCCGCCTTGTGTTAAACGTGAAAGCTCAGGTAGGCGCCCCTGGGCCTTCGGTCCCCGGCGGCCCGCTTGGCGCCTTCAGGCGGCCTTTCAGGACGGCAATGTCCGACGTACAAAAGACGATTCTACCCAACGGTCTGACCGTGGTGACGGAGGCCATGCCGTCGGTGCGCTCGGTGTCGATGGGCATCTGGCTGCGCACCGGATCGCGCGCCGAAAGCGAGGCCGAAAACGGCATTACCCACTTCCTCGAACACATGGTGTTCAAGGGCACCACGAACCGCACGGCCGAGGAGATTGCGCGCGCCGCCGATTCCATTGGCGGCCACCTTGATGCCTTTACGGCCAAAGAGTGCACGAGCTTCTCGATCAAGGTTTTGGACGAACACGTTCCCCGCGCCTTCGAGGTGCTGGCGGACCTGGTGAAGAACCCCCTGTTTCGCGAGGATCACATCGCCAAGGAATCGCAGGTCGTCCAGGAAGAGATTAAGATGGTGGAAGACACGCCGGACGATCTGGTGCACGAAATCTTCACGCAAAGTTACTGGCGCAACCATGCTTTGGGCCGTCCGATTCTCGGCACGCGCCAGACCGTGAGCAGCTTCAACCGGCGGCGGTTGTTCCGCTATTTTCGGCGTCACTACACGCCCCGCAATATCATTGTGACCGCCGCCGGCCATCTTGATCACGCCCAGATACGGGCGCTGGTGGAAAAGGAGCTCGGCGGGCTTCCCCCCGGCCCCGAGCCGGCGGGCGAGCGCGCTCCGGTGCCCTGCCCGGCCATTCGCCACAAGCGAAAGAAGAATCTGGAGCAAGTTCACATCTGCGTGGGGGCGCCGGCCTACCCGCAGTCGCACCCGCGGCGTTTTGCCTGTTACGTTCTCAACACGATTTTGGGTGGCGGGATGAGCTCGCGCCTGTTTCAGAATGTGCGCGAGAAGCGCGGCCTGGCTTACGCCGTCTTCTCGGCCCTCAACAGCTACCGCGACGCCGGATGCCTCAGCGTCTACGCCGGCACGGCCATCCACAACGCCCGCACCGTCGTGCAACTGATCGTGGAGGAGTTCGCCCAGCTCAAGGCGAAGGCCCTGACGGAGGAAGAGCTCACCCGCGCCAAGGATTACCTGAAGGGGTCGATGTTGCTGGGCCTGGAGTCCACGATGAGTCGCATGTCGAACCTGGCCCGGCAAGAGATGTATTTCGGCCGCTACATTTCGCTCGACGAGATGGCAAGCGCCATTGACGCCGTCACCGCCGAGGAGGTGCTGGCGGTGGCGCGGGAGCTGTTCGACGCCGATCGGATCGCGCTGACCGTGCTCGGCCCGCTCAACGGCGCGAAGATTCGGCGCTCGGATTTGCGGTGCTAGCCGTGAATGACGGAGGGCGGGAAGCGGCCGGGGCCGCCCGAAGCGGAGGCCGAGTCCGCTCCGGCCGGTGAGGGGGATGCGATTGGGCGTTCGCGTGTGCGTTCTCGGAAGCGGCAGCAAGGGCAACTCGACGTGGATCGCCACGGAGCGCACGCGGCTGCTGGTGGATGCCGGCTTGAATCGGAAAGAGACCCGCTCTCGCCTGGCCGCCGTCGATGAGCCGGCCGAGTCGTGCAGCGCGATCCTGATCTCGCACGAGCATGACGACCATATCAAAGGCTTGACCAAACTGGCGCTCGATCTTCAGGTGCCCATCTACATTTCCAGCCTCACCCGCTCGGTGATCGCCTGGGATTCCCGGCTGGAGGCCTTCGAAACTTTCTCGGTTGGGCAGAAGTTCGTGGTGGGGGATATTGAAGTGACGCCGTTTTCGATCCCCCATGACGCCGTGGATCCGGTGGCGTTCACGTTCGAAGCCGAGGGGGTGAAGGTGGGGCTGGTGACGGACCTGGGCTACGTTCCGGAGGTGGTCAAGCAGCACGTGCAAGGGTGTCACTGCCTGGTTTTCGAGTCCAATCATGACCTGGACATGCTCAAAATCGGTCCGTATCCGTGGTTCGTGAAGCAGCGGGTGATGAGCCGCCACGGGCATCTCTCGAATCGCGCCACCGCCGACTTCCTCCGCACGGACTACGATGGGGCGGCGCAGGTCCTGGTGCTGGCTCACCTGAGCGAAACCAACAACCACCCGGAAATCGCCCGGCTCGCGGCGCGGGCAGCGCTCGAGGGCCGCCGCGGCGGCGAACGCGCCGAATTGCATCTGGCCAGCCAGTCGGCCCCGACGGCGGTTTTTCGGTTTTGACCGGCCGCCGGCGAATGCCACCCGGGGAGTTCCGCGCACTGACTTATGATCCCTCGCTATACGCGCCCGGAGATGGGCCGCATCTGGAGTGACGAGAACAAGTTTCACAAGTGGCTCGAAGTGGAGATCGCCACGGCCGAAGTCGAGGCGGAGGCCGGCCTGATTCCCCGCCGGGCGGCCGCCGCCATTCGCCGCCGCGGGCGATTCAGCGCGGCGCGAATCGCGGAGGTCGAGCGGCGGGTGAAGCACGATGTGATCGCCTTTACCACCAACGTCGCCGAGAATATCGGCCGCGAGGGCCGCTACCTCCACTACGGGCTGACCTCGAACGACGTCGTGGATACGGCGCAGGCGCTGCTCGTCCGCGAGGCTTCCGAGCTGCTCCTGGCCGGCCTCGCGCGCCTCGGCGGGGTCTTGAAAAAGCGCGCCCGGCAGTTTGCTGACACGCCGATGGTCGGGCGGACGCACGGCATTCACGCCGAGCCGATCACCTTCGGATGGAAGCTGGCCCTCTGGTATGCCGAAAACCAGCGCAACCGGGAACGGCTTCGATACGCCGCCGAGCAGATGCGGGTCGGCAAGATTTCCGGCGCCGTGGGCACCTATGCCCACCTCCGCCCCTCCCTGGAGAAGCGCATCTGCGCCCGGCTCGGACTGCGGGCGGACCCGATCTCTTCCCAGATCATTCAGCGCGACCGGCACGCCTTTTACCTGGCCACGCTCGCCGTCATCGCCGGCTCGCTCGAGAAGATCGCGCTTGAAATCCGGCATCTGCAGCGCACCGAGGTTCGGGAAGTCGAGGAGTATTTCGCGCCCGACCAGAAAGGCTCGTCGGCGATGCCGCACAAGCGCAATCCGGTGACGGCGGAACAGATCTGCGGCCTGGCGCGGGTGGTGCGCGCGAACGCCCAGGCGGCGCTCGAGAACGTGGCCTTGTGGCATGAGCGCGACATTTCCCATTCCTCCGTGGAGCGGATCATCCTGCCCGACTCGACCATTCTGGTCGATTACCTGCTCGACCGGACCGCCCGCCTGGTGGAAACGCTACTGGTTTATCCCCAGCGGATGAGAGAGAATCTGGACCGGCTCGGCGGCCTGATCTTCTCCGGCCAGCTTCTGCTCGACCTCGTCGAGCATGGCGCGCGGCGCGAAGAAGCCTATCGGTGGGTGCAGCGCAACGCCATGCGGGTTTGGGAGACGCGCGAGGACTTTCGCGCCCTGGTCGAGCGGGACGCGGATATCCGGCGCTATCTGACGCCCCGCCAGATCGCCCGCGCCTTCTCGCTCGAGCGACAGCTCCGGCACGTGGATGCCGTGCTTCGCCGCGTGCTGGGCGGGCCGCCCCCGGCCGAGCGGCCGCCCGCCGCCTAGGGTTCGAATTCGTGATTTGTTATCGCATGCCTGCCGACCGGCCCGAATCCCGAGACCGGCTGCGAAGCCTTGCGGAGGCGATCGCCCTCCGCGACGCCACTCCCCTCGCGGCCCTGGGGCGGGCGACGTCCCTCACGCCCCGCGCGCTCGTCCGGCTGGTTGCCGAGCTGGAACGGGCGGGGCTGGTCGAGTACGACCG
This sequence comes from Acidobacteriota bacterium, assembly GCA_902812365.1. GTDB lineage: Bacteria > Acidobacteriota > Terriglobia > UBA7540 > UBA7540 > CADDZC01. The sequence continues at coordinate 10,855 of CADDZC010000038.1, read as the reverse complement.
GGCCGCGAAGGCGGTCGGCTTAAACCCCGGTTACGGTTGCGCGGCCGCCATTGACCTGGGAGCGAGCAATTTGCGCCTGGTGCTGGCCGACTTTCGCGGCCGGTGGCTGGCGGCGGCGACAGAGCGGGTCCGCCCCGAGGACGGCCCGCGCCCGACGATCGGGCGGATCAAACAGGGCGTCCGCCGCCTCCTGCTGTCGGCCGCGCACGGCCGGGAAGGGAAGGGTCCCGCGCTGCGGAGCCTGGCCATCGGCGTTCCCAGCCCGGTTGATCCGGAGCGCGGCTGGGTGGCGTTCGCCAACAACTTGCCCGGTTGGAGGAACATCGACCTGGGCCGCGAGCTCGCCAAGGCCTTCCGGGTGCCGGTGCGGGTGGAAAATGACGCCAACATGGCGGCCATCGGCGAGCACTGGCGGGGCGTCGCCCAAGGCGCCCGGAATTTCGTCTTCATCGCCCTCGGCACCGGGATCGGCTCCGGCATCTTCACCGGCGGAGAGCTGTACCGCGGCCGAACCGGCAACGCCGGCGAGCTTTATCGGCTCAACGTGGAGTGGCAGCGGTGGAACGAGGACTTTGGCGATGTCGGTTACTTTGAAAGTCAGGTTGCCGGGCTGGGGATCGCCGCCGAGGGGCGCCGGAGGCTGGGAAGCGCCCGGCGCTCGGGCGCCGGGCTGGTGGAGCAGCGGGACGCGCGGTTCGTCTTCGAGCGATTCCACCGGGGCGACCGGGCGGCCCGCCGGGTGCTCGAAAGAGCCTTCACCATCCTCGGCGTCGGCGTGGCGAATGTGGTTGCGATTCTCGACCCGGACCTGATCGTGTTCGGCGGCGGAGTGGTGAAGGGGGCGCCGCAGTTCCTGTTGGCGACGGTCGAGCGCGTGGTCCGGCGCATCCACCCCGACATCGCGCCGCCGCTCCAGTTGAGCGCCCTCGGCGACAAGGCGCAGATTTACGGGGCGATCCGCTCGGCGCTCGAGGCGGCGCGGGAAGCGGCCCTGGCCCGCCTTCAGGCCACCACCCGCAAGTCCTCCGCCGCGCCGCCCCGGGGCGGCGGCACGTAACCGTCGGGCAGATCGCCATTGTCGGCCCGCAGGTACTGCCAGTAATGGGGCTTGATGGAGGCGATCAGTTCTTTGCGGGTCTTGGTTTTCAGGGGCCGCCCCAGATAGATTTTTCCCATCCTGGCGAGCGTCTTTTCGGAGATGGCTCCCGAGAACATGAACAGCGGCCAGGTAAAGTTGGGGCCGTTGACGCGCCGCAGTTTGTAAAGCCACATCAGAATCGAACCGATCCGCCACGCCGTGGGCCCCCACCAACTGTACTGGCCCGGGCGCAGGTTCATCTTCCAGCACTTCATAATGAGCTGCCACTGGAGCGGGGTCAGGCGCCGGGTCTCTTTGACGCCCTCCGCCTTCTCCATCCGGGTGTCGTGCAAGGGGGTGAAAATGGAAGGCACCAGGAAGGCGAACAGGCCGCGGCGCTCCATTTCATAGACCAAATCGAGCGTGGCCTTGACGTCGTCGTCGGTCTCGTCGGGGCTGCCCACGATCAAGGTCATGACCGGGAACCAGTTGTTCTGGTTGGCAATCCGCAAGCCTTCAAGCACCACGCTCGGCCATTCCTCGATAGGGAAGGGCAGGGCCTTGCCGGCCATGATCTTCTTGGCCATGCGCACGGAGCCGGTTTCCAGGCCGACGAGGGGAGACAGAGCCTTCTTCTTCGGGTGAGTGCTCAGGCGGGGCAAGTGAATGGGGCTTTTGTCGAGCAGCAGCTCGGAAAGCTTCCGGATGAGCAGCGGATCAACGACGAAGGGCGCGATGGTGGAGTGGCTCAGCACGTGCTGCTCGACGCCCGGCGTGCGGACGATCGAGGAATACAGATCTAGCAAGGCTTCGCGGTTGGGAAAGAAAAACGGCGTCGAGGTGCGCACCTGTCCCCAGATGAACATGTCTTCGGTGGCCAGCGAAATCTGGCGGTTGCCCTCCCGCACGTTCGCTTCGACGGCGGCCATGATCTTCTCTTTCGGCACGTCGATCTGAGGATTGAGGTCGGGCACGCAAAACGCGCACCGGCGCCCGCACCCGGTCGTCATCTCGACCACGCCAAACGTGGTGCGATGGCGGGGAACCAGGATGGCCTCGCGGTCGCGCGGATGCTCGACGTTGACTTCCCGCGGCAGCTCCTCGCCGCGAATCGCCCGCCGGAAAATCTCCAGGCACTGTTCGGATTCGCTCCGGCCTTCGACCACGCAATCGACGCCCAGCTCCTCGAAGCTGTTCGTCTGCGTAATCTGCCAGCCGCCCGAACCCCCCACGATGACTTTGAAATAGCGGCGGTAGGGATTGGACTTGAGTTTGGCGAACAGGGCCTTCGCGTAATGCGAGTTGACGGGCTCGCGCGAGGAGCCGAAGATCGACGTATAGACGCCCGCCGCGAAAGTCACCCCCAAAGGGTTGTGAGTCGAGACGCCGACGGCGCGGGTGCGCGGCCCGATAAATTTCTCGAGATCGTCCGGATAGCAGGCGACGATGTCCTGCTCGCTCCACTCCCGCTCGAGCGAGCGTTGCAGCAGCCGCGTTCCGGCGGGCATGTAGCGCGCCGAACCGTCCGGGTTGTGTTCCACGTTGCGCCACGTCGGGTATTTACTGTTGAGCACGAACTCCATCCAGATGGGCAGCGACGCCATGGCCATCTGAATGAAGTAACCCGCGTGATCGATCGTTTCGGTGAGGGGAGCGGTGAGAACAATCAGCCGGCCGCCGTCAGGAGGTTCATAGGCTCCCCCTCCGCCGCACGCGGGGGCCTCGGACGGGCCTGTATGAGCGTGATTCAGCCATCGAGAACCCATATTCCTCCCTCAAGGGACTCAGGATCAAGGTCATGTATGTTACTTTAACCCAAGCGGAATTGCACGCCAAACTGGGCAGCGGAGAGGGTTGACACGGCCGGCGCCGTGGTGTACTATAGAGTTAATACTATCATGGATGACCCGTCCCTCACCAGTCGCGCCGCCCCGCCCATCCTGCCCCTGACCAGCAACATTGGCTCGGCACGCCGGCGCGAGATTGAGGCCGGGGACGAAACCAGCGGCTCCGGGGAAGTAACGAGGAGGTGGCCAGCGACGCCAAACATCTTTTTTTAGGGAACGAAGCCACTAGGTTGTTGAAAACAAGGAACCTAGCGGCTTCGAGGCAAAAACGAAGCCGCTAAGTTGTTGAAAATACGTGGAGGGTGCCGTTGAAAGCCACTATGTATATGAAAAAATGAGAGTTAACATTAAAATGGGGCGGCCGGTCTGGCTGTAAACTGTTGAAAATACGAAGAGCGTTCAGACCGGCGCGGCTTGAAAGCCGCTAGGTTGTTGAAAACTAGTAGCTTAATGGATTTAACCATGAAAACCTATTGGGTCCACCCCTTCCCCGGCCATTCGGGCCAACCCTGGCTCCCCACCAGCGGGACGAACTGGCAGGCGTCGAGGATGCGCGTGGAGGCCCGGCCGGCGATCTTGCGAATCAAGTGGAGCTCCTGATGCTGAAGGTTGCCGACCGGAATGATCAGCCGGCCGCCCTCGGCCAGTTGTTCGAAAAGCGGCGGCGGGACGCGCGGCGAGGCGGCCGTCACCACGATGGCCTGGTAGGGGGTGGCGGCCGGGTAGCCCTCGCTGCCGTCGCCGCAAATGACCTCGATATCGGCGTAGCCGAGGCGAGCCAGGCGCTCCCGCGCCGCCTGGGCCAGTTGGGGGTTGCGTTCCACGGTGTAGACCTTGGCCCCAAGCGTCGCCAGGATGGCCGCCTGGTATCCGGTGCCGGTGCCGACCTCGAGCACCTTATCCCCGGGCTGGATACCGGCGGCTTGCGTCATGGCGGCGACGATGTACGGCTGGGAGATGGTCTCGGATTCGCCGATCGGCAGCGGCCGGTCGTCGTAAGCGAAGGCGGCTTGTGAGGGATGGACGAATTCGTGGCGAGGGACGCGCAGCATGGCCTCGAGCACGCGCTCGTCCGAGATGCCGCGCGGTCGCAGTTGCCGTTCCACCATGGCTCGGCGCTCCCGCTCGAACTGTTCGGCCTCCACCATCGACTTCGCGGCGGCGCGCGCTTGGCGCCCGCCGGCTCAATCAGGGAAAAAGTTGACGTTTCCAGCATACCGCCCCGCCGGCGCGGGCGAGCGGGAAGCGAAACGCGATGCCGCCAAACGCCTATAATAGACCCGGGGAACCGGGCGGCGACAGCCGCCTGGGAATCACGCGCGATGTCTTCGGACAGATACTCCCGCCAAGTGCTCTTTCCGCCCATTGGGCCGGAGGGCCAGGCGCGTCTACGCCGCTCGCGGGTGGCGATCGTCGGGTGCGGCGCCTTGGGCACGGCTCAGGCCGATGCTTTGGCGCGGGCGGGAATTGGAGCCTTGCGCCTGGTGGACCGCGATTTCGTCGAGGAGAGCAACCTGCAGCGCCAGACCCTCTTCGACGAGTCCGACGCCCGCGACAGCCTTCCCAAAGCGGTGGCGGCGGCGCGGAAACTGAAGGGAATCAATTCTCAGGTGGAGGTGGAAGGAATCATCGCCGACGCCACGAGCGCCAACGTCGAGAACCTGGTCGGCGGCGCTCACCTGATCCTGGACGGCACCGACAACTTCGAAACCCGCTACCTGTTGAATGACGTGGCGTTGAAGCGGGGCATCCCGTGGATTTACGGCGCCGTCGTGGGAAGCTACGCCGCCACCTTGACCGTCCTGCCCCAGCGCACCCCGTGCCTGGCCTGCGTCTTCCCGGAGCCGCCCCGCGGCGGGCATGAGACCTGCGACACCGCCGGGGTGATCGGGCCGGCCGTGGCCTGGGCGGCGGCCATCCAGGTCGCCGAGGCGCTCAAGATTCTCGTCGGGCGCGAAGAGGATCTGCACGGCTCGCTGCTCGCTTACGATATTTGGCGCCACCGCTGGCAGCCCGTTCGTCCGCAGCGCGATCCGGACTGCCTCGCTTGCCAGAAGCGCCAGTTCCGCTACCTGGAAGGCCAGGCTCCCACCGTGATGCGGTTGTGCGGCCGCGACTCGATGCAAATCCATCCCCTTGAATCGCGTGACCTCAACCTGGAAGCGCTCCGGGCGCGGCTGGAGCCGTTCGGGCCGGTGCGAGCCAACGCCTTTTTGCTCAAATGCGCCATCGATTCCTACGAGCTAACCGTGTTTGCTGACGGCCGCGCCATCATCCGGGGAACCGAGGAGCCGGCTGTCGCGCGGAGCCTCTATGCGAAGTACATCGGTTCGTAGCCGGAGCGAGGCGGGTGGCGCCGAGCCCGTAAAAAATCGACACTCTGTTGACAAGTTCTTGACCCAGCTCCGCCCCCCGAACGGCATCCTATTCTCTGAAGCCGAAGGCTTCGGAAGAAAGGAGGAATGATATGCGATTCAAGATAGCGTTAGGCTTGGTTCTGTGTGGGGCCGTGGCCACCACCGCCTTGGCGCAGTACGGCGGCGGCATGGGCGGTGGCGGGACGCCGTCGGGAGGCGGCGGCGTTTATACGGCTCCCAAAGGTGGATACAGCTCGAGCACCGGCATCGCCATCGGCGCGGGAGTGGCGGCGGGCATCGGCCTGGCATATCTCGCGCTTCACAACCGAGGCAAGATGGTGGGATGTGTGGAGGGTTCCGCGGACGGCACCAAACTCATGAACGAGAAGGACAAGAAGACGTACGCGCTGCTGGCCAGCAACGACGTCGTGCTGGCGCCGGGCGAGCGGGTGGCGATCAAGGGAAAGAAGGTCAAGGACGAATCTGGCCGGATGACCTTCCAGGTGCAAAAGCTGCTCAAGGACTACGGCTCGTGCTCGAAGTGAAGGCGGGGGGAGGTCAGGCCGGAAGTGGCGCCCTCTTCATGCTCCCGCGGCGCTTCGCCGTCGAAGCGTCGCCCGCCAGTCCGCCCCCGCGGGCGTTTGGTGATAAGATGCCTGGCCAGGCGGGAGGTCGGGCGTGATGCGTCGGGCGGTGGTGACGGGCATCGGTGCCATCAGCCCCAACGGTATCGGCCGTGAAGCCTTCTGGGAGGCGACGCGGCAGGGCCGCAGCGGCGTGCGGCGCATCAGCTTGTTTGATCCGAGCGGCCTGCCCGTGCAGATCGCCGGGGAGGTCTCGGGCTTCGAGCCTCTGCGCTACATCAGCGAAAAGGACGCCTCGAACGTCAGCCGCGTGGTGCCCTTGGCGATCGCCGCGGCGCGCGAGGCGGTGGCCGACGCCGGCCTCGACGCCTCCAGCCTCTCGCTTCAGGAAAGGCGGCGGGTCGGGGTGCTGCTCGGCTCGGGCGGCGGCGGGCAGGAATTTGTGGAGCGGCAGTTCTCGCTCTACTTTTCCGGCCAGGTCCGGCAGTGCAGCATTTACACCATTCCGTCGGCCACCATTGGCACCCTGGCCAGCGAACTTTCCATGCACTTCGGATTTCGCGGCTTCAGCCATCTCATCTCGACCGGCTGCACCTCGTCGACGGACGCCATCGGTTACGCCGCCCAGAACATTCGCTGCGGCATGGCCGACATCGTGCTGTGCGGAGGGGCGGACGCCCCGCTGGCGCCGCTGATTGTGAAAGCTTTTTCGGTGTTGCGCATCATGACTTCCTCCTGGAATCACGAACCCGAACGCGGCTCGCGGCCCTTCTCGGCGGATCGGGACGGCTTTGTGCTGAGCGAAGGCGCGTGGATGTTTGTGCTCGAGGAGTATGAGCACGCCCGGGCGCGCGGCGCTCGCCTTTACGGGGAGATCCGCGGCTACGGATCCACCTGCGAAGCGTTCCACCGCGTTCGCCTGGGAGAAGACGGCGAGGAACCCGCTCGCGCCATGACGATGGCGTGCGAGCGGGCGGCGATCGGCCCCCAGCAGGTCGACTACGTTAATCTGCACGGCACCTCGACCGTCCTCAATGACCGCATCGAGACGCGGGCGCTCAAGATTACGCTCGGCCAGCGGGCCTACCAGGTTCCCAGCTCGGCCCTGAAGTCGATCATCGGCCATCCGCAGGGAGCGAGCGGCGCAGCGGGAGTGGCCGCCACGCTGCTGGCCATGCGCGATGGCTACCTGCCGCCGACCCTGAACCTTGACGTCCCGGACCCGGAGTGCGATCTCGATTACGTCCCTCACGCCTCGCGTCCGGCCGCCATCGAGCACGCCATTTGCAACTGCATTGCCTTTGGCTCGAAGAACTCGGCCCTGGTGGTCTCCCGGGTGGCCTGAATCCATGCGCCGCGTGACTTCGGTGGAGTTTCTGGACCATGACCTCGGCACCCCACCCCAGATCGCCGCGCTCCTCGACGACCTCTGGCGCATCAATCGTTACCTCGGCGGCCTCTCCAGCAACCGGGCGCTGCTCGAAGCCTTCTTTCGCCGCACCGGCCTCCGCGCCGCCACCTGGCTCGAGATCGGGGCGGGGGACGGGCGGCTGGGCGTCTGCCTGCGCGAGCGGCTCCGCCGCCGCGGCTTCACCCTGGAATGCGTGGCCCTGGACCGCCAGCGGAGCCACCTCGCCGCCCGCCGCGCCGCCTTGCGGCCCGTCGTGGCCGACGCTCTGGCTCTTCCCTTCGCTCCCGACAGCTTCGACGTGGTGGCCTGCAATTTGTTGTTTCATCACTTCTCCGGTGAGCGGGCGGTGGCGCTTCTGGCCGCCATGTATGCGGTGGCGCGCGTGGCGGTGCTGGTCAGCGATCTCGAGCGGCACGTCCTGCCCTACCTGTTCATTCGCGTCGCTCCCTGGCTGGTCAGCAATCCTCTTTCGCGCCATGACGCCGTGGCCAGCGTGCGGCAAGCCTATACGCGCGCGGAGCTCGAGGGCATTGTGCGGCAGGCGGGGTTCGCCCACTTTGAAATCCGCCGCTTCGCGCCGTTTCGCCTGGGTCTGACCATCTGGAAGCGTCCCGGGCCGGAACTTGCCGGCGGACGCGACGGAGCGCGGCAGGCTTGATCGACTTAGCCATCATCGGAGGCGGCCCCGCCGGGACGGCGGCGGCGCTCGAGGCTCGGCGCGCCGGGCTCGAGGTCGGGTTGTGGGAAGGCGGCGGCTTTCCGCGCCACAAAGTGTGCGGCGAGTTCATTTCGCCGGAAGCCGTGCCGCTGCTGGAGCGGGAAATCCCGGCCGCGCTGGAGGGCGCCGCCGTCATTCGCCGCGCCGAATTCATTCCCCGGCGAGGCCCGGTGTGCGCGTTCCGGTTGCCCAGCCCGGCGCGCGGTCTCTCGCGCTGGGCGCTCGATCTGGCGTTATGGCAGGCTGCAAAAGCGCAGGGCGTGAGGGCGCTCGAACGAACGCCCGTTCGCCGCGTTTCCTGGGCTCCAACACCGGGCGGTGCCGGAGCCTGGGCGCTGGCGGGGCGGAGCGGTCCCGCCGAACCGGCTCGGGCTCTGGTGGTGGCGTGCGGCCGCTGGTGGGCCGTCGACGGCCTGCCCTCGCCCGCTCACGATCAAGATCGGGCGGGCGGGTGGATGGGCGCCAAGGCGCATTTTCACGGCTTGCCCCGCCGCGACGCGGTGGAGATGTACTTCTTCCCGGGCGGGTATTGCGGCTTGGCTCCGATTGAGGACGGCCGGTATAACGCCTGTTGCCTGGTTCACCGCGAGCTGGCCCGCGCCGAGAAGGCGGGCGGGGTTCGAGACTTTGCCGCCTGGATGACGCGGATCGCCCGGCACCCGGCGCTTTCCGAGCGGTTCCGCGGTGCGGCGCAGACTTCGCGAAGTTTCGCGACGGCCCCGGTCCGCATGGGGCGGCGGAAGCCGGCTCGGGGCGGCGCGCTTTTCGCCGGCGACGCGGCGGGATTCCTCGATCCGTTCACGGGCGACGGGATCGCGCAGGCGCTGTACGGCGGAAGACTGGCGGCTCGGGTGGCCGCGCGGATGCTGAAGGCGGGAAACGCCGGCACCGAGCCGCTCATCGAAGCCTACGGGGCCGGCCGGGAGCGCGCCGTCCGGCGCAGTTACCGGCTGGCGGCGCTGATGCGGTGGCTGGTGCGGGCGCCGGCCGCGGCCCAGGCAGCGGCTTTCGCGGTCTTGCCCTGGCTGGGCGGACGGCTGCTGGCGCAAACCCGCTGGCGGGCGGAGGGCGATCAGCCGGGCCGGAGATCAGTTCACAGCGAGGAGGTCGCATGATTCACCATCGATGGATTGGGGTGCTGATCGCCGGCATGGCGCTCAGCGGAGTTGGGGCGGGCGCTCAGGAGTCCGGGAGCGCGGCGTCCGAGATCAAGATGACGGCCAAGAAATATGAGTTCGACCCGAGCACGGTCACCGTCAAGCAGGGCCAGCACGTCAAGCTGGTGATCACCGCGCTGGACCGCGACCACGGCTTTGAGCTGAAAGCGTTCCACATCAACCAGCACTTGAAAAAGGGCGTGCCGACGACGGTGGAATTCACCGCCGACCGCCCGGGCACTTTTCCGTTTAAATGTTCGGACTTTTGCGGCCTCGGCCACAGCCGCATGAAGGGACAGCTCGTGGTGGAGGCGGCGTCGCCGCCCGCCCAGCCGCAGTGAACGGAGCTAGCCGGGTTGGCGTTCCCGGCCCGGGCGCGGGCGGTGGACGATGCCGGCCGCGGTCAGAAAATCTCGAACCGCTCCTGATGGACGAGGGGATCGCTCCGGATGACCACGTTTTTGCCGGTCAGCGTCTCAAGCTCCGAGATCATGACGCCCTCGCGCGACTTGAGGGCTTTGGCCACTTCGGGATTGACCCGCAGGTTGAGAATGTTGCCCTCGATCTGGCGGGCCATCTTGCGCACTTCGGAAAAAATTTCGCAGCAGACGGTGGTGACGGATTTCACCCAGCCGGCGCCGCCGCAATAAGGGCAGGGCTCCGAGAGCGTCCGTTCGAGCGACTGCTTGACGCGCTTGCGGGTGAGGGCGACCAGGCCGAACTCGTTGATGGAAAGAATCTTGGTGGGCGCGCGGTCGGCCCGCAGGGCTTCTTCGAGCGCCTGGACGACTTTGAAACGATTGCGCCGGTCGTCCATGTCGATGAAGTCGATGACAATGATGCCGCCCAAGTCCCGCAGCCGAATCTGCCGCACGATCTCTTTCACCGCGTCGATATTGGTCTTGACGATCGTGTCCTCCAGCCGATTCGTCTTGCCCACAAACTTGCCCGTATTCACGTCGATGGCTACCAGAGCTTCCGTCTGGTTGATGACGATGTAACCGCCGGACTTCAGCCAGACCTTCGGCCGCAGCGCCTTGTCGATCTCCTGCTGAATTCCGAACTCCTCGAACATCGGCGTGTCGCGGGTGTACAGCTTGACCTGGCCCACCAGCGACGGCTGGAAACGGTTGACGAAATCGAGCGTGTGCTCGTATTCAATCTCGCTGTCCACCCAGATGGTTTTGAAATCCGGAGATAGAATGTCGCGCAGCACCCGCTCCACCAGCGTCAGGTCGCCGTGGATCAGCGCCGGAGCCTTGCTGCGCTCGGCCCGAGCGCGGATTTCGTTCCACAGCGTGGAGAGAAACCTCAGGTCGGCTTTCAGGTCCTCCTCCGAACGCCCGGCGGCGGCGGTGCGCACAATGATTCCGCCCGTCAGCGAGCCGCGATTTTCCAGAATAATATTGCGCAGCCGCAGCCGCTCTTCTTCGGAAGCAATCTTGCGCGACACGCCGATGTGGCTGATGGTCGGCATGTAGACCAGAAACCGGCCCGGCAGGGCGATGTGCGACGTAATGCGCGCTCCTTTGGTCCCGAGCGGTTCCTTGGCGATCTGGACGAGGATTTCCTGCCCTTCTTTCAGCAACTCGTTGATCTGCACCGGTTGGTCGTTGCCGGGCCGCAAAGGCTCCCAGCGGCGCCCGCCCTCCGGCCGCGTCCGGCCGAAGCGGCCGGAGGGCGGGCGTCGCTGGGAGCCTTTG
>CADDZC010000037.1 GCA_902812365.1 Acidobacteriota bacterium | reverse complement strand
CAGGAGCCGCGCCGGCAGCGGCGGCGGCTCCTGCGGCCAGGACGATGATCGCGGTATGGCTCGAGGGTTTCGGCTGAACCGGCGCGTGTTCGGGTGGAGCGCCCGATTCCTGCCCGGACGGTTTGGGCGGTGCCGGCTGGGTTTCCTCTTTTTCCTGGCCGGGAACGCCGCTCGGGTCGCCGATGATCTCTGCCGCCGCGCCTTCGGGGATCAAACGCTGGTCTTGGGAAGCGATGCCCCGCACCGCGATCCGGCCCGTGCGGGCGAAGACCAGCGTTGTGTGATCGGCCAGCCGGGCCACCAGAAAGCTGCTCGCTCGATCGTCGGCGGGCGCAACTCGATAACCGGCAACCTGAACCACCGGCGCGCCGCCGCGTCCCTCGGCCAGCGCCGCTCCGGCGGTCATTTCGACCACCACGTGATTCTCCGACCGGCCGAAACGCACGGACGTCCCCGGCGCCAGGCGGAGGCGCGCCCCGGCGGGAAGGCGCACGAGCGCGCCGCCACCGCCGCGGGTGACCAAGTTGTCGCCGGCAACGATGGTGTCCTGATCATCCAGCAGCTCGATCCCGTCGAGCGTGGCGCGGCTGGCGGACAGCACTACGCCGACCACCGGATCGGCGGCCCGCGGCGCGGGAATGGCCGGGCACGACCCGGCCATCATCGACACCGCGAGACCGCGGGCGATCAGCTTTACGGCCTCAGAATTGGCGACCATCTCCCTCTCCCGCCCGCGCCACCCGGCTCCCGGATGCCGCCACCTTATTACCGTTCGAGCCCTGAAGTCAATACCACGGATCGCGGCGACGCTGCTATGCTGGAGAGGCGGAGTCCTGGCGACAAGCGCCGTTTGGTGCTCGCCCCGAATCCGGCCGCCGCCCTCTCTCCACTCGGCGCGTGGCGCGAGTCTCCTATGATGGCGAAGCTCCCCCAGGTAGTGATTCTCGGACGTCCGAACGTCGGGAAATCGACGCTGTTTAACCGCCTGTGCGGGCGCCGGCGAGCTTTGGTCGGCAACGAACCCGGAATGACGCGGGACCGGATTTACGCGCCGGCCGAGTGGCGGGGCCGGCGGTTCGAGGTGGTGGATACCGGGGGGCTGATTCCCGCCGACCGCGAGCTCATTCCCTCCGAGATTTTCCGTCAGGCTTGTGTGGCGATCGGCACGGCCGCCCATGTGGTGCTGGTGGTCGACGCGCGGCAAGGCGTTGTGCCGCTGGACGAGGAGCTGGCGCGCTGGCTGCTCCGCCGTGGCAAGCCTTTGAGCCTTGCGGTCAACAAGGTGGACGCGGTTCAGCATGCGCCGCTCGCCGCCGACTTTTACCGCTTGGGCGTCCGCGATGTCTTTCCGCTCTCGGCCGAGCACGGTTTGGGCGTGGATGAGCTGCTGGAACACGTGACGGCGGAACTGCCGGCCGAAGCCAGAGCCGACGAGGGCGCCGCCGTCGAGCCGGCCATCCGCGTCGCCATCATCGGACGCCCCAACGTCGGCAAGTCGACGCTCTTGAACCGGCTGCTCGGCGAAGAGCGGGCGATTGTGACGCCGCTGCCGGGCACCACTCGCGACGCGGTGGACGCCGAGGTGGAGCGCGAGGGCCGCCGATTCCGCTTCATTGATACGGCCGGCATTCGGCGAAAGGGCAAGACGCGCCGGCTGGCCGAAAAGCTTAGCGTGGTGCAGGCGCGGCGGCACCTCGAGCGATCCGATGTGGCTCTGCTCGTGCTCGACGGCGCCGAAGGGGTGACGGCTCTCGACACGCACATTGGCGGCTATGCCCACGAAAGCCGCCGCTCGGTGATCATCGTCGTCAACAAGTGGGATGCGGTCCGGAAGGGGGCGACGACGACACAAGACTTCGAGCGGGTGCTCCGCGAGCGCATGAAATACCTCGATTACGCGCCCGCGGTGTTTATTTCGGCGCTGGCCGGCCAACGGATCGGGAAGCTGCTCCCGGCCATCGTGGAAGTGGCGGCGGCGCGGCGGCGCCGCGTGCCCACGGCGGAATTGAACCGATTTATGGAGGAGCTCGATTTCGAGCGCGTCCCCGTGCCCGGCGGCAGGCCCTTGAAGCTCTATTATCTGACCCAGGCCGGCGTTGCGCCGCCGACGTTTATCGCCTTCACGAACCGCGCCGGTCGGTTGCACTTCTCCGTGGAGCGCTTCTTGGAGAACCGCATCCGCGAAAGATTCGGCTTTGTCGGCACGCCCATCGTGATCCGGTCGCGGGCCAAGAAGCCGTGAGAGGAGATGTGGCGGGTAGCCTCGCGCCCGTATAAAATCGCCTGGGAGGAGCATAGGCCAGGGAGCCTTAGCGACTGGCGATAGCGAGGAGAAGTGAGGGGAAGAAGCGTGCGGTTCATGTCGTGGGTGTTACTGGTTGTAGCGGCGAGCCCGCTCAGGGCCGGCGATCGTCCGGCGCGGCGGCCGAGCCGGTCCTTCGAGTTTGAATATGACACCACCATCAAGGCCGTCCCTCGCGGAGCGCACCGGCTGCGGCTGTGGATTCCCGTGCCCCAGTCGAGTCCCTACCAGCGCATCCACAACCTGCGCATCGCGAGTCCCGTGCCCTACGAGCTGCGGCGCGAGCGCCAATACGGCAATCGCGTGGCTTACCTGGAAGTGACCGCCGGGGCGGCGAAGACGCCCTTTGAAGTTCGGATGAAATTTGACGCCACGCGCCGCGAACACCGTGTGCAGGTGGCGGACCCGCCCTCGGCGCCAGCGGGGGGCCCCTCGGCCGTCCAACTGGCACAGTGGCTGAAGCCCGATCGCCTGGTTCCGATTGACGGCCTGATCGGCGAGCTATCCCGGAAGCAGACCCAGGGCTTGGCGGACCCCCTGGCCAAGGCGCGGGCCATTTACGACTACGTCGAAGCCACCATGCGGTACGACAAGACCGGGACCGGCTGGGGCCGCGGCGACGCCGTCTTCGCCTGCGACAATCACCGCGGCAATTGCACGGATTTTCACTCCCTCTTCATTGGTATGGCGCGCGCCGCCGGAATCCCCGCCAAGTTTGAAATCGGCTTTCCGTTGCCACCCGACCGCCACGAGGGGGAAATCCCCGGGTATCATTGCTGGGCTGAGTTTTACACCCCTAAACTCGGCTGGGTGCCGGTCGATGCGTCGGAGGCGTGGCAAGACCCGTCGCGGCGGGATTACTACTTCGGCTCCCATGACCCCGACCGCATCCAGTTCACAATCGGGCGCGACATTCGATTAGATCCTCCGCAGCAAGGCGCCCCGCTGAACTACTTCATCTATCCTTACGCGGAAATCGATGGCCGGCCCTTCGACGCCGTCGAGCACCGGTTTGTCTTCCGCGATCTGCCGCCAACGGCCGTCCGGGGCGCGCCGGTTGCCATGGCTCGGCGCTCAATTTGCCAAATCGCCGCGCGAGAACGCCGTTAAAGTTCGGCGCGCATTTGCCGATGACAACCGTCGAAGCGGATGAAGTGTGAATCTTCCGGCGGGCCGGAAATTGCCGGCCTGGGCTGGCCTTGACGTGTCGGCATCGCCGCGGGCACAGGTGACCGCTTCGAAGGGGTGATTCATGGGCCTGACGCCGCTCGCTTTCAATCTTCCCGCCGACGACAATCTATCGATCTCCCCCACCCAACAAAACCCGGTGTCCTCGAAACCGCCGCTCTCGGCGGTTTCGGCGCCCGACAGCCTTGCCACAGGCTTGACCGCCAGCCAGCCATCGGAGGCTCCCGAGGCGGCAACGTATCAGGTGCCCAGCGCCGTGGTATGGGCGCTCCAGTTCGAGCGGCTGGCGCTCGGCAGCAGTGCCGGTGCTCCAACCGCACCGACGGACGCTGCGGGTGCGAGCGGAACGAGCGCGCCGGCCGCTGCGGACGGCCAAGGGCGATTGCGCCGCGCGCTTAAGGAACTGGGTCTCGATCCCAAAACGATCGAAGAGTTCTTGCGCATCGGGCGGATGCTGAAAGGACTTGATCCCGCAGCCTATCAGAGTCTGGTGAGCAATCTTGAGAATTTGGCGAGTCTATTTCAAGCCGGCTCCCACGCCGAGGGCGGCACCACCGCAACGGGGGTGCCGTCTTCGCCGAACGCCGCAAACCCCGCCTCTACGAATGGCACGACGCAAATTGATGTTCTTGCCCTGCAGTTCTCCGCGACCCAGATCGAAGTGACCAGCGGGCAGGGGAAGGACCGCGAAACGCTGAGCGCGAGCGCTGAAACCCTCAATCTGAGCTTCGCCGAGTGGCAAGGGTTCATGGGGCCGCAACCGCCCGGCAGCCCGACGACCCAGGTGTTGGCGGGCACGCCAGGATCCGCCGGCAGCCTGCCGCCGGCTGCCAGCAGTTAACGCGCCCCCTGGCGGGATGCTCGACGCCAGTACGTGGGGTCACGCACGCCTCAGCCAGAACTCCAATTCCGCCCGCGAATCGCCCGTCAGATGGCCGCGCTGCCATGTGTCATTGTCCTCCAGGCCGTGCCAGGATGCGGCCGAATCACCGCCGTGCCCGGCGACGTAGTGCCTCCAGCGGTATTCCTGAAAGATGGCGATGATATTCACCGCGTAAGCCTGGGCGAGTTGGGAGCTGCCCTCCACGATGACCAAGTTGTCATCGTTCTTGGTGCTGGCCTTGGGGCCCAGATTGTGCGATCCCGTGATGACCACGGGATGCCGGCCGAACGGATCGATGACCACGACCTTGCTGTGGACCATGACCTGGCTGGCGCCGAGCAATTCAGGAACCCAGTGTCCAAACTTCGACTTAATCGCCGCCGGGACCAAAACCCCTTCGGCGAGTCGCTCCGGCGGCCGGTCGCCTCCGCTGATCAAGGTGACACGAGGCGCTGAAGCTGCAGGATCCAGCCCGAGCTGCGGGGCGGTTCTTTTCGCAGGCGGCGAGCTCTTCTCGGCCAGTCCGGGAATCGACTGGTTGACGACGCCGCGGATGTAAAGTCTCGGGTTGTAATCGGGGCTGGCTTCCGGGTGGTGACGGTGGAGAATGCTCTGGAGTAAGGTCCAACGATGAGGGTCGTCTTGGAACTCACCGGGGTCGAAGAATAGAAACAGAATGCCCTGTTCGGCTTGACGGATGAGACGCCGGGCGTGCTCCATGTCTTCCATGGATCCGGTCGGCGTGAACCACACGGTCACCCGCGCCCCGCCAACGGCGAACGTGTTGGGCACGGAGTTCGACTTGACCAACTGGGGCGGGAAGCTGTCGCCTGCCGCTCGCAGTCGGCGCCATTGTTCGAGGTAAGCGCCGGCGACGCGAGCATCGTCGATGACGATGCCGTTGTTGGCCTGAGTGCACAAGCCGCTGACCGTCCAATTGGTGCTGCCGCTCAGGGCGCGCTGCGCTTTGCCCTGCTCGTCGCAGCAGACCAGAAACTTGTTGTGCGCAAAGTGCCCCGACGGAACGAGGCGATCGAACACGTGAATTTCGGTGCGTTCTTTAAGCTGCTGGCGGATGGCGGCGTTTTCATCCCGGTGGGGAGACTTGTACGCGCCGTTCCCGAGGATGAGATAAAAACGGGGTCCGACCGCGGTGATCGCCTCGAGCAGCTCCGGATCGTTCAGCTCATAAAGAGCGGCGAAGGCTGTGCCGTTCCCGTCCTGAACCTGTTTCAGCATGTCGAGAATCGCGGTCCTGAGCGCCCCCCCGAGCCCGTTGCGCAAGGGATTTCCCGTCCGGCTCACGACTTTTTTGAGAGTCGTGCGATTGGCCTTCTGATTTTCGGCTTCGGATAGAAGTTCTCGCGCAACCCACTGAGCAGCGACAATGCCCCGGTTAAAGTATGAGGAAATCTGGCTTCCCTGCTGGGCGGTGATCGACAACTCGTTCGTCTCGGCACTCGCCAGATGCCGGGCCAACTCGAGTGTGCCATCCGCATCGGAGCCCAGAACCGGAATCACCCGGTATCGCACCCGATCGCCGGGGCGCACCGAGTAGTCCCACCAGAGATACCGCTGTATGGGCCACTTCCATTCCTGACCGGCAGGCGGAGCCGCTTGCTCGTCCTGAAAGCCGACATGGTTGGCCAGGAACTCGGAGGCCTGTCCGTTTCGCATCCGCTCGATGGCGAACCCCCGGCAATGGGGGATCGGCCGGAGGTCACTCGGCAACCAGACCAGGCAGGCATGGTCGCCGTTGTTATAAGCTTGGAGCAGCAGGGTCATCAGGAACTATGTTGGCGGTTGAGGCCGGAACGGCGCCGGAGGGCTTTTCGGCGACCCTTATGCCACGGCAGGCGAAGCACGGGGCCGGCATCGTCCAAGGCCCCAGAGCCGACGCGAGAAAGACCGTCCGGCCGCCCGGGCCGAACCTGCGGATGGAGGCCTGCTGGCGCCGCCCGAGATTCCCTGAAGAAAAGTAAGTGATGACGGGTTAGCAACATACGAAGTATGCCCCGCTGGTTCTGGCGCTTTCCCGCCGGCCAAATGGCTTGCCGCCTTCGAAACAGCGAAACGCCGGCGGCAAGCGATCTCCGTCTCTCCAGGAGCACGCCAAGCCTCATCGACCCTTCCGGCCTGGGGCGCGGAAGTTTTCGGAGAGCCTCGCATTAGGCTAGTTGTTAGCCTAACATGTAGTTTAACCCTTGTCAAGAATAATTTCGGATTCCCCGGCTGTCATCGGCGATTCCGAATCGGTCACCGTTGACACCGTTTTCGAATCACCTATAATGCCGAACATGTCCAAGGGAGCCAAGGGGATGCCGCCAAGGGCTCGGAAATTTCTCATTACCGGTGCCAAAGGATGCATCGGCGCCTGGCTGGTCCGGAATTTGGTTGAGCGCGGCGCTAGCCCGGTGATCGTCGACGTCGATCCGCATGCTGATCGCTTGCGGGCGCTGCTTTCCGAGCAGGATCTCGCCCGCGTTGATTTCGCCCCGGCCGACGTAACTAATCTGGAGGCTCTCGATCGCGTGGTGGCTTCGCGCAGAATCACCCACATCATTCACCTGGCGGCGCTGCAGGTTCCGGCGTGCGCTGCGAATCCGCCCCTGGGCGGCCAGGTCAACGTGGTGGGGACTCTCAACGTCTTCGAAGTGGCGCGCCGCCACCGTGACCAGGTCCGGCGTATCGTTTATGCCAGCTCGGCCGCTGTCTTCGGCCCGGATGAGTATTACCAGGATGGCCGCGTGCCCGAAGGTGCGCCTCTGCAACCGGGAACCCATTACGGGGTGTTCAAGCAGTGTAACGAGGGCAATGCACGCGTCTATTACCAAAGCGACGGCATTTCGAGTGTCGGATTGCGCCCCTGGGCGGTTTACGGCGTCGGACGTGATCAGGGCATTACCTCCGGGCCGACGAAGGCCATCAAGGCTGTCGTCCTCGGGCGTCCTTACTGCATCCAATTTACGGGTGGCCTCGACTTGCAATACGTAAAGGACACGGCTCGCATCTTTCTCCAGTGCGCCGAATCGGATTTGCCGGGAGCGAGAGTTTACACCCTGCGCGGCAGCGTGACGGCCATCGACGCCTTTTTGGAAACGCTGGCCCGAGTGGCGCCTCAAGCTCGGGATTTGATCCGGGCCCAGGGTAAGGCTTTGCCGATCGCCCATGATCTCGATGATAGTTTGCTGGTCCGTGATCTCGGCGAGGTTCCCCGCACGCCGCTCGAGGCGGGCATCCGCGAAACGCTGACCATTTTCGAGCAGTTGCGCCGTGAGGGCCGACTAGACGCGCGAGACCTGGACAATTGATTCTGCTTTCGCCAACGCTATGAAAGCCGCTCTTCTCGAAGATGTCGAAAAGATGGTGGTACGCGAGGTAGCAGACCCGGAGGTTCAGCCGCACCAAGTGCTGATCCGCGTCAAGGCGGTCGGTGTGTGCGGCACCGATCTGCACCTGTTCCGCGGCCACGGCAATTACAACCTGGATTCCCAGGGCCGCGCTATTCCTCTCACCGTGCAGCCGCAGATACTCGGTCACGAGTTTTGCGGCGAAGTGGTGGAAGTGGGTCCCGAGGTGAAGGATTTGAAGGCCGGCGATCGGGTGTTGTGCGATCAAGGTCTGAATTGCATCAGCCAGAACCGCTGGCCGCGTTGCGCCTACTGCAACTCGGGTGATTCACATCAATGCCTGTATTACGCTGAGCATGGCATCACGGGGCTGCCCGGGGCGCTGGCGGATTATATTGCCATGCCGGCGGTCAACTGTCTGAAGATGCCTGATTCGATGCCCACCGAACTCGGCGCCCTTGTCGAGCCGCTCGGCTGCATCATTCACTCCACTGACTGCGTGGAGCGCGCCCGAAGCCGCTACCGGCTGAAGGGCAAGAACGGCGAGACGGCGCGGGCCATTTTGATCTGTGGGGCCGGGCCGGCAGGGCTCCTCTTTCTGCAGTATCTGCGCAACGTCCAACAATTCGACGGGCTGATTTTGGTGGCCGATCTCCGCCAGCGAAACCTTCAGTTGGCAAAGGAATTCGGGGGTCAGCCTATCGATGCCTCTGCGCAGAGTCTGGTGGAAGGCGTCGAGGAGCTCACCGGCGGCCAGCGTGTGCAGTTCCTCATCGAAGCCTGCGGGAGCGCGGCTGTTTTCGAACAAATCCCCGGGCTTCTGGCCAAGCAGGGCACGATTCTGCTCTACGGAGCCGGCCACAAGGGTCGCGACATCGGCGTCCTTGACCCGGTCCTGTTCTTGGAACCGACGCTGGTGGTTTCGGCGGGCGCTTCGGGTGGTTTCGATCACGACGGCCGTCCCACGACCTATCGCCGCGCGCTGGAGCTGGTTAACACGGGCAAGATCAAGGTGTTGCCGTTCATCACTCATCGGTATCACGCCCTCGAGGAGATTCACAAGGCTTTCGAGCAGGATTTCGCGCGGGAAGACTATATTAAGGGCTTACTCAGCTTGGATTCATCCCCTTCATGAGTTGTGAAGAGCATAGCGTGTTTCGAAGTTCAACCGCGATTGGCGGCGCGGGCCGCCTGCCGCACCGGCTTCGAGGGCTTTCCGGCCAGCCTAGGCTCGGCAGTGTCGAGTTTCGGAGTTTGGCATCGGCGGGCGGGAATTTGTACGGCATTCTGCTCAGTGTCATTCTGCTGTTGGCAGTCGGAGGGGCGGGGTGCCACCGTCGCCAGCGCCCGCTCTACGCGGTGGTTCCGAAAGGCCAGGCGCATATCTTCTGGCAGACGGTTCATGCAGGGGCGGCGGCGGAGGCTCGAGAGGCGGGCGTAGATATTGCCTGGAACGGGCCCGCTGCGGAATCCGATTTCGCGGGGCAGATCAGCATCGTCGATGACTTTATCAACCGGCACGTCGACGGGATCCTGCTAGCCCCGACCGACGCCCGGGCGCTGGTACCGGCCATCGAACGAGCCAAGCAGCAGGGGATACCTCTCTCAATTTTTGACTCCGGAGCCGATACCGAGGATTACGTTTCGTTCGTCGCGACCGACAATTACGAGGGCGGCGCGATGGGCGCGCGGCGACTGGCGGCAATCCTGCACGATCAGGGAAACGTCGCCCTGATTGCGGTGATGCCGGGTGGCGAATCGACTCTGCAGCGCGAGAAAGGATTTCGCGAGACGCTGGTGCGGGAATTTCCCCACGTTCAGCTCGTCGCTTGGCAGTATGGCATGTCCGATGTGGCGCGCTCTCTCGCTGTCACCGAGGATATCTTGACGGCGCACCCGGACGTCAGCGGCCTATTTGCTTCGAACGAATCGAGCGCCGTCGGGGCCGACCAGGCCTTGAAGGAGCGCGGTCTGGCGGGAAAAATCAAACTGGTCGGCTTTGACAGCTCACCCAGCCTGATTGACGACCTCAAAGCCGGCATCATCGATTCCCTGGTCGTCCAAGACCCGTTCCAGATCGGCTATCAGGGTCTCAAGACTTTGGTGGAATATCGCGCGGGGCAGCATCCACCGAAGCGCATCGACTTGCCACCGGTGCTCGTGACACGCGACAATCTTAACGATCCGAAGATGAAGAGTTTGCTGAATCCTCCTCTCGCGCGCTAGGCGACGCCTGGTTTCATGTCGGACCCTGTCACCTTCTCGGCCGCTGTTCCCGAAAACAGCAATTCGCGCCCCCTGGTACAACTGTGTGCGATCGAGAAATCGTACGGCGGAGTTCCCGTGCTCAAACGGGCTGATGTCATGGTGCGAGCGGCGGAGATCCACGGCCTGGTAGGTGAGAACGGTGCAGGGAAGTCGACGTTGGTCAAGATCTTGGCGGGCGAAGTGACGCGTGATGGGGGGGACGTTTTTTGGCTGGGCAAGGCTTGCCCTCTGCGGTCGCGCCAGGAGGCCGAAGCGCTCGGCATCACGATGATCCACCAGGAGCTGAGCCTTGCTACCCACCTGACGGTGGCCGAAAACATTTTTTTGGGCCATGAGCCAACACGCCACGGATGCATTGATCGCCAGCGGGAAGTAGCGGCGGCGCGCGTCCACCTCGACCGGTTAGGCTTCGGTTTGGACCCCACCAGACCGGTGCATCGGCTGCGACCGGCCGAACGCCAGCTTGTGGAGATCGCCCGCGCGGTCGCCCGCACGGCGCGCCTCGTAATTATGGATGAACCTACGTCGTCGCTTTCGGCGAAGGAAGTGGACGATTTGTTTGGTGTGATCCGGCGCCTGAAATCGGATGGTACGGCGGTGATTTTCGTAACCCACCGGCTGGAAGAGCTGGCCGAGGTGGCCGATCGCGTGACCGTTTTGCGTGATGGTGTGACCGTCCACGAGTCGGCTATGCCGCGCCGGAATTTTAGCGAACTGATCCGCGCCATGGTGGGTCGCGAGCTGAAGGACTTCTACCCCCCTCGCCGCGCCCAGCGAGGCAACGTCCTGCTCAGGGTGGAGGGCCTTTCGCGGGCCTCGGATTTTCAGGACGTTAGCTTCGAGGTCGCGGCGGGCGAGGTCGTGGGACTCGCCGGACTGGTGGGAGCCGGGCGTACGGAGGTGCTGGAAGCGATCTTCGGGGCGGCTCCGATCGACCGCGGTCGAATCCTGATCGAGGGTCGTGAAGTCCTGGTTCGCTGCCCGCAAGATGCCATCCAGCATGGGATGGCTTTGCTGGGTGAAGACCGCAAGCGGACCGGCCTAGCTCTCCTCCTGCCTCTGGCTCCGAATATCACGTTGGCCAACCTGCAGCGGGTTCTGCGTCGGGGCCGGATCGACTTGAGGAAGGAAGAAATGGTGGCGCGAGGTTTCGTCGAGCGCCTGCAAATTCGAGCCTCTTCCGTGCGGCAGAGGGTGGGGGCATTGAGCGGTGGAAATCAGCAGAAAGTGGTTCTGGGCAAGTGGCTCTTCACCAACGCCCGTATCTTTCTCGTCGATGAGCCGACGCGTGGCGTAGACGTAGGTGCGAAGATCGAGATTTATCGCCAACTGAATCAACTCGCGGAAGCGGGAGCCGCCATCCTTATGGTTTCTTCGGAGCTGCCGGAAATCCTGGGGATTACAGACCGCGTCCTGGTGATGCGCGGCGGGCGAATCGTAGGCGAACTCATCACTTCCCAAACCACCCAAGAAGAGATCATGTGGTACGCTGCTTTGGGGACATGAAAACCACTGTCTTATCCCACGAACCGCTTCCTTACCGCGTACTGGCAAGGGCCTTGACGGCGGGCTATTTGTTGGCCGTCGGACTCCTTAATGGCTTTGCCCAAATGGCCGAAGCCAGGGAGCGCGTGGATTTGATCGTGGCTGGCGGGATGGTGGTGACGATGGATACCGCACGCCACGTCATCGAGCGCGGTGCGATTGCGGTGCGCGGCGACACCGTGGTCGCCGTGGGCCTGCGATCGATCATCGATCAACGCTACACCTCCGAGCATCGCATCGACGCCAGCGATGGCCTTATCCTTCCCGGTCTGATTAACGGACACACCCATGCTCCGATGACGCTCTTTCGCGGAATCGCCGATGACGCCAGCCTGCAGGACTGGCTTCAGAAGTATATCTTTCCGGCGGAGGCCCGCAACGTGACTCCGGATTTTGTGACCTGGGGGACACGCCTGGCATGTCTGGAAATGATTCGCAGCGGCGTGACCACCTTCGCCGACATGTACTACTTTGAGGACGACATCGCCCGCGCCGCAAAAGCCTGCGGCATGCGCGGTATACTCGGCGAAACGATTATCGGCTCTCCGGCCCCAGACAACAAGACCGAAGAACAGGCCTTTCGTTATACCGAGCGGTTCGTCAACCACTGGCGAGGCGATCCGCTGATTGACGCCGCCATGGCGCCGCATTCGATCTATACATGTTCGGCAACCCTGCTCGAGCGGAGCGCCAGACTCGCGCGGCAACACCAAGTTCCGATTTTGATCCACTTGGCCGAGAGCCAACGGGAGCGGAACGAAAGCTTGGCCCGGCACGGGCTCACGCCCGTCGCGTATCTGGACAAGTTAGGCTTCCTCGGACCGGACGTGATAGCCTCTCACTGCATCTGGGTGGACGCGGACGATACAGCGATTCTGGTCCGACGACAGGTAGGCTGCGTCCACAACCCCTCTAGCAACATGCAGCTCGCCAGCGGCGTGGCTCCTGTTCCACTGATGCTCGCCAGCGGCGTCCGCCTGGGATTAGGTACGGATGGGAGCGCCGGCGGCAATCACGACCTGGATTTGATGGAGGAACTGTCGCTCTCGACTCAACTGCAAAAAGTCACCCGCGATGACCCGCGTGCACTAAATGCCGAACAGGCGCTGGAGATGGCGACGATCGGAGGCGCTAGCGCCTTGCATATGGAGCGCAGAATCGGATCCCTCGAACCCGGCAAAAAGGCCGACTTGATCGTACTCGATCTGGGCAATTCGGACGGCATTCCTATGTACAATGTGTACTCCCAGGTTGTTTACTCCTTACGCGCTCGTGACATCAGAACGGTGGTGATCGGCGGCCGCGCGGTGATGGAGAACCGACACATTGTGACACTTGATGAAGGGCAGGTGCTCGAAAGGGCGAAAGACTATACCGCCGCCATCCGGCGGTCACTACCCATCGCCCGCTAACCGGCATGAGCTACCCCTCTCTCGAACCACCCCTGACGGTCGCCACCGCAGCGCGGGAAGGCTTGGCGCTGCGTGACTGGCTGGAGCGTTTTCTGCCTTTCGCCAGCGTGGCCGGGCTGTTCGTCACCCTCTCGATCGCCTCGCCATACTTTCTTACCGTTCAGAACCTCTCCAGCGTCGTGCGGCAGAGCGCCGTGATCACCATCATCGCCATGGGTCAGACGGTCATCATGATCTCAGGTGGAATCGACCTTTCCGTGGGTTCGGTTCTGGCCTTCGCCGGCATTTGCGGCACGATGCTGCTTGAGCGGCACGTACCGTTCGGATTGTCCTTAACGGGAGCCGTTCTTGTGGGAGCGCTCTGGGGGCTTTTCAATGCCGCTTTAATTACCGTACTCAAGGTCAGCCCGTTCATCGCCACCCTGGGCACCATGGGTGCGGCCCGCGGCTTGACCCTCGTGATCACGGACGGGCTCCCGGTTGTAAACTTGCCGGCTTCCTTTGGGTGGTTGGGAGATGGCAACCTTTTCCACATCATCCCGGTTCCCCTCGTCCTTCTTATCGTGCTGGCGTTGCTAACCGGCTTCATTCTGCAATACACTCGCATGGGGAGATACGCTTACGCCATCGGGAGTAACGCAGAAGCTGCGCGCTATGCGGGTGTTCCGATTCGGAGATACCTCGTAGCCTTTTATGTCTTCGGCGGGGCTCTCACGGGCATCGGCGGAATGATTGAGTTCTCGCGGCTCATGACCGGCCAGCCCACGGCCGGAACCGGCTATGAACTTTCGGTGATCGCCGCCGTAGTGATCGGGGGGGCGAGCCTTTCAGGCGGTGAGGGAACCGTGAGCGGTTCTGTGGCTGGAGCGTTCCTTATCGGTCTGATCTCGAACGGCAGCAACTTGCTTGGCGTCTCACCGTTTTGGCAGCAGGTCGTTACGGGTGTCGTCATAGTCCTCGCCGTGGCCGTGGATGAGCTTCGCAAGCGTCGCCGGCCGAGATAGGATGAGCCTATGGAAGCGAGGAATTTGGAAGACGTCGCTATTGTCGTTCGGCCCGAGAAAGACAATGTCGCCGTGGTGACTGCCGACCGGATCGAAAAGGGCGCGCCACTCAAGTATAGTGGAAGCACACTCATACTAGCCGGGCCAGTGGTACGCGGCCAAAGCTTCGCCATCAAGAAGATCCACAAGGGTGGCGTTTACATCTCGCTGGGCGATCCCATCGGCCTGGCGGCGAAAACCGTCTATCCCGGCGACCCAATCAACGACAGTAATCTCGAAGACCGCCTGCCGCGGCTGGCTGTGCGCTATCGTGACAATCCGCAGCCGACTCCGATTGACCCGGAGCTGGCCCGGCTGACATTTGACGGCTACGTGCGGCCCGACGGAACCGTGGGCACGCGCAACTTCGTGGGCATCGTAACTTCGGGCATGTGCTCCTCAACCGAGGCGTACGAGATCGCGCGCCGCGCCGAGCACGAGATTTATTCGCGTGAGAAATTCCCCAACGTCGATGGTGTCGTCCCCGTCTCCCACGAGTCCGGATGTGGTATGCCGGACGGGCGCGCCGTCCAGTTGCTGAACCAGCTTCTTGCTGACACCTTACGGCATCCTAATCTGGGAGCAGCGATTTACATTGATCTCGGCTGTGGCAAGACGTGCGTGGAGTGCTCGGTGCCCGTCTTTCAAGCCGCCGTTCCGAATTTCAATCAACGGGTCGTAAGCCTGGTGATCCAGCACTCGGGTGGCAGCCGGCGAACGGTGGAACGTGGCCTCGAAATGGTCGAAAGGCAACTTGACTTTGCCAACCAGTGCAAGCGGCAGCCAGTGTCCGTCTCCAAACTGATCATCGGCACCAAGTGCGGAGGTTCTGACCGCTGGTCGGGCGTCACGGCGAACCCGGCTGTGGGTGTGGCTGCGGATATGTTTGTGAAAGCCGGAGCGGCCGTTCTCCTACCCGAAATTCCGGAGCTTCAGGGCGCGGCCATGATCGATCTGGTTGCCCGCGCCCGCACGCGCCAAGTGGGTCGGAAGCTGGCGCGAGCGCTCAAACGTTACGAGCGATACGTTCGCTCCTTCGGCAAGGAGTTTGGCGACATCCGCGACAACCCTTCACCGGGTAACATCAAAGGGGGGCTTTACAACATCTACCTGAAATCCAGCGGAGTGAAGGCCAAGGGCGGCACCTCCATCGTTGAAGATCTCGTCGAATATGGCGAATGGCTGGGTGACCGCAGGGGACTTTTCGTTTTGTACACACCGGGTTACGACCAAGTCTCCACTCCCGCACTATTCCTCAGTGGGGCGCAGGTAGCACTCTTCACAACGGGTCGCGGTACCGGCATCGGCTGTGCCCTGGGGCCGGTGCTCAAGATCGGTTCCAACTCGCTTCTCGCGCGCGTCAATGGCGACATCGATATCGACGCTGGGGCGGTCCTGGAAAAAAAGGCCACGACGGAGGATGTGGGCCGCAAAATTTTCTACGATACGATCGAGGTTGTCTCTGGTCGAAAGCTCACCCGCGCTGAGGAGGCCGGCTACCACCATGAGTTCAAGATTTGGGAATCGCTTTGGCCCACCTTGTGACAGTCGAATCGGCCCGCCACACGACCATCGCGGATTAGACCTACTACCCGACCCGGGGGCTATCCGTGCCTCGGTAGACTCCATCACCTGCACAGCCCACCTACCCGTTTCCGAAGTGGAGTACAGTAGGTCACTCGCTCATCGCAAGGCATTCTTTAGCCGAGTTCAGGAGGTAAGAAAATCTCGCCGATCGCCAAAAATAGACCAGGAGCTCGAAAAGCAATACACCGTCGCCTCGGCTGAGCGCCGCGATACTCTGAAACCAGCGTGCTATCGCGGCCGGTTGCGGACAATGAGCCGTTCCAGCAGCGGACTCTTGCCGATCACCCAGTGGCCGACATCGGCCGACGGCTCCGACAAGTAATCAAAAACCTTTCTACCCACGGTCACAGCCGCGGCGATGATTTTAATACCTAGCCACAGGAGAATGCGCTCGAACGAGTGGATGGGATCGTCCGGGTCAAGGCTCGGCCGATAATTCGGACCGGAATTCGAATATGTTACCAAGACATAGACCGCATAAAACATTCCGAGCGCGACGAACGCCAGCTTTGATGCCTCCCAGAACCAAAGCCTCAGTACCGACGTCATGGCAGTCCCTCCTTCCTCCCTTTCTATAATGATAGATTCCGGCAGCGGGAGAAAGGTTCACCGCACGCACCTGAGTGGCGGTCACGCAACTGGGCCACGCCTGAGCTGAGGAATACGGTCTCGGGTGTTGTGGCGGAAAGGATCACTATGGCAACGGCTTGGTCATTCTTAGTGACCTCTCCGCTGCCGCTCCTGATCAAGCAATTGTCTTTTGCGGTCCAGTCCCCAGCCGTAGCCTCCCAAGCTGCCATCGGAGCGGATCACGCGGTGGCAGGGAATCAGGATCGCCACCGGATTGCTGGCGCACGCTCCGGCTACGGCTCGCGCCGCCCGCGGTTTTCCAACAGCACGTGCCACTTCCGAGTAAGATCGCGTCTCCCCACAGGGAATAGACTTCAACTGTTGCCAAACGCGCCACTGGAAGGCTGTTGCCCTTACGTCGACGGGCAGGTCGAGGCTGGGACTCTTGCCATTGAGGTGGCCGATGAAGGCCCTGGCCAGAGGCCTCAGTCCATTCGGCTCGGGAGAGATTGCGGCTTTAGGATATTCTTCAAGCAGGGCGCGGACCAGAGGCTTATCGGCATCGCCCAAACACACCTTACAAATCCCCCGTGCCGTGGCCGCGATCAACAGCCGGCCGAGGGCCGAGTCCACGATAGTGTAACCAATGACCATCCCTTCGCCCCCTCGCCGATAGGCGGCGGGAGTCATGCCGAGTTGGCTCGGCGCGCGCTCGTAGAGCGCACGGCTGGAACCGTATCCTGCTGCGTACAGTGCTTCGGTCACGTTGGCTCCTTTCTTGAGCTCGGCCTTGAACCGCCGGAGACGCCGAGCTTCGGTGTACTGACGCGGCGTAATCCCCATCACACACTTGAAAACGCGAACCACGCGATGAGGGTTGGCTTCCAGCGTCGCGCCCAAGGACGCTAGGCCCGGCGGTTTATCGAGCGAATCCAACCCGCTGTCGATCAAGGTGCAGATGCGTCGCACGAGGTCGGAGTAACGATCAGTAGCGCTGGCTTGAGCGGAACCACAGCGGCGACAGGGGCGGAATCCGGCACGCTCGGCCGCGGCTGGCGTCGAATAGAACACGACTTGGCCGCGGTTCGGCCGCCGCGAGGGGCAGGAAGGGCGACAATAGACGCCCGTGGAGCGGACCGCGTAGACAAACCTGCCGTCAAAATTCCCGTCGCGGCGGAGCACCGCCCTCCAAAAAGCGGACTCACCGCCTTTCGGGTCGCCGTGCCAATTGACTCTTCGGTTTGCCACCTTGCTCCTTGTCTCCTGGCCTCTGGCTGAGCGTAAGCACCTACTGACCTTCATTCTATCCGATTTTCGCACCTAAATTTCCTGGTCCTGATTCATTAATCCCAGAAGTCTGAATTTTTGTTATGATGTTCACGCAGGTTGAGGAAGGGAGAGCGACCATGGCTTACCTTTACATTGTGGGTGCTATTCTGTTGCGGCTGGCCCCCCACCCTTGGAACGTGACACCGATGGGTTCCATGTTTCTGTTTGGGGGGGCGACGTTCCGCAAGAAGATTGTATCGCTTATCGTGCCGCTGGCCGCGTTGATGGCCAGCGACTTCACCGTGATTCATTTTCTTTACCACGGCCACTATGGGTGGTTCAGCCCCTTTACGTGGACCGGTTTCCTGCTGGTCGGGATGATCGGCTGGACGTTGAGGGACAGAATCACGGCGTCTCGTGTGGCCGTCGCTTCGGTTGCCGGGTCGGTTGTCTTCTTCCTGGTGAGCAACTTCGGAACCTGGGCGGGAGCGGAAGGGGTGATGTATTCCAAGACGCTCGCGGGGCTTGCCGAGTGCTACATTGCAGGTCTCCCCTTCTTCCGCAACGCGCTCCTTGGCGACCTCACTTACGCGGCGGTGATGTTCGGCTCCTACCAGTGGCTCCGGAGCCGCCGTTCAGCAGCGATCAATCCGGTCCGTAACTAGCGAGAAGGTGTCTGCGGTGCGGATTTGTTCCCTATTGCCGAGCTCGACCGAAATCGTGTTCGCCCTGGGCTTGGGAGATTCGCTCGTCGGCGTGACTCACGAGTGCGATTATCCGCCCGAGGCGCGCAGCGTGCGAAAAATTACTCGCAGTTGCATCCCGGCTGCGGCCTCGAGCGCCGAAATAGATCGTCTGGTCGGCACGGCCCTCAGTTCGGCCGGTTCACTTTACGAGCTGGACGTCGCCGCACTCGAGGAGCTCGCGCCGGATCTGATCTTGACTCAGCGACTCTGCGACGTATGCGCGGTGCCTTATGACCGGGTGCAGGAGGTGGTGACGGAGTTGCCGTCGCGGCCGCGTGTGGTTAATCTTGAGCCGCACGGGCTTGCCGATATTCTCGAAAATATTCGCCTGGTGGGAAGAGTAACGAACCGCGAACGGGTGGCCGAAGACGTGGTGGGCGCGCTCGAGAGTCGCATCCATCGAGTGCGAGAAAGAACCAGCGCTGCCGCCAACCGTCCTCGCGTCGTTTGCCTCGAATGGGTTGACCCCCCGTACTGCGGCGGACACTGGATGAAGGAACTGGTCGACCTGGCGGGTGGCGTGGACGACTTGGCCCACCACCTGCGACCATCCTGCCGCATTCCGTGGCAAAAGATCCGCAGCTTCGCGCCGGAAGTGATCGTGCTCACTTGCTGCGGGTTTGATCTCGAGCGATCGAAACGGGAAGGAGAAATACTCTCTAGCTTCGAAGGTTTCTCAGAGCTACCGGCCGCGCAGGACGGCCATGTTTTCGCTACCAACGGCTCCACCTACTTCAGCCGCCCCGGACCTCGCATTGTCGACAGCCTTGAAATCCTTGCCCATCTGATTCATCCGGAGCTCTTCAGCGCGCCGCCCGTCGAAGACGCTTTCACAAGGCTGGAGTTCAGCCGCCTGGCATTGCCCTAGACAATTACGGACTCATCTGTTTGACCGTCACGTGGGAGGCTACTTCAGCTTCTTCGGAAGGAACAAGCGGATAGGCCACGGTCTTCTCCTGGCAGTGGAAGTAACGCTCGCAGCGTAAGCAGTCACGCCACACTTTCATCGGAAAGCGCTCCCGAACGGTTTCACGGAATCCACATTTCAGGAAGAACTCGGTCGCCACCGTCAGAGCAAAGACGGTTTTCAGACCGAATCCGGCCGCTTCCCCGAGCAGGCGCTCAACGAGCGCGCGACCGATGCCGCGACTCTGAATCCCCGGGGCTACGCACAGCGAGCGAATCTCGCCGAGTTCTGGGTTGTATAGCTTCAGCGCCCCGCAACCTACCACTCTGCCGTCCTGTTCCGCGACCAGAAACTCCCGCACTGACTCGTAAAGATCGGTCAGCGTTCGCGCCAGCATAATCTTCTGAGCCACGTAATGATTAATCATCTCAAACAAATCAGGTACGTCAGCAAGTTGGGCTTTTCGAATCGTGACCAAGGGGTTTTCCTCTGTATTACATCTACTTTCACGAGCTCTGTGCCACCAGGCAGAAATTCTTCTCCTCGGCGCGCCGTCCGGCCCCCCGAGCTTTCGAAGAGGTTTCATTCCCCAAAAGCAACAGCAGCAACGCCTTCTGGACATGCAGACGGTTCTCGGCTTGGTCATAAACGATCGAGCGTGGCGAATCGATCACGGCGTCGCTGACCTCTTGGCCGCGATGTGCCGGAAGGCAATGCATGAAAACACCGCCGGAGTCCGCGCGAGCCATCAAGTCTTCGGTCACTCGATAAGGCGCGAAGACCTGTGCCCGGAGGTGGGCCGCATGCTCCTGCCCCATGCTCGCCCAAACGTCAGTGTAAACGGCCTGTGCACCGTCCACAGCCTCGATCGGATCGTGGACAATGCGCACGGTGGAGCCGCGCTCGAGAGCAGTTTTCTGCGCGGCCTTCACAAAATCAGACTTCGGCTCAAATCCGGGCGGCGTGGCCACGAGAATGTGTGCGCCAAGACTGGCACCGGTTATCATCAGTGAGTGGCACACGTTGTTGCCATCGCCAACAAACGCCAGCTTAAAACCTTCCAGGCTTCCGAACTTTTCGCGCAGAGTGAAGTAGTCCGCCAGCGCCTGGCAGGGGTGGAACAGATCAGTCAGCGCGTTGATGACCGGAATGGAAGCGTTCTCGGCAAGTTCAGCAACCGAGGTGTGCGAAAACGTCCGCGCCACTATGCCATCCACCCAGCGTTCCAGGTTGCGCGCGACGTCCTTAATGGATTCCCGTTCACCAAGGCGCGGCTTCGCGTGGTCCAGATAGACAGCATGGCCGCCCATGCTGGTCATTCCGACTTCAAACGTGACCCGGGTTCGCAATGAAGGCTTTTCGAAGATCAGGGCCAGCTGTTTGCCCTCAAGGGCACGAGCATAAGCGGGGGGAGCGTTCTTAACGTGGTCCGCAAGCCGAAAAATTAACTCAATGTCCTCTCGCGTCAGATCCGAATCCGCAACCAGATCTGACACATATAGTCTTTCCTGCTGACGTTCGACTGCCGTCATCACCGGTGTCATGCATGAACCTCCTGGGCCTGCTGGTCGACCGACAGGGCTGCTAAAATAGGCTTGAGAGTTGAGATTAATTCATCGACGTGATGCCGCCCCAAAATAAGTGGCGGCAGAAAGCGCAGCACTCTTTCCTGTGTGCAGTTCAAAACGACGCCGGCTTCAAGCGCCCGCCGGACGACTTCTTTGCCCGGTACCGCGAGCTCAGCTGCCAGCATCAATCCTTCGCCCCGCACTTGGCGGACGACGGGGCATTCCTGCCGAAGCTTCTCGAGCTGAAGACGAAAGTAAGCCCCCACCTCCCGGACGTGTTTCAGGAATCCCGGTCGCTCGATGATCTCAAGCACCTTGAGCGCCAAACGACACTGTAACAGACCGCCCCCAAACGTCGTGCCGTGGAGCCCGGGTGAGAAAGCCTCAGCCACGGCCTCACGCGCAATGATCGCGCCCAAGGGCAAACCAGCAGCCAACGACTTTGCCACCAGCACAACGTCCGGCTTGAGGCCGTGCCGCTGAAATTCGAAAAGGAATCCTGTGCGTCCCAGGCCGCATTGAATTTCGTCACAAATAAACAGGGCGTCATGCGCGCGGCACAGTTCCGCCGCCGTCCGAAGAAATTCGGCGCCAACCGGAATGACGCCCCCTTCTCCTTGAATTGTCTCCACGATCAATGCTGCGACACGCCGCGTAAAACTCTCCCGCAAGTGCGCGACGTCGTTGAGGCGCACGAACCGCACCCCCGGCACCAGCGGCTCAAAGGGCCTGCGATATTTCTCCGGCCATGTCGCCGCCAGTGCGCCTAACGTCCGACCGTGAAAGGAGTTCTCGACAGCCAGCAACTCGTAACGCTCGAACGGCTCGGCGTAATGACGGCGACGCGCATAGGCTCGGGCCAGCTTGATTGCACCCTCGGTCACTTCGGTGCCGCTGTTGCCGAAAAAGACCCGCTCGAGCCCGGCCAAGCCAGCAAGCTTCTCGGCAAGAGGAGCCTGGTAACGGTGGTAGATCAGGTTGGAGACGTGGAGTAGCGTTTCCGAGTCGTCGCGTACGATAGCGAGGATTTCCGGATGCGCGTACCCGAGGCTGGAAACAGCCAAGCCGCCAAAAAAGTCCAGGTACCTTCGGCCGCGGTCGTCGTACAAATAGCAACCCTCACCGCGCACCGCAAGGATCGGCATCCGCTCATAGGTTGGGATGAGCACCCGCTTTTCGAGGTTGGAAATCTCTTCCAAAGTCACAGTTTGGTGTTCCTCGCCTAACGCCAGCTGCTCACGAGTTCAGAATACGCGTGCCCACGGGCTCGCCCTCCCCGAGCGCGCGCCAAAGCCCCTGCGGGACGGCGGGCGAAATGATGTCAATTTCGCTGACGTGCCGCCCGACCGTTCTTGCACAGGACAATAGCTTGGGAATCATTCCGTCGCGCACCACACCGCGTTCGATCAAACCTGCAATGTCCTTGACTTTGACCACTGGCAAGAGTTGCCGCGTCGCATCCCACACGCCGCCCGACTCGGTGAGGTAGCATAGCCGATCGGCCCGAAGGGCAACGGCTAGAGCGGCGGCTAGATCGTCGGCGTTCATGTTCAAATACTCACCCCGCGCGTTGGGAGCAAGGCTCGCGACCACGGGCACCAAGCCTTGTTCAAAAGCGATTTCGAGAATGCGCGGATTCACGCGCTGGGGTTCTCCCACCCAGCCCAACTTCTTTGGTGAGCGGCCAGCGAGGGGCCTGAGTTTGCGAGCCTCCACCAGCCCTGCGTCGCCACCGCAGAGGCCGAGCGCCGGCTGGCCTTGGGCTTCGATCTCTGCCACCCACCGCTTGTTGACGGCGCCGGCCAGCACCATAAGGGCAACATCCCGGGTGGCGTCATCGGTGACGCGCAGTCCATGATGAAATTTGGTGGCAATACCCAGCCGCTCCAGCGTCGCGGTGAGCAGCTTCCCCCCACCGTGCACCACCGTCACCCAATGACCAATCTGAGCGAGCTGCGCAATCTGACGCGCTAGGCGCCTTCGCTGCTTGGCGTCGTCGCTCGCCTGTCCGCCAATCTTGACGACCAACTTCATACCAGCCCCGCATCCTGGGCCACGCCCATCATCAGGTTCATGTTCTCAATCGCCTGGCCCGCCGCTCCTTTGCCCAGATTATCGAGCGCTGAAACCACAATCGCCCGACGCCCGGACTCATCGACCGCGAACCCGACGTCACAGTAGTTGGTATAGGCCACCGCCTGGATTTCGGGAAGCACTCCCTCTTCATAGACGCGGACGAGCGGAGCCACAGCATAAAAATCACGATAAAGTTCTACCATTTCGGCAATTTTCCGCGGCTTGCTGAGGCGCAAATATATCGTACTCAGGAGGCCCCGAGTCAGGGGCAAAAGATGCGGCGTGAAGACCAGGCGGCCTTCTCCCAGCCCGAGGGCTTGCAGGATCTCAGGCACATGCCGATGATTAAACAGACTATAGGCCCGGCAGTTTTCGTTGACCTCCGCAAAATGCAATTTTTCACTCAGTGTCCGACCGGCTCCGCTCGCGCCTGACTTCGAGTCACAAATGATCTCGCTGGCAGGATCGACCCAGCCAGCGCGCAGCATCGGCGCCAGTGCCAGAATGACCGAGGTCGCGTAGCAGCCCGGATTGGAAACGAGCTTCGCGCGCCGGATGGCCTCGCCATCCAGCTCCGGCGCGCCGTAAACGGCCTGCGCCAGAGCTTCGTCCGCGACGTGCTCAAAGCCGTACCAGCGGGGGTATGCGGCGCGGTCTTTCAAGCGGAATGCGCCGCTCAAATCTACAACTCGCAGACCACGTTCGAGAAGCTCCGAAACGAGGCTGTGCGACGTCTCGTGGGGTGTGGCGAGAAAAACCACGTCCACATCCGACGAATTCAAGTCTGCCGCGGAGAGTGGTTGAAACGTACGGCTCCGGCATGAAGCGGACCGTCGCAACACAGGATGCGAAGACTCGATCGGACGCGGCCCACTCGAGCCGCGCCCCGAGGACATCAACCGCACCAGACTTGCCGAAGGGTGTCTCTCCAGCAGCCTCACCAACTCCCGGCCGGCGTAACCGGTGGCTCCGACGATTGCCACTCGTATGCGTCGGCTTGCAAAAAGCTCCGAGGATGGATCACACTCGATCTCCGTTTCCGAAACTGTCGGTGCTTCGTTCATCGTCATCCCCTGGGATTCCGCCGTTAGTCTAAGGTATAATTATACATCAGCCGCATAAATATACATTGTATATGGCATTTTCTTCCGCCTGTCAATTTGTTTTTTTCCTTCGGCTTCCACAGCGTGGCGCGGCTATCGGAGGTCTACCAACTGGCTCCGCGCTCAGTTTCGTCTCGACATCAACGGGCAGTGAGGCAGATGAACCCAAGCTCGGTGTCGCGCGCACCGTCCTCGACCGGTACGCCACAGGCCGGTTCTGTTGTTCCGTCACAAGCGCTTGAGTCAAGATTCGGCAATGGAGTTCAATAGGAATCCTGGCACTGCGGAACCCTCGACGGATCAATGGGTTTGGCCATGGGAAAAGCAGCTGGTCGGCAGCCGGGTTGAAGACTCCGGAGATTTTCCAGAGTGGTTGGCGGGCCAAATCTAACGTCTCTCGCCCGCAATACCTCTTTCCGGATAATCGACCCGGTGCCTTCGATGGGCGGTCGCTGGCAGCGGCTTTGGTGGAGTGCTGTTCGCAGCTACTGGCAAGCTTGACGGATTTTTCGATTTCAAGTAGCGTTGACACTCCATGGGGCGAAGCGGACGGATTAACGCCAATTTGAGCTCCCGGGGGTCGGACGGAAGACGAGTTGCCGTCAAGTCGCTCAAACACTGATGCCTTCGAACCTGCATGTCGCCTTGTTCATTACCTGTCTTGGGGACCAGTTTTTTCCGCACGTGGGCGAGTGTGCCGTTAACATTCTGCGCCGCCTCGGCGTTCAGGTGACGTTTAATCCTGCGCAGACCTGCTGCGGACAACCCGCCTTCAACACCGGCTACCGAAAGGAGGCACGGACGGTCGCTGCGCGGGTGCTAGGCCTATTCGACGACGTCGATTACGTCGTGGCGCCATCAGGCTCCTGCACCGCCATGGTGCGGGTGTTTTACCCCGAGCTCTTTGAAGGTGACCCGGAGCTTCAACGCAAAGCCAAAGAATTGGGCGCTCGCTTTTTTGAGTTTTCGGAGTTTTTGGTCAAAGTCCTGAGGGTGGAAGATGTGGGCGCAAGTTTTTCCCATCGCGTCACCTATCACGATTCGTGCCACCTCTACCGTGAACTGCACGTCGAGGAGGAACCGCGAAGGCTCATCCGAGCGGTCAAGGGGGCAGAACTAATTGAGATCCAGGATCACCGTCTTTGCTGTGGTTTTGGCGGAACGTTTTCGGTGAAGTTTCCAGAGGTTTCGGTAGCCATGGGGCAGGACAAACTCCGGGCTGCCGCGGAAGCTGGTGCCGAATATCTGGTGGCCAACGATTCCGGCTGCCTGATGCATCTGGCCGGATTGATTCACCGCCAGCGATCGCCGCTGAAGACCCTGCACTTGGCTGAATTGCTGGCCAAACAAGAATGAAGTCCGGGTCAACGGTTGCGATTAGAAACGCATTGAACACGGGTCATGGGGGAGACTGGCATTCACAGCGGTGAGATTCATGAGCTCGCGCACAAGGCGATGACCGACGTGCGCCTGCAGGAAGCATATCGATCTTCGACACTGCGCCTGTATACACACCGCCTGCACGCGATCGCGGAAGTTCCTGGCTTTGAGAAGCTTCGGGAGCGCGGCCAGGACGTGAAACATGAAGTCCTCGAGCATCTCGATGTTTACCTGGAGCAGTTCGAGTCGAGCGTCGAGCGGAACCGGGGCCAGGTGCATTGGGCATCGACCGGACGGGAAGCCTGCGAGATCGTCTGCGAAATCGTCCGGCGCGCCCAAGCCCGCGAAGTGGTAAAAGCCAAGACGATGGTGGGAGAAGAAATCGATCTGAACCAAGCGCTCGAGTCAGCGGGGATTCTGGGTGTCGAGACCGACCTCGGCGAATTCATCGTCCAGCTCGCTCATGAGCGACCGGCGCACATTGTGGCCCCCGCCATCCACAAGACGCGCACCGATGTGGCTGACCTCTTTGCGGCGCACGTGAATCCCCAGCGCACAGAAGTACCCGAGCATCTTACCGCCATCGCTCGCCAGACGCTCCGCCAGGCGTTTGCGCGGGCTGGAGTGGGGCTGAGCGGCGCCAATTTCGCGGTGGCGGAGACAGGGACCATCGTCGTGATCGAAAACGAAGGTAACATCCGATTTTCGACGACCGCCCCGCGCGTCCACATTGCGCTGGTCGGCGTCGAGAAGCTGGTTCCGCGCATGGAGGACTTGGCCGTTTTTCTCCGCTTGCTGGCCCGCTCGGCGACTGGCCAGAAGCTCACGTCTTATACGTCGTTGCTCACTGGCCCCCGCCGTGCGGGTGAAGACGGCCCGGATGAAATGCACGTGGTGCTGGTCGACAACGGGCGCATTAGGGCGCTGGCCGACGAAGGGATGCGGGAAGCGCTGTGCTGCATCCGCTGCGGGGCGTGCCTGAACGCTTGTCCGGTCTATCGCAAGATTGGCGGGCACGCTTATGGCTGGGTGTACGGAGGCCCGATCGGGGCGATTATCACGCCGCTGTTTGCAGGTCTCGAGCCGGCGCGTGAGCTGCCCTTCGCATCCTCCCTCTGTGGAGCCTGCCGCGACGTCTGTCCGGTGAAAATCAACATCCCTGACCTTTTGCTGCGTCTGCGTGCCAAAGTCCAGCAGGAGTCTCCTGCGCCCAAACCGAAGGGCAGTCCCGTTACCGAGCGCATGGCCATGCGTTTGTGGGCGTGGATCATGAAGCGGCCCCTCGCCTACACTCTCGCGGCGCATCTGGCGCGATTCGGCCAGCGATTTCTGGTAGAAGAAGCCTGGATTAAGCGAGCGAGCATGTATCCGCTGGGTCGCTGGACGGAAGGCCGGGACCTGCCGGCGCTGGCTCCCAAATCGTTCCGGCAGAAATTTAAGGAAATCAGCAAGGGAGTCGGAGCCGACCGGCAGCCGATTAGCAGCTAGCTACATGCTGAATTTCGGAAAGGGCCATAGGTTCTTGTAATTTAGCGGCAAGCCTCACATACCGATTCGTGAGGGGGAGTTATGCGACTGAGGGACAAAGTTGCCATCGTAACGGGGGCCGGTGCCGGCATCGGAGAGGCCACGGCCGCGCTGTTTGGCGAAGAGGGCGCCAAAGTCGTCGTGGCCGACATCGATGGCGGGAGCGGGGCCCAGACGGCCGCCGGAATTCAAGCCAAGGGTGGAGAGGCAATCTTTGTGGCAGCAGATGTTTCCAAGGAATCGGACGCGCGGCGCCTTGCGGAAGAAGCTGTGCGCGCGTTCGGCGGAGTGCACGTGCTGGTGAATAATGCGGCCGCCTTCGTGCTGAAAGGATTCGACGCCACGGTCGAGGACTGGCAGCGCTCGCTCCATACCAATGTAATCGGTACCGCCATGGTCACCAAGTACGCCATCGAGCCCATGAAGAAAACCGGTGGCACGATCGTGAACCTGGCGTCCATCTCGGCGTGGGTGGCGCAGCCGAACTTCTTCGCGTACAGCTCGACCAAAGCGGCGATCCTTCAAATGACCCGCAACATGGCCATGGACCTTGCACCCCATAAGATTCGAGTGAACGCCGTCTGCCCCGGCACGATTTTGACTTCGGCATCTTACCGCCATATGCAGCAGGCAAAACTGACTCTTCAGCAGTTCGAGCGAGAAGAAGGGGCCAAGACACTCCTCGGCAGGATTGGCCAGGCGCGCGAAGTCGCGTACGCCATTCTGTTTCTGGCGTCAGACGAATCTTCTTACGTGACCGGCACCCACCTGATGGTGGACGGCGGCTACACAGCCGTTTGATCCCGCCGGCTGCTGCCTGGAGGTATCCATCATGAGTTTCCGAAGAACCTACGTGACCGGGATCGTGACGGTTGCTCTGGTAGTCACTTCCGCCCGGCTCGCCGTCAGCTTGGGCGGACCGGAAGAACCCCAGCATTTGCGTGTCGAGTACCTGGTGAATCCGCTGGGCATTGACGTCCGACAGCCCCGTTTCGCGTGGGTGGACGGGCATACTGCGCGTGCGGAGCGGCAAACGGCATATCAAATCCTGGTAGCGACGAGGCCGGACTCCCTGGCCGGCGATCGCGGCGACCAGTGGGACAGCGGCCGAGTCGTATCGGGCGATTCCACCCAGGTCGTTTATGGCGGCAAGCCTCTGGCCAGCGGCGCCACCTATTACTGGAAGGTTCGATACTGGGACCAACAAGGCAACGTCAGCGGTTACAGCCGGCCGGCGCACTTTGAGATGGGCCTATTGACCCGTGAGGAGTGGCAGGGGCAGTGGATCGGGGGCGCGAATCAGCTCCGCACCGAGTTCGCGGTGCCGACCTCGGTCGTTCGCGCCCGCGCTTACATCGCCGGCATCGGTTATTACGAATTGCGCGTGAACGGCGAGAAGATCGGAGATAACGTCCTCGATCCCGCCTGGACGACTTACAACCGGCGTGTGCTCTATACCACTTACGACGTCACGGCTGAGCTGCGGCGCGGAGCGAACGCCGTCGGCGTCATGCTCGGCCAAGGCTGGTACCATTCGCGCGCCCTGCTGTTCCAAATGAATATCGAACTGGCGGGGGGCAGGCGCCTGAGTGTCGTCAGCGGTCCCTCTTGGAAGGCCAACAACGGGCCGATTACCAGCGACAGCGTCTGGAACGGTGAGACCTACGATGCGCGACTGGAGACGCCGGGCTGGGATCGGCCCGGCTTCGATGATACCGGATGGCCAGCGGCTATCACGATCGGCGGTCCTGCGGGCGAGCTGTCGGCTGAAATGATGCCCCCAATCCGGGTCGTTGACGACGTCGTGCCGGTGGCTATCGCCAATCCCCAGCCGGGCGTCTACGTCTACGATATGGGACAGAATATGAGCGGTTGGGTCAGGCTTCGGGTCAGCGGTCCGCGCGGCGCGACCGTGAGACTGCGTTTCGCCGAACTCGTGTATCCAGACGGTATGATCAACCGCGATAACCTCCGGGCCGCCAAGGCCCGCGACACTTATACTTTGCGCGGCCAGGGGATTGAGACGTGGGAACCCCGCTTCACCTATCACGGCTTCCGTTACGTGGAGGTGACGGGCTACCCAGGAACACCGAACCTTAACACCCTTCGCGGACGCGTGATCCACACGGCGGTGGAAGAGACCGGGAGTTTCGCCGCCTCGAAACCGATATTGAACGAGATTCAAAAGCTGATCTATTGGTCCCAACAGACGAATCTATTCGGCATTCCGACTGATTGTGATCAGCGCAACGAGCGCCAGGGTTGGATGGGCGACGCCCAAGTGACCGCCGAAGAGGCCATGCTGAACTTTGACATGGCGGCGTTCTACACCAATTTCCTGCGCGACATTCACGACGCCCAACGTCCCGATGGCGCGGTGCCCGATACGGTGCCCCATGTCTACGGAAGCTACCCGGCGGATCCTGCCTGGGGCACGGCCTATCCGCTCATCGCCTGGTACATGTGGGAGCAGTACGGAGACCAGCGGATTCTTGAGGAACACTACGACGGCATCAAAAAGTGGGTTGAATTGCTCCGCAGTCGGGCGAAAGACGACGTTCTTAGTTACAGCTACTACGGCGATTGGGTAGCCGTCGAACCCACGCCGGGCGCGCTGATCTCCGACGCGTACTACTATTACGATACTCTCCTACTGTCCAAAATGGCCAAGATTCTGGGCCACAACGCCGACGCCGAGGCTTATTCGCAGCTGGCCGCCCAGATCCAGGACGCCTTCAATCGCCGGTTCTTTGACGCCGCCACCGGCAATTACGCCAACGGCTCGCAGACGGCCAACGCCTTCCCGCTCTTCCTCGATCTCGTTCCCGATCGCGAGCGTGGCCGGGTGCTGGGCCGTCTGACCGATGACGTGGTGTATACGCACAATACCCACGTCACCACCGGCTTTATCGGGATCAAATATCTGCTGCCGACGCTCACTCGCTACGGCCGGGCGGACCTCGCCTACGAACTCACGACGCAGACCACTTATCCGAGCTGGGGCTACATGCTAGCCAACGGGGCGACGACTCTGTGGGAGCTGTGGCAGAAGAAGACCGGTCCGTCGATGAACTCCCAGGACCACGCCATGTTCGGGAGCCTGGGAGCCTGGTTTTACCAGGCGCTCGCGGGGATCAACATCGACGGCGACGGTCCCGCTGACGTTGGTTACCAACATCTCCGCATCGACCCTCAGGTCGTCGAAGACCTGACGTGGGCCAGCGCCACGGTGGAAACCCTTCGCGGGCCGGTGTCGTCCTCCTGGACGCATCAACCCGGCGTGATCACCCTGGACGTCATCGTTCCGGTTTCCAGCCAAGCCCAAGTGGTGGTGCCGAAGGACGATGAGATGACGGAAATCACGGTCTGGGAAAGCAACCGCGTCGTCTGGCAAGACGGCCATTTCGTACCGGGCGTGCCGGGCGTCATCGGCGCGACGGCGACGCGGAATGACATCCGCTTTGAGGTCGGGTCTGGACACTATTCATTCCGATTGGCGGGACAGTGAACGCGGGTCGGCGGAAGGAGAGCCGCGAGCGGGGCCACGATAGCTCGCCCGGAGCTCTCGGCTGATCGATTCCCCTGCCGCCGCGAGAGCGAAGGCCGATCCGTAAAACGGCCGGCGCCGCCGGGCGGCCAGGTGAGGCCGGAATGAGGAGCCGAGGGCCGCATCGGAACCGAGCGCGTTTTCGAGGAGCTGAGTATGAGACTAGTGACCTACAAAGCCGGCGGACCCGCGCGGGTCGGCGTGGTGGAAGGCGATTGGGTGGTCGACGTTGCGAACGGCATCCGCGCCCTGCGCCCGAGTCGCGTCCGCGGCCGATCCCTGCGGGCGGCCGTTGCCACCGTGCGGGCCGCCGGCGATCCGCCGCGCGACATGATCGACCTGCTCGGCCGCGGCGAGACTTACCGCAAAGCACTGGGCGTGATTGCCGGCGCCGTCGCCGAAGAGGCGGCCTCGAGCGGAGCCACCAAGGACCTTCTCATGCCGCTCAAGAAGGTGCGCCTCCGCGCCCCGATCCTTCGCCCGCCCAAGATTACGTGTGTCGGCCTGAACTACGCCGATCACGCCCGCGAGCAAGGCGTCCAGCCGCCCGCCTCGCCGATCTTCTTTCTCAAGTCCGCCAATACCATCTGCGGCCCGGGCGACAAAATTCAGCTACCGCCGAATTCGCGGCAGGTGGACTACGAAGCGGAGCTGGCCGTCGTCATCGGCAAGCGCGGCAAACGGATCCCGGTCGAAAAAGCCGATCAGTACATCGCCGGCTACACGATCCTGCACGATGTGAGCGCCCGCGATTTGCAGTTTGCCGATCAGCAATGGTTCCGCGGCAAGAGTTGTGACACGTTCGCGCCGACCGGCCCCTGGATTCTGACGCGCGATGAAGTGCCGGATCCCCACAATTTGCGCATTTCTCTGACGCTCAACGGCGCGACCATGCAGGATTCCAGCACTAGCAACCTCATCTTCAAAATCAATTACCTGATCAGCTATCTCTCGCAATCCCTCACCTGGGAGGTCGGCGATCTGATTTCAACCGGGACGCCGCCCGGCGTCGGCGTCTTCCGCCGCCCGCCCGTATTCCTGAAGGCCGGGGACACGGTCAGCATTACGGTCGAAAAACTCGGAACCCTGACAAACCCGGTGGCGGCGCGCTGAGCTCGGGCGGCGTCGGCGCCCTCAGCGATCGCGCGGGCATTTCACCGCCGCGCGGCCCGGGAATCCCGCGGCGCTGCCGAGTTCCTCTTCGATGCGAAGCAACTGGTTGTATTTGGCGACGCGATCGGTTCGGCTGGCCGAGCCGGTCTTGATCTGGCCGGTCCCCAGGCCGACGGCGAAGTCGGCGATGAAAGTATCCTCGGTTTCCCCCGAGCGATGAGAAACCACGGCGGTGTATCCATGGCGATGCGCCAGCTCGATGGCGGCCATGGTCTCCGTCACCGTGCCGATCTGATTGAGCTTGATCAGAATCGAGTTTGCCACCCCTTCCTCAATGCCTCGTTCCAGGCGCTCCGTGTTGGTCACGAACAGATCGTCGCCCACCAGCTGAATCCGGCTTCCCAGTTCGGCCGTCAACTCCTTCCAGCCTTCCCAGTCGTCCTGCGCCAGACCGTCTTCAATCGAGATGATCGGGTACTGGCGCACCCAATCCGCGTAAAGCTTCACCATGTCGCTGGCGGATTTCTTCGACCGATCGGATTTGAAGAACACATATTTGCCGCCTTCAAACATTTCGCTGGCCGCCGGATCGAGCGCCAGGCCAATATCCTGGCCGGGCGAATAGCCGGCCTTTTCGATGGCCTCCAAAATCAGCTCCACGGCCTCAACGTTGGACTTCAAGGCCGGCGCAAAGCCTCCTTCGTCTCCCACCGACGTGCTGTAATGCCGCTCTTTCAGCACCTTCTTCAGCGTGTGAAAGGTCTCCACGCCCATCCGCAGCGCCTGGGAAAAGTTGTCAGCGCCGACGGGCATAATCATAAATTCCTGAAAGTCCAGCGGATTGTCGGCGTGGACGCCGCCGTTGACGATG
Source organism: Acidobacteriota bacterium (assembly GCA_902812365.1). Classification (GTDB taxonomy): domain Bacteria; phylum Acidobacteriota; class Terriglobia; order UBA7540; family UBA7540; genus CADDZC01. The sequence continues at coordinate 6,229 of CADDZC010000037.1, read as the reverse complement.
TTCATCATGGGAACGGGGAGCCGGTGGGCCAGCAGCCCCCCGAGGTAGCGGTAAAGCGGTTGATGGGCCGAGCGGGCCGCGGCCCGACACACGGCCATCGAAACCGCCAAAATGGCATTCGCGCCCAGCTTGCTCTTATTGGCGGTCCCGTCCAGTTCGATGAGCCGCGCGTCAATTTCGGACTGCTCGCTGGCTTCCAGTCCGCCCAGCTCGCGCGCGATGTAGCTGTTGATGTGGTCGACCGCCTGCCTGACCCCTTTGCCGTGGTAGCGCTGGTCGCCGTCGCGCAGCTCAATCGCCTCGTGCTGGCCGGTCGAGGCCCCGGAAGGGACCGCCGCCCGTCCAAAGGCGCCGTCGCGCAGATGGACGTCCGCCTCCACGGTAGGATTGCCGCGCGAATCCAGAATCTCCCGTCCCACAATCAAGTCAATCTGAGCCATGCCGGTGCCGTCCTTCGCCAAGTTTCAAAGCCACCGATTCTATCACACGGTCTCCGCGGGCTCGGGCCAAGCCCCGCTCTTCCCATAAACCAGGTGACAGGCCGAGGCTGAGACAGTATCATACGGCGGTCCGGACTGCGTCCGGACCCCGGTGGGGCGCCATGGTGAAGCGCTTCCTTGATGTTGCCGTGTCGCTGGTTTGGCTGGCTCTGACGGCGCCGTTGTGGGTCGCGGTTGCGATCCTGATTCGGCTCGACTCGCCCGGCCCGGTCTTCTTTCGCCAGCCACGCGCCGGCCATCACGGGCGCCGCTTCCTTCTCCTCAAGTTCCGCACCATGAACGACCAGCGCGACCCCGCTGGCCGCCTCCTGCCGGATTCCGCGCGCTTGACCCGGGTCGGGCGCTTCCTGCGGCGGATGAGCATCGACGAGTGGCCGCAGGTGGTGAACATTTTGCGCGGCGAAATGTCCTGGGTGGGGCCCCGGCCGCTGCTCGCCGCCTACCTCGACCGCTACACGCCCGAGGAGAATCGCCGGCATGAGGCGAAGCCCGGCATCACGGGATGGGCGCAAATCCACGGCCGTAACGCCTTGAGCTGGGAAGAGAGATTTCGCCTCGATCTGTGGTACGTAGGCCATCAAAGCCTGATGCTCGATGCCCAGATTCTGGCGCGAACGCTGGCCCGGGTTTTTCGCCGGGAGGGCATCAGCCAACCCGGACGCGCCACCATGGACGAGTTCATGGGTTCAAACGGATGAGCCCGGCGACCGCCATGCTTCCGCCCCAGAAAGTGGTGATCCTCGGCGCCGGAGGTTTGGCGCGCGAGACCGCGTTCATCTTCGACGAATGCAACCGCGTCCGGCCCCAATGGGACCTCCTCGGCTTCCTCGACGACGATGCCCGCCGCCACGGCACCTTGCTGAACGGTCGCCCGGTGCTCGGCTCGCTGGCGTGGCTGGAAGCGGCCGAGCCGAGCTCGCTGCGCCTCATCGCCGCCGTCGGATCGCCCCCGGTTCGGAAGCGTCTGGTGGCGCGGGCGGCCGCCCTGGGCTTCTCGTTTTGCAGCGTGGCGCACCCGAGCGTTGTCAAGTCGGAGTTCGTGGCCGTCGGCGCCGGCGTCACCCTCGCCGCCGGTGTGATTTTGACCGTGGACATCCGCCTTGGTGACCACACGTTCCTCAATCTGGATGCTACCGTCGGCCACGATACGACCCTCGGGGCGTTCTGCAATGTCAACCCCGGGGTTCACATCTCCGGGAGTGTGACGGTGGAAGAGGGCGTCGATCTGGGAACCGGCGCCACCGTCATTCAGGGGAAACGCATCGGCGCCTGGTCGATTGTCGGAGCCGGGGCCGTCGTGACCACCGACCTCCCGCCGCGCGTGACGGCCGTGGGAGTGCCGGCGAGGGTGATCAAGACGCACTCGGCCCTGGCCTGAAGCCCTTCGGCCGTCGGAAAGAAAGTCGCTCATGAAAGACTGGTCCCGTCCTGCTCTCTTGGGCGGCGTTCCGGCCTTCGCCACGCGCCTCTCGGTGGCAAGGCCTTCGCTGCCTCCGCTCGATCCGCTGCTCGAGCAGGCGCGCCGCCTGCTCGAAAGCGGGCAGTTGACCAACGGCCGCCACACCCGGGAGCTGGAAAGGCTCGCGGCTGAACGCCTGAAGGTCCCGGAGTGCGTCGCCGTTTCCAGCTGCACGCTGGGACTCACCCTCGTGCTGAAAGCCCTGGCCCTCGAGGGCGAGCTGATCCTTCCCAGCTTCAACTTCTTCGCGGCGGGCCACGCGGCGGTGTGGAACCGGCTCACCCCGGTCTTCGCCGACTGCGAGCCGGGGAGCCTGACCGTGGACCCGTCCGATGTGGAGCGGCTCATCGGTCCTCGCACCTCCGCCATTCTCGCCGTCCACACCTTCGGCAACCCCGCCAACGCCGAGGCCCTCGAACAGATCGCTTCCCGCCATCGCATCCGACTCATTTTCGACGCTGCCCACGCCTTCGGCAGCCGGCGCGACGGCATCCCGGTCGGCGGTTTTGGGCACGCGGAAGTGTTCAGCCTCTCCCCCACCAAATTACTGGTCGCGGGCGAAGGCGGACTGATCGCCACCTCCGACCGCCGCTTGGCCGCCCGCTTGCGCGCCGCCCGCAATTACGGGGACGCGGGCAACTATGACCCGGAGTTGCTCGGGCTCAACGCGCGCCTGGCCGAATTCAACGCCCTGCTGGCGATTCACGGGCTGGCGCATGTGGATGCCCAGATCGCGCGCCGCAACGCCCTCGCCGAGCGCTTCCGGGCCGCTCTGGGAGCCCTGCCCGGGTTGAGCTTCCAGGCCGTGCGGCCAGGGGACGTCAGCACCTACAAGGACTTTGCGGTGTTGGTCGACGCGGCCCGGTTTGGCTTGACGCGCGACGAGCTGGCGCTGGCGCTCCTCGCTGAAAACATCGAGGTGCGCAAATACTTCGATCCCCCTCTCCACCGGCAGAGGCTCTACCGCCGGTTCGGGTCGCCGTTCCGCCACCGCCTGGCGGTCACGGAACGCGTTTCCCGCAGCGTGCTCAGCCTGCCGATTTACGCGGCGCTGTCCGACGCGCAGGCCGGCGAGATGATGGAGGCGATCGCGCGCATCCATGCCAGCCGCGAATCGATCGCCGCCGTGCTCCGCCGCGGGGCGCGCGAGGCGGCGGCTCCCTGAGCCTGCGCCCGCCGGCAAGAGGGCGCGGGGCAAGAAGCGCTTCGGTGGGGCTGTCGGTTTGAGGATCGCCGCCGTGGCTAGCCTCCGCTCTGCTCGATCAATTTGGCCACCAAACCCGTCCAGCCCGTCTGATGGCTGGCCCCGAGACCGGCGCCGTTGTCGCCGTGAAAGTATTCGTGAAAGAGAATGAGATCGCGCCAGTACGGGTCTTGCTGAAATGTTTCCGTGCCCCCGTAAATCGGCCGCCGTCCGGAGGCGTCGCGCTGGAAGAGGCGAATCAAGCGGCGGGAAAGCTCCTGCGAGACTTCCCAGAGCGTCATCTGCCGCCCCGAGCCGGTCGGACACTCGACTAGGAACGAGGCGCCGAAGTAGTAGTCGAATTTCTGCAGCGCCTCGATAATCAGGAAATTCACGGGAAACCAGACCGGACCTCGCCAGTTGGAATTACCGCCGAAAAGCGCCGTGGTGGATTCCGCCGGTTCGTAGTCGACGCGGTGCTCGCCGCCATCCCAGTGCAGCACGAACGGATGATCGCGGTGAAACTGGGAGAGGGCGCGGACGCCGTGGGGGGAGAGGAATTCGTTTTCGTCCAGCATGTAACGAAGCACGCTGCGCAGCTGCCGCCGGTTGACGATGGAGAGCAAGCGGCGGACGCCTTCCGGGGACGGAGTCTCGTCGATGTGATGGCGGGCCTCGGCGTTGTTTTCCATAAACCACAGCATGCGGCGTTTGAAACCGGGCGAGCGCTCCAGGCGCTTGGGCTCCAGGATGGTGACGGCGAAGAGGGGAATCAGCCCCACCATCGACCGCACTTTCAGCGGGTAATGATCCCCGTTCGGCAAGTGTAGGACATCGTAATAAAAGCCGTCCGGCTCGTCCCACAGGGCCAGGCCCTCGCCGCCGAGATCGTTCATGGCATGGACAATGTAAACGAAATGCTCGAAGAACTTGCTGGCCACATCTTCGTAGGCGGGGTCTTCCTGGGCGAGCTCGCCGGCGATGGCCAACATGCTCAGGCAGTACATGGCCATCCAGCTGGTGCCGTCGGACTGCTCGATGTAGCCGCCGGTGGGCAACGGCTTCGAGCGATCAAACACGCCGATATTATCGAGGCCGAGGAAGCCTCCCTGGAAAACATTCTTGCCGTCGGGATCCTTGCGATTGACCCACCAGGTGAAATTCAGCAACAGCTTGTGAAAGACTCTTTCCAGGAACAGGCGGTCGGCGCGGCCCCGAACGCGCCGCTCGATCTTGTAAACGCGCCACGCCGCCCAGGCGTGGAGGGGCGGATTCACATCTCCGAAGGCCCATTCATAGGCGGGCAGTTGGCCGTTCGGATGCATGTACCATTCGCGCATGAGCAGGATGAGCTGTTCCTTGGCGAAGTCGGGATCAATCAGGGCCAGCGTGACGCAGTGAAAAGCGAGGTCCCAGGCGGCGTACCAGGGGTACTCCCACTTGTCGGGCATGGAGAGCACGTCCGCGTTGTACAGATGCGTCCATTCATGGTTCCGCCCGTAACGGCGCTCGGGCGGTGGAGGAGGATGTCCGGGGTCGCCCGCCAGCCACGTCTTGACGTCGTAATGATACGATTGCTTCGACCACAGCATCCCGGCAAAAGCCTGGCGCTGCACGCTGCACGTATCGGCTGAAGTGCACTTGCCCTTTCGCTGGGCGTAGAACTCGTCGGCCTCTTGAAGCCGCTGGTCGAAGACGGCTTCAAACGGCGCGCCGAACATTTCGCCGGAAGGGGCTTGATCGCGGAAGCGCAGCCGCAGGACAACCCGGGCGCCCGGCGCGATCGGCAATCGGTAGTGCGCCGCCGCCTTGGTTCCGCGCTGGAGCGGATTCACCGCCTCGCGATCCCCATGAACGATGCACTGGTTGATGCCGTCCTTGACGTAGCGCCCGGGATTCTTGACGCCGAACAGACGCTCATAATTGGTTTCGTTTTCGGTGAACAGAAACTCCGGCGCCCCTTCGGCGACCAGCCAGCGCCGGCCGTAGGTGTCATGGTCGAGAGCCACGACCGAGGTTCCGGCCGGGCCGGGGGCTAGCTGCAGGCTGGGGCGCTTTTCGCAGGCCCGCCCCCAGGACCAGACGTTGCGAAACCAGATCGTCGGCAACAGATGCAGGACGGCCGCCTCGGGACCGCGGTTGCAGGCCGTGATCCGAATCAAGATATCCTCGGCCGTGGCCTTGGCGTACTTCACAAAGACGTCGAAGTAGCGGTTATCGTCAAACACTCCCGTATCGAGCAACTCATATTCAAACTCATACCGGGAACGGCGCCGATTCTCTTCCACGAGTTGACGGTAAGGGAATTCCGCTTGCGGGTACTTGTAAAGGAACTTCATATACGAGTGCGTGGGAGTGTTATCGAGATAAAAGTAGTATTCCTTCACGTCCTCGCCGTGATTGCCTTCGTTGCCGGTGAGTCCAAAGAGCCGCTCTTTGAGGATGGGATCGCGTCCATTCCAGAGCGCCAGAGCGAAGCAGATGCGCTGGTGGCGGTCGGAAAAGCCGCCCAGGCCGTCTTCTCCCCAGCGGTAAGCGCGCGAGCGGGCGTGATCGTGCGGGAAATACTCCCAAGCTGTGCCGTACGCGCTGTAGTCTTCGCGCACCGTTCCCCATTGGCGCTCGCTCAAGTACGGTCCCCAGCGTTTCCAATGAGTCTTGCGCAGCCGCGATTCTTCGAGGCGTTGCTCTTCAGCGTTCATGCGTCTCTTCCCGGAGGCAGGCGGAAGAAAAACCGCCGGACGTGCAGTCTGGCCCGGGCTTCAAGCTGGCCAGCCTCGGATTGGGAGAAGAAGTTCTCAAGGTGGCGGGCGAAACGGATCGCCGCCGAAAGCGCGCTCCCGCGCCGCTCGCGGTCAGAAGGAGCGCCGGCGTTGCCGAGCGCTTAGTCTACCAACTTCGCTCGCACGCGGCAAGGCGGATGTCTGCGCTCAGGATGTTTCCTGAGGCCGCGGAGGGTTGAAACCGGCATAATTGGGTTATCTGGTTTATTTTCAGCGACCTAGTGGCTTTATCCGAGATCCATTTCAGAGCCCCTACGTATTTTCAATAACTTACGCTTTGCCTGAACCCCGCTTTTTTAGATTA
>CADDZC010000036.1 GCA_902812365.1 Acidobacteriota bacterium | reverse complement strand
GCCGGAAGGAAGCTCGCAGCCAGCGTCACTCCCAGCAACGTGAAGCAGGCCATGAAGAACGTGGAAGCATCCAACGGGCTCACTTCGAAGAGCTGACTGCGAAGCCACTGCCCAAGCCATACGGCAGCGAGGCCGCCGGCCAGCACGCCCAAGAGCGCTAGGCGTAATCCCTGTCCCACCACGAGCTTGAGTACATCGGCACGCCGCGCTCCGAGGGCGATGCGGATGCCGATCTCGTGCGTGCGCTGGGTCGTGTTATAGCTCACCACGCCGTAAAGCCCGAGCGCCGACAGGAAGAGGGCCAGAGCAGAGAAGATTGCAAGTAGAGAGGCCGCTATCTGCTGCGGGGCCAGCGAGTCTGCCACATACTGCTCCATGGTTCGGAAATCGGCGACGGGCTGAGCGGGGTCGACCGAGGCGACGGCCGCTTGCAGCGCCCGGTTCAGGGCGTGGGGCGCCGGAGTCCTCACCACGAGGAAGGTCTCGGGCAACGGCACCTGCAGCAGGGGATAGTAGCAGACCCCTTTGCCCGAGTCTCCCACCAAGGCGGACTGCATCACGTGCCCAACAACGCCCACGATCGTGGCCCAGGGCGAGTTCCCGCCGCGCCGCAGACGCTGGCCCAACGGATTCTGGTTCGGCCAGTATTGGTGGGCGAGATTTTCGTCAATAATCACCACCGGCTGTGATCCCAACCGGTCTGCTTCGGTGAAGTACCGCCCCGCCTTCAATGGAATGCGCAGAGTTTTGAAGTACCCTGGTGTGACCCAGTTCAGTCCACTGTGCGGTCCGGGATCGCCGGGGCCGGACGGCCGGCCTTCAATCGCGAAGGATGAAGACGGGGCAAATCCGCTAAAGGGCGGCACGCCCATACCCGCCGCGGAGACTCCTGGCAGCGCCGCCAGCTTTTCACCCACCGCGTCGTAGAACGCCATCAGCTTCTGATCGCTGTTATAGCGGCTTTCCGGAAGCTGCACCGTCGCCGTTGCGACGCCCGCCGGATCAAACCCGGGATCAACATGCCCCAGCCGTGCCAGGCTCTTAATCAGCAGGCCCGCACCGGCGACCAGGACAAAGGCCAGGGCTATCTGCCCCACCACCAAGCCGGAGCGAAGGCGCAGGCGGCTTCCCGCCGCCGTCACCGTTCCCGATTCTTCCTTTAGGAGGGCGAACTGTTGATGGCGGAAGACCTCGCCCACGGGAATCACGCCAAGAAACGCCGCGCACAGCGCCATAAGTATCAAGGCGAAGAGCAGGACGTGGCCGTCCAGGCGCAGCAGCAGGCGCGAGAACAGTGTTCCCGGCTGCGGGTGAGTCAACAAGCCTACTCCCAGGTAGGCGGTAGCGACGCCGGCCGCTGCACCACACGCCGCCAGCAGGAAGCTTTCGGCCAGCGCCTGCCGCAACAGGTCGTGCTTTTGAGCGCCGAGCGATAGGCGGATAGCAAACTCCTTCCCGCGCGCGGAGGCGCGTGCCAGTAACAATCCGCCGATGTTCGAGCAGGCAATCAGCAGCACAAAACTCACCGCGCCCATCAGCATCAGCATCGGCGTCCGCAGATCGCCGGAAGCGTATTCGGTAAAGGGCAGAGCGAACATTCCCCAGCCGGAATCCCGGGCATAGTCACCGGCCCCAGGGAGGTGGAGCACCTTTTGGCTGAGCGTCCGGACGTAGGCCTGTGCCTGCGAGGCTGACAGCTCCGGACGAGCGCGCGCCACCACAAACAAAAACTCATTAAAGTAGTTGTAGTTGTTCGGATTGAACTCCGGCGGCGCCAGGCCTAGCGGAACCCAAAGCTGGGTGCCGCGTGGCCAGTCGAACTCCGGCGGCATCACGCCCACCACGCGGTAGTCTTCGCCACTCAGGCGCAGGTTTTGCCCCACCACGGCGGGATCGCCGGCCAAGAGGCTCCTCCAAGTGTCGTAAGCGAGTACGACGACGTGATTGGCGTGCGGCTGGTCTTCTTCCGGCCGGAAGACACGGCCGAGAGCGGGTCGGGTACCGAACGCATCGAACCACTGCCACGTCACCCGAGCCCCTCTTACCCGCACGGGACCTTGGGGCGACTGGTAGCTGAACCCCTGCTCGTCTTCCGCGGCCACCGCCGAGAAGACCTGTTTGCTTTCCTGAACGTCTTTGAAGTCAGGCGCGGAGATCGTGACGCTTTTCAGGTTGAGCTTGTCATATCTTACCCGAATCACCAAAAGGTGACCCGGGTCCGCCAGGCCCGGTGGATGCAGGAACAGCCCGTTGATAAGGCTGAAGATCACGGTGCTAGCCCCAATCCCCAAAGCCAGTGTCAGGATGGCAACTGCAGCGAAATCAGGAGTCTTTCGTAACCGTCGCACTCCGTAGCCAAGGTCGGCCAGCCATCTGCTCATCAGTGCCTCTTCAGCATCCAGAATGGGACGAGCTACCGCTTCACTCCCCAATTCGCTATTCGTACCTCAGCGCCACCATCGGATTCACCTGGGTGGCCCGCCGTGCCGGCACATAGCAAGCGATCAGTGCCACCAGGAGCAAGAGCAGCACGACGCCGGCGAGGGTGGCCGGATCGGCGGCGCTCACCTCGAAGAGCATGGACTGCATGGTGCGCGCCAGTCCCACCGCTGCGCCCACGCCTGCCACCACGCCCACACCCGTCGTCCGCAAACCTTGCCCAAGCACGAGCCGCAGCACGTCTCCGGCCGTCGCTCCAAGCGCCATGCGGATTCCCACTTCGTGGGTGCGCCGCGTCACCCAATAAGTCGTCACGCCGTAGATGCCAGCGGAAGCGAGCAGCAGCGCCGTGGCCGCAAACACCCCGATGAGCTGCAGGTTGAAGCGGCGAGCGGCCAGCGAACCCGAGAATACGTCCTGGAACGTTTGGAATCGGGGCGCGACCTCCGGAGCCACGTCATGTACCACGCGACGAATTTCCCCGAGCAGCGCTTGAGGCGGTGCCGCCGCGCGCACGACCAGGGTAAAATCACGCCCGCCGCGCAAGCGTTGGCGGTAGTTAACGTACACCGTCGGCTCCGGAGGTCTTTCCAGGCTGCGATCGCGCACGTCGCCGACCACGCCGACGATGGTCAGCAGGCGCAGGTCGCCATCCATGTTGCCAAATTCGATCGTGCGTCCCAGGGGATCCTGGCTGGGCCAGGTGGCGCGGGCCATGGATTCGCTGACCACGGCAACGTGGGGCGAGCCGGGACCATCGCGCTCGTCAAACAGCCGCCCGCGAATAAGCGGAATGCCGAGCGCCTTGAAGTAGCCTTCGCTCGCCACGCAATAGTCGGCCACACCGCCGGGAGCGGTGACCCACAGTTGCTCGAGCTGCCGTGAGCCTTCCGGCTTCGTCAGGTCGATCTGTGGCGGGCGGTCGAGCAACAAGAACTTGCCATCCGCGCAGTCGCCGCCTTCTCCGAGGGGCAGCTGCGAGATTCCGCCGACTTCCTCAACGCCCGGAAGGGCGCGCAGGCGGTCGAACAGCATCTGGACAAAGCGTCCCGGCCGGCTCTCGTTGGCCGGAGGGATTGACGGTGTACCGGCAACGGGAAACGCCTGGGAGGCGGGCACCTCCAATTCCATCGTCACGATGCGGGCGGTGCGGAAACCGGGATCGACGGAAAGCACCCGCAGCAAGCTGCGGCCGAGCAATCCCGCGCCGGCGAGCAGCACGAGGGTGAAGGCCACTTGCCCGCCCACCAGGGCGCTGGCCAGGCGGTGCGAGGCGATCGAGCTGGTGGCTCCGCGGCTGCCCTCGGCGAGCGCCGCCTGCGGGTCCACGGCGGTTGCCCGCAGCGCCGTCAGTACGCCCAGACTTACAGACACCAAAACGCACAGGCCCAGTGCGAAACCGAGCACGGGCAGGTTAATCGAGACGTCCTCGAGCCGCGGCAGGGTCGGTGGAGCGACCGCCAGCAGGCCGTCGACACCCCACCAAGCCAGGAGAACTCCCAGCGCCCCTCCGCCCAAGGAGAGCAACAGCGATTCGGCCAGGAACTGGCGCACCAGGCGGCTGCGCCCCGCCCCGAGCGCCGCGCGGATGGCCAGTTCCCGCTGCCTCTCCGCCGCCCGCACCAGCAGCAGATTAGCGACGTTGGCGCATCCCACCAGAAGCAGAAAGCCGACCGCGGCCAGCAGGATCAGCAGCGCCGGGCGGACGCTGGCCGTCAGAGCGTCGCGCAGCGGAGTCACGCTGGCGTCCGTCATGTTGATGGCGGGCTCGTACTGCTCGTGGAGCCGACGCGCGAGGGCGGAAAGTTCGCTGCGCGCCTGCGCCACGCTCGCACCGTCGCGCAGCCGGGCCACCACCAGGGGCCAATTGTGCGCCGTCCGGCTGGGCGTTTCGCCCCAAAGCTCGGCCGGAATCCAAAGGCCGGTGTGAGCCGGAAAGCTGAATCCCGGGGGCATGACGCCGACCACGGATAAGGTGAGATTTTCCATGCGGAGCTTGAGCGGTGAAAGATCGGTGGCGCTGCCCAGGTACTGCCGCCAGTAGCCATAGCTGACGATGGCCGCCGGCCTGCCCCCGGCGCGCAACTCCTCCTCGGAGAAGCTGCGCCCGAGCATGGGTACGACGCCCATGACGCGAAAGAAGTCGCGGGAAACGCTGGCCACTTCCACTCGCGCCGCGGCCGTGCCGACGGAAACCGTTGCCTCGTCAGTGGCGGCCTTGGCCATGCCGGCAAAGCTGTGACTGGCGGCGCGCAAGTCATCGAAGTTGGGATCGGCGAAATTCATCAGGTGGCCGTCCGTGGCCACTTCCTTGAGGCTTACCAGCTGGTCCGCTTCGGGGTACGGAAGGCGGTGCAGCAGTACCCCATAGACCACACTGAAGATCGCCGTGGTGGCCCCAATAGCCAGCGCCAGCGTGAGAATCGTCACGCCCGTCACGGCAGGGGTTTTGGCTAGCATGCGCCAGGCGAAGCGCCAATCTTGAATGATAGCGGTCATCGGGGCTACTCCCGTGAATCCGATCCGTGGCCGGGGCGCGGGAGGATTCTGGCTCCTTACCAGTTCCGAGCGAGCCTCGGCGCGGGGTTATTGGCCGCCCGCCGCCGAGGAAGGGGCCATCTCCGCCTCGCTTTCGTCCACGATGCGCCCGTCAAAGAGGTGGACGGTGCGCTGGGCGTAGCGCGCAAAGCGCGGGTCGTGCGTCACCATGCAGATGGTGGCGCCCTGGCGATGCAGGTCGCGCAGCAGCTCCATCACCGCCTCGCCGTTTTTCGAGTCGAGGTTGCCGGTCGGTTCGTCCGCCAGCAGGATCGAGGGCGAGCCGACGAGCGCCCGCGCCACGGCCACGCGCTGCTGCTGGCCGCCGGAAAGCTGGGAGGGATAGTGCTTCATGCGGTGCGACATTCCCACTCGTTCGAGGGCCTCCTGCACGCGCTTCTTGCGTTCGGCTGACCCCATACCCCGATAGGTCAGCGGCAGCTCGACGTTCTCGAACACGGTGAGATCGCCAATCAGATTGAAACTCTGGAAGATGAATCCTATCTCGCGATTGCGGATCCGCGCCCGTTCCCCAAGGTCGAGGTTTTCCACCGGCTGGCCGTTCAGCGTGTATTTCCCTTCAGTGGGCGAGTCGAGCAGCCCGATAATCGAGAGCAGAGTCGACTTGCCACACCCAGAGGGTCCGGCAATCGACACATATTCCCCTTTGTTAATTTCCAGATGAATGCCCGACAGAGCGTGGGTTTCAACTTCGTCGGTGTAGAATATCTTGGTCACGCCTTGCAAACGAATCAGCGGCTGGGATGGTGCGCTCATCGCGGCTCCTTGTTTACTCGTCTGTTCCCCGTCTTCGGTGCTGGCCCGGCGCGGCACCGACCGCCGTGCGAATCCCGATCTCGCGGGTCTGTGGATTGACGGCATGGGAAAGAACGCCATAAATTCCCACTGGCGCCAGGACCAAAGCCAGCCCGCCAAAAACCCCGAGCCACGCCGCAACCGTGCGTGGCGCCCACAAGCCCTGGTTCGGGACCTCCCTTATAGTAACGACGTTGGTGAGCGCCAGGTTCCGGTCGGGCGATTGCCCCCGGGCCCGCACCGCAGCCAGAACGGCTTTCGGATCGCCCGAGGTACGCACGTAAAGCGGAGCGGAGGGCGAGTAATCTGGTTGAATCGGCGGGCAAGCCACCGGCTGCGGCTCTTGGCCAATCTGGAACTCAACGGAATCCGCGTTGACCACGGTGAAAATGGCCGTCGTAACCCCGGTGCCGAGCGCCAGCGAAAGAATCGCCACGGCCGCGAAGCCGGGGCTCTTCGCCAGCATGCGCAGGCCGTAACGGAGGTCAGTTAGCAACGTGCCCATAACATCCTCTTGTTGGCCGTCGATAACGAATGGCGCCTGGTGACTTCAAGGAGCGAGGCGCCAGGCCTTCAGGTCGTCTCCCTCCTTGGCTCCGCCTGCGGATTCCGCACCATTCAGCATTCCCTCGCTATTCGTACCTTAGCGCCTCCATCGGATCGACGCTGGCTGCCCGCCGTGCCGGGAGATAGCACGCCGCCAGGGCCACCACGCTTAGCAGGCCGGCAATGCCCGCCAAGGTAAGGGGATCATGGGGGCTAAGGCCAAACAGCAGCTTGGTCATCAGCCGGGTGAGCAGCAGAGAGGCTGCCAAACCGATGGTCACGCCCCCAACGACCAGCTTCGCGCCGTTCCCCATCACCCAGCGCAGCACATCGCGGCGCTCCGCCCCGAGAGCCATGCGGATGCCGATTTCATGGGTTTGCTGGCCGACGAGGTAGGAAACGACGCCGTAGATTCCGATGGAGGCCATCACCAGAGCCAGAGCGGCGAAGATAGCCAGCAGGATCATCGAGAAGCGCTGAGCGGCAACGGACCGCGAAATAACCTCCTCCATGGTGGCGACGCCGAACAGTACCTGCTGGCTGTGGACCTGGGTTAGGACGCGGCGAATTGTCCCCACCTGCGCGACCGGTGAGCCGGCGGTTCGGACGACGAAGCCGAGGGTTCCGTCGAAAAGCGGCAGAAACTTGTCCGGAAGCTGCGAAACCGAAAAATAACATTGCGCTTCCACGGGAGCGGTGGCTGCCCCCTCGTCAAGACCCCATTGTTTGACGTGGCCGACGACCCCCACAATTTCTGCGGTACTTTCCAAAATACCGAAATGCACGCGCTTGCCGACCGGATCCTGACCAGGGAAGTAGCGCCGTGCCAAGCGATCGTCAATGACCACCACCAGCGGCGAATGCTCGTTGTCCCCGGGGGTGAGGAAACGGCCCCGCTCAAGCGGCATCCTCATAACCTTCAAGTAATCCGGTTGCACGAGATAGAAGAGCGTGAACTCCATGTCTGCCTGCGTCGGCGGTTTTGGCTGGCCTTCCAGCCAGAACGGCAGCTCGGCGTCACTGTTCATGGGGCGGGAAGCGATGGATAGGGAAGTCGCCTCCACACCCGGGATGGCGGCCAGCTGGTCATGGGCGTCCCGCCAGATTGCTCGAATGGCGGAGGGAGATTTTTGGGGCGGATAAGAGGAGTAAAAAGTGAGGACGTTATGCGGGTCGAAGCCCGGGTCAACCCTCATAAGCTTGGCCAAGCTGCGAAGCATGAGGCCGGCACCGGCCAGCAGAACCAGCGCCAGGGCCATCTCCACTACCACGAAGAGGCCCTGAGTGCGATGGCGGGTCCCGCTGGACCCGCGCCCACCCTCTTTGAGCGTCTCCTGCAGGGCGGGTCGAGACGTCTTGAGCGCAGGCGCCACGCCGAACAAAACCCCCGCCAACATCGAAGCCACCAGCGTAAACAGCAGCACGTGCCAGTCGAGGCGCACTTCCTGTGCCCGCGGCAGCGCCTTCGGCAGGACTTTAAGGGCCCCCTGCAAGCCCCACGAAGCGGCTGGCAAACCCAGACTCCCACCCGCCAAGGCAAGGACGACACTTTCCGTCAAGAGCTGGCGAAGGACGCGCGCCTGGCTTGCGCCTAAGGCGACGCGAATAGCGAATTCCCGCGAGCGGCCGGTGGACCGCGCCAGCATGAGGTTGGCGACGTTCACGCAAGCGATGAGGAGGACGAAACCCACCGCGGCCGAAAGCACCAGCAAAAACGGCCGGATTTCACCCACCACATTCTGTTTCAGCGGAACGAGCGTGACGCCGGAACCTTTATCGGCCTCGGGATATTCCTCCGCCAAGTGCTTGGCAACCGCCTCCATATCAGCCCTAGCTTGCTTGAGGGTGACCCCGGGCTTCAGCCGGCCCACGGCGTTCATGCCCATGCCCACCCTGCGGTCACGGAAGGTCGGGTCATTCCACTGGCCAATCGGGACGTAGACATCACTGCGATGGAAGTTGTTTCCCTCGTAGTAGAAACTGGGCGGAATGACGCCCACAATGGTGTAGTCTTTGCCGTTTAAGGTAATCACCTTCCCTATCACGCCAGGCGAAGATCCAAACTTGCGCTGCCAGAGGCCGGCGCTGATCAGCGCCACCGGAGTCCCGCCAAGCTGGTCTTCCTCAGGGCGGAACACGCGCCCGATGATCGGATTCACCCCCAGTACCGGAAAGAAGCTGGCAGAAACCATCTCGGCGGGCACACGCTCGGGCTCACCCATCCCCGTCAAGTTGAAGTCATCCGCGCGATAGGCCGCCAGAGCCGAAAACGAGCGGTTGGCCCGCACCCAATCGAGAAAGTTGGGGTAAGAGATGGACGCGTTCTGGAAGCCGGCTGTCCGCGAGTAGAGAACAACAAGCCGGTCCGCCTCCCTATAGGGCAAGGGATTCAGGAGCACGCCATTCACGACGGAGAAGACGGCCGTGTTCACGCCGATACCCAGCGCCAGGGTGATCACCGCGACCGCCGCGAAGCCCGGATTCCGCCGGAGCTGGCGGAGGCTGTAGCGAAAATCAGCGATCAGGGCAACCATGAACCCTCTCCCGAATCAGTGATGGGCGATTGCCAGCCGGCCCGCTCGCCTGCCCGAGCGCGGGCGAGGCTTCGGCAAACGCCTCATCCGAAACGCCGCCATCAGGGACGCCTAAGAGCCTGCGCCCGGCGGGTCGCCGCGCTTACTCGCGGCGTCGTATGGCTTCCAGCGGCTGCCGACGGCCGATGCGGCGGAAGCACGCCGATCGCGATCGCAGGGGTGGCACCCTCAGCCAACAGGCGACCGATCGCGCAGACCTCGCTCATCCACCTTCACTGCAGCCTGATGCGGTCGAAGGCGTCCCAGCGCGACATGTCCGAGAGAATCACTTCGTCGCCTTCCTTCAGTCCCTGCAGGACCTCGACGGTATTGACGGAAGTGCGGCCGATCTTCACCTGCACCTTCACCGCTTCCTTTCCCTGGTTCACCACTTTAAACAGGCTAATGGTGCTGTCCGGCTGGCCGAAGGCCGGACGACCCACGTAGAGCACGTTGGCGAGGTGCTCAATTTCAATCGTGCCGTCCACACTGAGGTCGGGAACGGCGCCCGGAGGAAGAGCACCGAGCAGCTTCACGTCCACGGTCCGCGTGCCGTTCGTGACGGAAGGGTCAATACGGATCACCTGGCCCGGAATCACCCCATTGTGGGTGTCGATCTCGGCGGACTGGCCTAACTGGATGTCCTTGGCTTGAGTTTCGGCGATCTTGAGTTCCGCTTTGAGCTTGGTGGGATCGGCAACCTTCGCGAGCGTGGTGCCGGCCGTCACGCGCTGCCCCACCTCCACGGAAAGCTCCTGCAGCACGCCGTCGATGCCAGCCCGTACCTGCAGCTGATCGAGCTGGCGTTTCTTCAGTTCGCAGAGGGCGCGCTTTTGATCGATGTTGGCCCGCGAGGCGGCTAGCTGCGCGGCCACCGAGTTCGCGAGCACCGCCACACGGTCAACCTCAATCTGGTTGCGCGCTGCCGAAGCGTCCGCCTTGGCCGCTGCCAGCTGCGCGGTAATCTCCGAGCCCAGGCCGAGCTTGGCGAGCTCCTGGTCCTTCTCAGCCTGGAGCTTGTCCTGCAGGTAGTCCGACCGCACGGTCGCGGCGGTGGCACGCTGATCGAGCATTTGGCTATCGAGCTGCGCCTTGAGGCTGTTGTACTGAGCCTCGGCCTGCTTCACCTGCTCTTCGGCGTCGACGGCCGCCTGCTCCACTTCGGGATTGCTCAGCACCATGATCACCGTATCCTTCTTGACCTTGGTGCCAGGGAGCACTAGCCGCCGCACCACTTGCCCATCCGTGGTGGCCGGAATCCAGACGATCTCCTCAGGAACCAGCGTTCCGAGTCCGCGAACCTGGAGGTCCATCGCCCCGCGCTTCACGGTGTCACGCCAGACCGTCCCGGCATCGACGCCGGGGGCCGCGGGTTTCAGGCGGCTTAAAGCCAGGGTGATGATGGGGATAGCGATGAGACAGGCGGCGATGATGATGGCGAGGCGAATCTTCTTTTTCCGCCCCACTCCCCGGCGCTGGATGTCCATTGCTCTCCTCCAGGCCCTTGCATGGGCACGCCCGCTGCCACTTGGCAGATTAGACGTAACGCAAAGAAAGGGAAAGCATTACACCGACGCCTCGATGGGAAGGAAGCCGGAGTCTGTTCACGTTTGGGATCAAAGTGTCCGAAATCGGACAGTCGAGGGCCTCCGCTCGCCTGACCCCCCTGTCCGCCGGCCCGCAGAGTGCTGGACTCATTGACTTTCGGGTGCGAGACCGCCTAGCATCGGGGCGGTATCAGGCGGATGCGGGGGCGGCCACGCGCGGCGCGAGCCGGGACGGTACGACTGAGTCCACTTCAAAGCCCATTCGACGAGGAGGAAGCGTATGTTCATTCTCTGGTGGATCATTGTGGGGCTGATCGCGGGCTGGATTACCGGCAAGATCATGAAGGGTTCCGGTTACGGCGTGGTGACGGATATCGTCATCGGCATAATCGGAGCCATCGTGGGCGGCTTCATCATGCGCGCTTTGGGGTTCGCGGGCCGCGGCGGGCTGATCTACACGATTGCCGTGGCGGTGCTGGGAGCGATCGTCCTGACCGTCGTGGTGCGGGCACTGAAAAAGGCGTGAAGGGAAGCGGGTGGGAGGGGAAAGGCGGCCGAGCCGGGGCCGGCCAACCCGGTGCCGCTCTCTGGATCAAGCTCCTTCGTCCAGGGCTTGCTGAAGGCGTTGGTACTGCTCGCGCTGGAGGCGCTCCAAGTCTTTCTTGACGAGATTCAGGCCGAGGACGCAGAGCTCGAAATTGTCCGAAAGCCGGCGGAACAGGGGCGCTTCATTCCTGTACTCGAACTGGTCAAATGAGGAGACGATTGCATAGGATTCCTTGCCGGCTCGGACGAAATCGATAAAGGCTTCGAGCGGCGGGGGCTGCCTTCGGCGCGCCCTCGCCACGCTCTCCGGGAAGAGGCCGGTCATAAACAGGGTGTAATCCCCCACCTGTTTCCGTACGGCTCGCTCTCGATCAAACGAGGCGGCTTCCAGCAAGGGATTCGAGGCGAGCAACATCTCACCGACGTCCTCAAGCCTCCTTCCGAAGGCGTTGCGGAGCCGGTAGACGCTGTCAATGCGGGCGAAATCAACCAGCAGGTCGGTCACGTAACGCGCCACGCTGGGCTCTTCGAGGTGGACGTCCTCGAAAAAGTGCCGCCACACCAGATCTTCAAATAGCTCCCGCAGGGAGCGCCAACCGTGACGACTCAGTTCCGAAAACATGGTGCCGACTCCTTTGCAACTGCGCTCAAGGGTGGCACTTAAGATTGTATTAACGAGCCGACGCGAGGTCAATGACTGCGCCGGCCCGATGGACGGCTGGGTGTCAGCCGCCCCGGGGCCGCAGCGATGCCCGGCGGGAGCCGGGGGCTGAGGTCAGAACGGCGCGGTAAGGCCTCGTAAGTGACTGTAGGGCGGGATGATAGAACGGGGATGCGTTTTTTCTTGACTTTGAGTTACTACTATGTTAACATTTACTAATGATTATAAACCCGCGCCTTCTGCAGGCTCCGCCCAGCCGGCCCGCTCCACAGCCCGGCAACCGCCAAACCCAATTATCTCGGCTTCCGGCCATCGTTTTCCTGGTTCCCTCCATGCTCGGCGGGGGCTGGTTGATGACCGTCCAGCCTCTCCCAGCGCAGACCACCTCCACCGTCCAGGGCACTGTCACCGATTCGCAGGGTCGGGCCCTACCGGGCGCGGTGATTACCCTGAGCGGGCCGCTTTTAGCGAAAAACCTTACCGTGACCACCGACGCTCTGGGATCTTACCGCGTCCTGGGATTGCCCGCCGGCACCTATAGCCTGTTAGCGGAAAAGCCCGGCTTCGCCTCCCGGCGATACGACGGACTGGTGGTGACGGTCAATCGCCGACTGACTCTGGACGTGGCGCTGCCGGTGGGCCGGCCTGCGGAGGTCATCATCGTCTCGGCGCGTCCACCGCTCATTGAAACCGCCAGCTCGTCCTCGGGCCGGACCATTCTGCCCGAGGAGATCCAGCACGCGCCGATCAACGGCCGAAACTATTTGGATCTGATGCAATTGGTTCCCGGGGTGGCGGTGAATCGGCAAAAAGATACCGGCACCGACGCTGCCGTCCCCATTCTCGGCGAACGGGGAGGTAACGCCACGTTTCTGATCGACGGCATGCCCAACAGCAACGAGGTTGATGGGGGAGCCGACGCGCCTTTCGATCAGGATTCCATTCTCGAGTTTCAGGTGTTGACGGCCGGTTACAAAGCCGAATTTGGCCGCGGATCGGGCGGTGTCGTGAACGTGGTGACCAAAAGCGGGACGGACCGGTGGCACGGATTGGCCTCCGTCTTCCATCGCAACAACGCGCTGGATTCATCGGATGTAGCTGGCAAAAGAACGCCTTTTTTGATGCGCTGGGATCCGAGCGTCAATCTGGGCGGACCGCTCCTCGCGGATCGGCTCGGGTTCTTTGGGTCGCTCGAGCGCATCCGCGAAGACCGCGAGTTGAATTTCATCGTTCCTCCCCGCCTGCCGCAGTTCCTTGCAGCGCGAGAACGGGCCTATGACCAGCGCAACCGAACCTTCGAGACACGAGGCTTTCTAAAGCTGGACGAACAACTCGGGCGGCATCGCCTCACCGAGCAGATGAACGAAGTCAACGCCCACGTCACCGATTTTCTGCCCCTGTCGGCTGCCATCAACCTGCCTTCGACCCGGACGGCCTCGAGCGCACGCTACCTGATGGCCGGTCTCCACGATACGGCTACCCTCGGCAGCCCGGCCAACCCCTGGGTCATGAACGCCTACCTGCAGTACCGCGGGGAGCCTTCGAGCGAGCGGCCGGCGCATCCGGAGGCCGGTCCGGCGACCACCTTGTTCAACATGTTCAGCAGCCCCGCCACCGGCGGACTCTTCGGCGATCTCGGCCAGATCGAGTTCGGGGCCGGGTTCACGCCCTTGCTTTTAGCGCCACAGTACGCCTCGGCTGGCGCTCATTTTAACCACGCGGCAGGCCGGCATGAGGTCGCCTGGGGCGGCGATTTCGAGCGTGATCGGGTGGACGGGACGGAGGCGACGAACCTTTTCAATCAACTGTTTGCCACCGTGTCGGACTTTGCGCAATTCGGACCCGTCAATTCCGGAGTGTACACGCTGGCGAAAGTGGGCGGAAGCACTCCCCAGGAGAACCGCATCCGCCTGCGCAACCATTACACGGGGCTCTTTGTTCAGGATGACTGGAAGCTGGCAAAGCGCTTAACCGCTAATTTGGGCCTGCGCTGGGACTACGATTCGCGATTTCCTCGCCGTGCCAACGTCTCTCCCCGGCTGGGCGTGGCCTGGTCGCCCACTCCCCAAACGGTCTTGAACGCGAGCTGGGGCGTCTTCTACGATCACTTCCGTCTGGGCCTGGCCCGCGACGTGCCCGCTTTTGGCGGCGCCAATCTGTTGAAGGATCAGACGATCTCCTATCCCCGGCTGTTCTATGGCGATCCGACGAGCCTCGCGCGGCTGGAGGGATTGTGCCTCTCCTCCGTTCTGACCGACGCTCAGATCCAGGCCACCGGCGCCGCCTGTCCCGCGCCCGGCCTGAACCTGTTCGGCGTCGACCACTTGAACGGCGTCGTGGCTCCGGGCCATGCGCCGGTTCCGCCCGACAGCGTCGTGAATGTGAGCAACGTTCAGGCCCTGACCGGCCTTACCGCCCAGCAGTTCGCGGATGCCGCCAGCCGCGCCGTCGGACGCGCCCCCGGGTTCTTCTTTTGGGGCGGTTTCGGCCATCTCACCATGAATTTCGTGGTTCCGCAGATCTTCTCCGTCCCCGTCACGGTGGATCGGAGCTTCTCGACCCCTTACACGGTCGGCTTCCATCTCGGCGCCCAGCACCAAGTTACCCGCGACGCGGTCATCCAGGCCGACTACTACCACCGGGACATCCGCAACATTCTCGGGGTTCGGACGGCAAACTTGGCCTTCGCGGCCCGCCTACCGGGACATACCGGAGAGCTCGAGCCGGGAACCGGCACCCGGCCCATCCTGTCCTACGGTCCTTGGTACCGGGGCCGGTATGACAGCATCATCGCCGGCATCCGCAAGCCTATGAGCGGGCGCTTCACCCTGGAAGCCTCCTATGCCTGGACCCAGGCCACGGATAATGACCTCCATTCGAGCCTGGTGAGCGAAGTCCAGACCGGGTTGGGGGCGGGACTGCTTGGGGTGCAGGGGCCGACGGATAGCTTTGTTGGCGTTCCGCCCGCGGTCACCGATCCGGTGAGTGGGCGGACGAACGCTCAGGGCCCCTTCATCGCCAGCAACGGCAATCCCGTCCCCAAGGCCGGCCGGTTTTACAACGGCGCCAACCTGGATCGCGGCCCTTCCGATCTCGCCCTGAACCACACCGTGCTGTTCGACGGAATCGTCCGCCTGCCGCGGCAGTGGGAGATGAGCGGAATCTTTCGCGCCCAGAGCGGTTTCCACTTTTCCGACGTGCTCGCGCGGCCGGTCGATGTCGACGGCGACGGCATTTTCAACGGCGTCGATTTCTTCACCGGCCGCAACCATTTCCAGGCTCCTCCGTACGTGAATCTGGACGCGCGCTTTTCCAAGCAGTTGGCGCTCGGCGAGAAGGCGCGCGCCCGAGTGATGATCGAGTTTTTCAATCTGCTCAATCGAGCCAACCCGGCCGCCGTCGAGCCATACCGGTCCATGCCCACGCCGCTCGGCAAGCCGTTGCAGTATCTACCGGGACGGGAAGGCCAACTGGGAGCGCAAATTGAGTTTTAACGGCTTCGAGCAAGCGCGCTCGGCGGCGGGCCGGCCGGCGTCGCCACCGGCCGATCATGACAGCCGTCAGCTCCGCCCGAGGTGGCAGCCCGAAGGCGCCTGAGCCTTACCATGACTACCGTATCTATGCTGCAACCCGCAGAAAAAGGTCGCTCCCGCGGTGGAGAAGCATTGATGGACCGGTCGCGCGGGGCGCTGGTGGCCGGCGCCCTGTTTTGCACCGCCGCTTCGGGCTACTTGGTGGGAGTTCATCAGGCCGGTGGGGGCGGCGGCACGCCGCCGCGAACCTACCTGCTGAATCTCAATCTCTTCGGCCGGTCACTGCATTTGACCCTCACGGTGGGCACGATGGGCGTGGCGGTGATTCTGATGCTGACCGTGTTGTTGGCCGTGGCGGTCATTTTGACGATGGTGGCCTCTCATCGCAAGCGGCAGGCCGAAGCCGCCAACCGGGAGCTGGAAACCGAGATTGTCGAGCGCCGGCGCGCCCAGGAGGCGGTGAGCCGGCTCAACGCTGAGCTGGAGCGAAGAGTGGCGGAGCGGACGCTCGAGCTCCAGGCCGCTAATGCCGAGCTGGAGGCCTTTTGTTCTTCCGTCGCCCACGACCTGCGCGCCCCGCTGCGGGGCATTGAGGGTTTCAGCGCCGCCCTCTTCGAGGATTGCCGCGGCCGGCTCGACCAGCACGGTCTCGATTACCTGGAGCGAATCCGGAAAGCCACGGCGCGGATGGGCCAATTGATCGATGACCTGCTGGCTCTGTCGCGCGTGTCGCGCGGGGAATTGCGGCGGCAGAAAGTCGACCTCACGGCGCTCGGCTGGGAGGTCGTGGCCGATCTGCGGCGAGCCGACCCGGAACGGCGGGCCGAGGTGATCATCGCCGACGGGCTGAGCGCGTCCGGCGATTTACAGTTGCTGCACGCCGCTTTGGAGAATCTCCTCGGTAACGCGTGGAAGTACAGTTCCAAGCAACCGCAGGCGCGCATCGAGATGGGGTGTCGCGGCGAGCAGCACGGCCAGACCGTCTATTTCGTCAAGGACAACGGGGCGGGTTTCGAGATGAAGTACGCCGGCAAGCTGTTCAAGCCTTTCCAGCGCCTGCACAGCGTTTCGGAGTTCCCCGGCGCGGGCGTGGGCTTGGCGACGGTTCAGCGAATCGTCCGTCGGCACGGCGGCGACATCTGGGCGGAAAGCGGCGCGGGCCAGGGTGCCACCTTTTACTTTACTCTGGGGCCGGCGGCCGACCCGGACCGGCTCTCGCCGGCTCCAGAGGAGTGCTCGGCGGGCAACAGCCCTGCCGGCGGGTGATCTCCCAGCGGGCGGTATCCCGTGCCCGTGGGTGCAAGGCTCGGGACACGCAGCCGGCATCAGCCCGGCGCGCCCGGCTGCCGTGAACCTTTGATTGCGCCGGGCGTGGGAACCGGGGCGGCGCACCGCTGGCGGTTCCGAAGTTCCGACATGAGCGACCGGTGCAGCGTTAGAACCGGATGGATGCGGTCAAGAGGCGGCCGATGAGAGAGAGAACCATTGTACTTGTGGAAGACAATCCGGACGACGTCGATCTCACCCTGCGCGCGTTCCGGGCCGGCAATATTGCCAATCAGATTGTCGTGATTCGCGACGGGGCCGAAGCCTTGGACTACTTCTTTGGAACCGGGGCCTACGCGGCCCGTGACGTGGCGATCCTGCCGACGCTGGTGCTCCTGGATCTGAACCTGCCTAAAATCGATGGGTTGGAAGTCCTCAAGACTCTGCGCGCCGACCCGCGCACCAAACGGCTTCCGGTGATTATCCTGACGACTTCCCAGGAACAAGATGAAGTGTTCCGGGCGTATGACAACGGCTGCAACAGTTATCTCCGCAAGCCCGTCGAGTCCGGGCAGTTCCGCGACGCGGTGAAACAGCTCGGCTTGTACTGGCTGATCTGGAACGTTCCGCCCCCCGAATCCCAGTGAGGGCGCGGCCGTGGTGGCGACTCAAGGGGCCGGGACGCGAATCGGGTCGCCCACGCGGACCGTGCCGCCGGTGAGAATCTGAGCGCGCAATCCACCCCGATGCACTAGGCCGGCGCTCACTGGTTTTCCGCAAAGCGCTTCCAAGTGGGAGCAGGGCTCGCAGAGGCGGATGCCGCCGAGCCTGACCTCGCCCGCCATAAACTCCCGCCCGACCAGATGGTTGAGGGCCACGCCGCGCGTCACCAGGTTGCGGCGAGCCTCGGCCGGCGCCAGC
This sequence comes from Acidobacteriota bacterium, assembly GCA_902812365.1. GTDB lineage: Bacteria > Acidobacteriota > Terriglobia > UBA7540 > UBA7540 > CADDZC01. Next base: position 21,683 of record CADDZC010000036.1, on the reverse strand, counting down.
CTGACGCCGTATTCGCGGGCCAGGGCTTCAAGCGCCTCCCATTCCACCAGCGTCACCTCGCGATCCGGCATGCCCGGCTTTGACCACGTCCCCGCGCCGTAAAAGTAGCGGTCGCCTTCAAGGCCCTGGCCGGCTACGGCCCGCGCCTCCGCGACGGCAACGAGCGGTTCCCGTGCCGCGGCGGTGAGGAAGATGTGGAGCAACTGGCCGGGGGATTCAGTCAAGCTTGGCTCCGCCTTATCGTGAACGGGTGCGGAAGAAGACTCAGCCGGGCGGCGGATCCCCCACGCGAGGGCTTGAGGCGGCCCGCTGGCGGCTAAACGTGATTGAAACCGTGAATCCATCGTGGTGCGGGCGATCAGAGAGCTTCGAAACAGGGCCGCGCCGCGGTGCAGGTGTGAGGCTCGGCGGTGCGGCCGTCCGGTCCCACGGCCTTTTGGGTGTGGAGGCACCAGAAAATACCGCTGTGAGACTGGTAGACGTTCCAATCCGGCTCGTCGACATGAATATACATTTCTTTGGAGCGCAAGTGCTTGCACACCTCGGGCGTGGCCGCCGGCGCGGCCTCGGCCGCCGGCTGGAGGACGCTCGGCAGTATGGTTTCGCCAGCCATCGTCACACCTCCCCTTTCTTCACTAGCCCGGCCGCGAGCAGCACGGCGCGCTTGACGGCCACTCGAGCCAGCTGCACCTTGTATTTGTTCTTGCTGAGGGGCGTTGCCTTGCTGGCCGCCGCTCTCCCCGCCTCCTCGGCCACCTCTTCGCTGACCATCTTTCCTTTCAAGGCTTCTTCCGCCTCCGCCGACGGCCACGGTACCGGCGCCACCTGGCCGAGCACCACCCGCGCCTTTTCCACCCGGCGGCCCTCCATCTGCAGCGCCACGGCCGCCATCGCCAGCGGCCAGTCCAGAGACTCCTTCTGCAGAATTTCGTAAAAACCGCTCTTGGTGCCGTTCGCCGGCGGCACCAGGACTTCCGTGATGACTTCGTTCGGCTTGATGGCGTGCTCGCGTTCGGCTTCCGATTTGGGCGTTACGAAAAATTGCTCGACGGGCAGGTCGCGCGGGCCGTCCGGACCGAGCAGGCGCAAGCTGGCTCCCAGGGCGATCAAAATGGGCGCCAGGCTCGACGGGCTGACGAAATACGCCGGGCCTTCGTTGCCGAAGATGGCGTGATAGCGATTGTCGCCGTCGGGCACCAGCGGCCGGCCCTTATACGTGGCGAGCAGGCCGAAGCCGTTGCGGTAATACCAGCAGCGGGGACGCTGGCACAGATTCCCGCCCACGGTGCCGACGTTGCGAATCTGGGGGCCGCCAACCTGCTCGACCGCCTGCGCGATGCCCGCATAGTGCTCCCGCACCGCCGGATGCGTTTCAAGCTCGTCGAGCGTGACCAGGGCTCCGAGCCGCAGGCCGCGCGCCGAAGCGGCGATGCCGCGCAGTTCATGGACACCGCTCAGGCTCACAATTCGCTGGGGCGCGGAGACGTCATCTTTCATCCGCGACAGCAGATCGCTGCCGCCGGCCAGCAGCTCGCTCTTACCCCATTCCGAAGCCAGCAACGCGACCGCTTCCTGGGCGGTTTTGGGTCGCGCGTACTCAAATGCTTGCATGAGGATCGCCTCCTGTTCTCATCACCGGGGCGGCGCCGGGGAATCCACATCAGGCCTTTTCCAGCGCCGCCAGCACTTTGTCGGGCGTCAGCGGCAGCGTCGGCACACGAACACCGATGGCGTTGGCGACGGCGTTCGAGATGGCGGCCCCGGGCGAAATCACCGGCGGCTCGCCCAGGCCGATCACGCCGCGGCGGTCGTATTGGGGTCCGGTCATCATGTGAACGATGAACTCGGGGATGTCGCCGATGGTGGCCAGCTTGTAAAATTCCATGTTGGGATTCAGCATGATGCCCGTCTGGTCATCCATCACCCGTTCTTCGAACAGGGCGTAACTGATGCCCATGATCATCGCCCCGTAAACCTGGCTCTCCGCCGTCTTCATGTCGATGATCAAACCGCAGTCCTGCGCCGCGATCATCCGGTTGACCTTGATGCGGCCCGTCTCCGTGTCCACCGAAACATCGGCCACCTGCGCGCCCCCAACGCCGCTCGATCCGAGTTCGCACGGGCCGGGATTCTTGCCGGTGGCCTGAATCGTCTTGGTGCCCAGCCGGGCGCAGGCTTGTTTCCAGCTCAGGCTTTTGGCCGGGTTGCCCTTTACGCGAATGTGGCCGGCGGCCGCCTCCAGTTGGTCGGGTGGAACGCCGAGCGCCGGGGCTACGGCCGCGAAGAGCTGATCGCGCGCGTCCACGCTGCCGCGCCGAGTGGAGGCCGACACCCCGCCGACCGTGGTGCTGCCCCCCGAGGCGCCCGAGTACGGATAGCGGCTGTCGCCCAGCGTCACTTTGATGGCCTCGACCGGCAGTCCCAAAGTCTCCGCGGCCACGATCGCAATTACCGTGCGAGTGCCGGTGCCGAGGTCCTGGCTGCCCAGCCTCACTTCCACCGAGCCGTCCGGCTGAATCAGGACGTCGCAATTGCTGTTATGCCCGCGACCGCCCCAGGTGTGGATCGAGACGCCCAGTCCGCGCCGGATGCGCCCCGAACCGCCCCGACCGCGCGGATGCCAGTACTTCTTCCACTCGGAAAGCTCCGCCACTTTAGCCAGCTCGTCGTTATAAGTCTCGCCGAGGTGCTCGGGAGCCAGCCCGGTGTTCTTGGTGAGAAACTCGATCGGGTCCATCTCGAGCTTGGCGGCCAGGTCATCCAGCGCGCACAGGGTGAGCACCGCCGCCTGAGGATGATTCGGCGCGCGCCAGGCGCGGGCTCCGCCCGTGTTGGTGCTGACGGCCGTGTATTTCTTGCTCTGATTGGGGATGCCCTCGAGCACGTAAGGCAGCGGAGGAACTCCCGCGCCGGCGACGCCGCCCGTCCCCCAGGCCTCTGATTGCCACGCCACCAGCGTGCCGTCTTTCTTGGCCGCCACCTTGACCTTGGCAAACGCCGAGGGGCGCGTGCCCGCCACTTTCAACTCCGCGTCCCGCTCGAGCATCAGCTTCACCGCCTTGCCCCCCGCGTCCTTCGACAGGCGGGCGCACTCGACGCCCCAGCGGTCAATCTGGAACTTGCTGCCGAAGCCGCCTCCGATGTAATCACAGATCGCCTCGACATGGGTCGCCGGCAGCCCCAGCACCTCGGCGAACTGCTGCGGGATGGTGGAGACCCCCTGGGTGGAAATCCACACCCGCAGGTGGTCGGAACCGTCATACTCGGTCACCTGGCCATGGGTTTCCAGGCAGCAATGGGTGATGACCGGGGCGCCGTAATAACCCTCGGAGATCACCACGTCCGGGTCGGCGAAGGCTTTATCCGGATCCCCTTTGGTTTGCACCGAAGGCGCGCGGGTGTGGCCCTGGGATTGGGCGCGCTCCAGGTCTTCTTCGTTGACGAGAAAGGGCAGTTCCTCGTACTGCACCTTGATCCTGCGGATAGCGTCTTCGGCCACCTCTTCGCTGACCGCCGCCACACAGGCGATTTCGTCGCCCCCCCACAGGATTTCCTTGCCCTCTCCCTGGATCACGCGCACCGCTTTGACGCCGGGCAGGTTCTTGGCCTCGGAAATGTCAATCGAGGTGACCTTGGCGTGCGCGTGAGGGCACCGCAAGACTTTGCCGAACAGCATTCCGGGACGATTGATGTCGTAAGTATATTTGGCGCGCCCGCTCGATTTGGCGGGTCCGTCGATGCGGCTGATCGGCTTGCCGATGAGATGCCGTTCCGCAGCCTCCGGCCAATCGTATTTGCAGGTTGCCATGAAATTTCCTCCTCGATCGCGTCGCCTGCCGCCGGAGGGCTAAGGTTCTGCGTCCCCGCTCGCAGCCAGAGCCGCCCCCTCCAGCTTTCTCTCTCCCGCCTTAGGCTTTCATCCTCTTCGCGGCTTCGAGCGCCGCCAGACGCAAACCGTGATAGGTACCGCAGCGGCAGATATTGCCGCCGAGACCGCGATTCACCTCCTCCGGAGTGAGATGGCGGCGCTCGGCGAGCAAGGCCGTGGCGGCCATCACAAACCCCGGCGTGCAGAAGCCGCACTGCTGGGCGTCATTGTCGATGAAGGCTTGCATGACCGGGCTCAAGCGGCCGTCCTTCATTAAGCCTTCGATGGTCGTAATGTTGCGCCCCTCGGCCTCGATGGCCAGCAAGCTGCAACTGTAGACGGCCTTGCCGTCCACGATCATCGTGCAGGCGCCGCAGGTGCCGCGATCGCAGACGCGCTTGGAACCGGTCGTATCCAGATCATTGCGCAGCGCGTCGAGCAAGGTGACCCGCGGTTCGAGCTCGAGCCGGTGAACCTGGCCATTGACCCGAAGCGTGACCGGAACCTTGCCCGGCCCCACCACGGCCGCCGCCGAAGATTCCGGCGGCGAGGCCACCGCCGCGCCGTCGGCGGCCAGCAGGCCGGTAGAGACGGCGAGGCTGGCACCCCGCAGAAAGTCGCGGCGGGTCACAGCGCCGTTCCCGCCCTTCTGAGCGGCGTCCTTTGGCTTCTTCCCTCTCATGGTGTGCTCCTTGTTCCGGCCTCACATCCCTGACGCGCGGCACCGGTCTCGATTTGCGGGTTCCCGCGAGGTGACAACGGAACACAGTTCCGGGTCGCGGCTAGCGAACGGCGGATTATACCACTTGTCCGGGAGCGCGGAGAAAATTTTGTCATGCGCCAGTCGCTGGCGAGATGGCCGACGGAGTCTTGACCTCAGAACCAGGCTTGCGTATTGTCGCGAGGAGTGTCATATTGGCCGTTTTGACTACGATTCCTTACCGGGAGCCGCCGATGTTGACCAATCCGACCAAGCTTGGCAACGTATCCCGCGCAAAAACAGAGGCGGAGACGCCTTCCAGACGCGAGTTTCTGCGCCGCGCCGCCGTCGCCGTGGCGGCGGCCAGCGCGACCCCGAGTGTCGCGGCCGGCGGTTCGCGGGCGGCAACGGAGCTTCGGATTCGAAGCGGGACCCAGGACGCTCCCCGGCTGCGAACGGCCCATTCATGGTGGGCTCTCACGGGACTGCCGCGCGGCGGCCCGGAATGGTCGATGGAGGAGAAATTCCACAAGGTCAAAGAGGCGGGATTCGACGGCATCGAAATGTGGGTGGAGCCGCGCGATGAGGATCACGTGCGGCGCCTCATTGACGAAACCGGCCTCTATCTGGCCACGGGTTTTCATCCTAACAGCCGGGAGGATTTTCGGAAGTGCTTGACCCAGGCTCGGCGCCTGAAAGCCGAGTACATTTTCGTCCATCCGGGAAACCCGTGGATGAGCGATGAGGAAGCCGTGGAGCTAGTCAGTGACGGTTACAAGATGGCTTACGATTTGGGCGTGCCGATGACGCTGGAGACGCACCGGGGGACGGTGACGGAGAATCCTTACCGCGCCATGCGGCTTGCCGAGCGGATTCCCCAACTGCGGCTGACCGGCGACCTTTCCCATTACGGCGTTGGCGAAGAGCTGGGAGGCGCGCCGGCCGCGGTCATGATCGAGCGCTGGAGCCCGTTGCTGGACCGGATCGACACCATGCAGACTCGGATCACCAACGGCGAGCAGGTGCAGCTCGATGTCGGCGACGGCAGTGGCCGGCTGGCGCAGAACTGGGTGGAACTCTGGGCGGAAGTGTTGCGCCGCTGGCGCCGGCGCGCGCGGCTGGGCGACTGGTTCCCCTTCGCCACCGAGCTCGGCCCGCCGCCCTATTCCATTCTGGACCTGAACGGCAACGAACTTTCCGACCGCTGGGCGCAATCGCTGGTCATGAAAAAGTTGATTCGCCAGTCTTGGGAAAAGAGCACGGGGTAATTTTATGGTCGCCGAGCCGGGTTCTGGCGGGCGGCCCCGGGGCCCTCGTGCTGTCACTCACGGGGGCGAGCCGGCCGGTGCCGGGCGGGCGCAACTAACGGCTGATGACCAGAAACAAGACATCGGCAAAAACGCGGTCCGAGCCGCATGAGCCGCAACTCGCCTACTTGAATCCCGAGTTCATGGCGAGCCCGCAGGCGCGGACTCTCCGCATCGCGGCCGAGTATCTGGATCCACAGGTTCGGCTTAAGAAAGCGGGAGTGCAGAACACGGTCGTATTTTTCGGCTCGGCGCGGGTTCTGCCGCGCAGCATCGCCGAGCAACGCTGGCGGGAGCTGGAGCGACGCGGTCACGGCCAGTCGGCGCGATCGGTTTCCGGGGAGCTGGAAAAAGCCTGGATGGCGGTGGAGATGTCGCGCTACTACGAGGAGGCGCGCGAATTGGCCCGGCTGATCACGAAATGGTCGCTGTCGCTCCGCCAAGGCAAGCACTACTTGGTCGTGTGCTCCGGCGGAGGTCCGGGCATCATGGAGGCGGCTAATCGCGGGGCTCGCGAAGCCGGCGGCCTTTCGATCGGGCTGAACATCAAGTTGCCTCTCGAACAGAAATCGAACCCCTACGTCACGCCAGAATTGAACTTCCTGTTCAAATACTTTTTCATGCGCAAGCTGTGGTTCGCGCAGCCGGCTCGGGCCCTCATTGTCTTTCCGGGCGGGTTCGGGACCATGGATGAATTGTGGGAGTTCCTCACGCTGCTGCAGACCGGCAAGATGGGCCATTCGGCTTCCATTTTGATTTATGGCTCGGAGTTCTGGAAACAAGTGGTGAACTTTGATTGGCTGGTCAAAGCGGGGACGATTGCGGCGGAGGATTTGAAGCTATTTCAGATGGTAGACACACCCCAGGAAGCCTTCCAGGTACTCAAACAAAAACTACGCCAGAACAAGCTGATGCGCGCGGCCTTCCGCCATCCTTTCCCGTAGCCGGCGGCGCGGCGGCGATGGTGGGGGGAGCGGTACCGGGCGGCGGTGAGCCCGGAACAAAGCTGCGGCTAGCGGTGTCTAAATGGACGGGGTGGATAAGGATCCGGATTCCGGCGGCGGCCTTGCGGTCGGTGCTGAGACCTGCTATGTTGCGATTATGACCGATGCTGCGCGGTGGATCAGCGGCGCCCTGGATCGAACCTGTTCGGCCGCTGTTGAAGAGGCGGCTCTGGTGAGCGAGCTTCAGGCGGGCTCCGAGGAAGCGTTCGCGTACCTGTTGGCCGTTTATGCGAATCCGATTTTTAACTTGGTCTTTCACATCCTCGCTGACGGGTCCGACGCCGCTGACGTGGTGCAGGAGGTCTTCGTCAAGGTGTTTCGAGGCATTAAGCAGTTTCACGGCGAAAGCAGCCTCAGAACCTGGATTTACCGCATCGCCGTCCATGAAGCCTCGAACCACCGCCGCGGGTGGTGGCGCCGCCGCGTTCACGAGCCCGCCTCGTTGGATGATGCCGCCGGGGAGTCAGGGCCGGCGTGGGGTGAAACCCGGGCGGGGGAAGCGGAAACCCCGTACGAAGTGGTTGAGCACGCCGAGCGGCAAAAGATCGTCAGGCGGGCGCTCGCCGGCCTTCCCCAACCGTATCGCACGGTGGTGGTATTGCGGGAGCTGGAGGGGCTATCCTACGAGGAGATCGCGCAAGTGCTGGGTATTGCGGAGGGCACGGTAAAGTCGCGCCTGATGCGAGGCCGGGAGCTGCTGCGGCGAAAACTGGCGGCTTGCTTGGGTTATTGAGATGTTTGAATCGTGCGTGGAGATTCGCGGGCACTTCTCTGATTACGTCGACGGGGTCTGCTCGCGGGACGCGGTGCGCTCGATCCGTTACCACCTGCGGGATTGCCAGCCTTGCCGCCGCGAGCTGGACGCCTGGCAGAGGCTCGGTGCGGATCTGCGCTCGTTGCCGCGCCGGCATGCGCCGCCCGAGTTGGACTTGAGGTTGCGGGTGTGGCTCTCCCACGAGGTGCACCGGAATGTTTTCCGGCGGTGGCTAGTGCGTTTTCAAAACTGGGTGCAACCTGTGCTTCTGCCGGGAAGCGTGGGCGTGTTGATGGCCGTGGTGGCCATCGGCCTGATTATGGGATCCCAGGCCGTGCCCAAGACGCACACGCCCGACGTGCCCTTAGTGACTCCCCCGCGCCTTGAAACCCTCGCGCCTCTTGACCTCGATATTGGGGACCAGTCCGTGGTCCTGGTTACGCATGTGGATGCCGAAGGTCGTGTGCTCGACTACCGAATTCTTTCCGGTCCCCGTTCCCCCGAACTCCAGCAGCGGCTCGACCGACTGATGTACTTCAGTCAGTTCCGGCCTGCCACGATGTCCGGCGAACCGACGGCGGGGCGCGTCGTGCTGGCGCTCAACCGCATCACCGTTCGCGGATGAAAGGGCTTGGGAACAGAGAGGCGGAGCGCAAGCCGAGCTGGTGCCCCGCGTTGCCGTAGAGGCTTCCATCCGGCTGGTTCCTGACCGTAAAGGTGGCAAGTGGGTTTCCACAATGGCAGGCGCAATTTCTGATTGCCGAAATACGATCGAAGCGCGAAGATTGAATCTGCGATGGTGAGAGGACGATCACGCGCTCTGAGGTGCTATTCTCCCGCCCGCCATCCCCAACTCAAGATTTCCAGTTCTCGCCGTTTCCATCGAGAGGCCAGAGCCGCTGAGCGGGGCCTTCGGCTGCCGGTCGCCGTGCTCCTCATCGCCTTCAGCGTGGTGTGGCCGGCGACGGGGCGCGCGCAGGAGGCGGGCAACGTCCGGCTGGACTCGAACGAACAACTCTTTTGCGTCCTGGCGGCACTGAATGCGTCAGGGTACGACACGGGCGCTACCAGTGACACGGGAGACCGGACAAGGGACGAAGTCAGGCAATATCTGGCTCGCCAGGATATTCCGGTTCGCGCCCAACTGCAAAGATTCTACGCCGAGCACCGCGTGGTGGATGACCCGGGTGCCGATCTGGGCCAGTTCGTCTCTCTAGCGCTGTTGCTCGGCCCCCCGCCGGAGTTCAAGTTCACGGTGGCCGAAAGTGATTTGCCTCCGGACGCCCGCGACGTCAAAGGACTCGTGCCGCTGCTGAAGACGTTTTACCGTCAAGCCGATCTCGGCGAACTTTGGGCGCGTGTCACGCCCCGCTATCAGGGCGAGGTGGAGCGCTACGGCCCCGCCGTTCGCCGCAGCATCGAGTTGAGTGACGCATATCTGCGATTTCCGGCGGGCGCTTATCTGGGGAGAACGTACAGCATCTACCTGTGCCTTCTGGGGGCGCCAGAACAGGCGCAAGCCCGCATCTATGGATCGAACTACTACTTGGTGATTACGCCTTCCCGCCAGCCGAAAGTGTTGGAAATCCGGCACCAGTACTTGCACTTTCTGCTGGATCCGCTCGCGGTGAAATACGCGGCGGAGATCCATCAGAAGGCTGCTTTGAGCGCCATCGCGCGCCAGGCTCCGGCGCTGGAGGGGGATTTTAAAGAGGACTTTCCCCTTCTGGTTACCGAGTGCCTGATCCGTGCCGTCGAGCTGCGCATGGATAAGCCTTCGAAGCCAGAGCAAAGGATCGGAGCCTTCACTGCCGAAGGCTTGGTACTCGTTCCCTACTTCTACGATGCCCTCAAGGATTATGAAAAACAGGACGCCGCGATGAGCGTTTATTACAAGCAGATGATTTTAGGCCTCGATGTCGAGGGCGAACAGCAACGGCTGGCGGCCGTAAAATTTGCTCCCGCCGTCGGGGCGACGCCCCCTCCCGCCGCCCCGGCGCGCGGCGAGAAGGATCGCCTGCTCGACCAAGGCGACAATTTCATTGCCGAGGGGAACTACGGCGAGGCCAAGGCGGCATTTGACCGTGTGGTGGAGAAGTATGATCCGAAGAGCGAGCGCGCCTGGTTTGGGCTGGCAGTGGTCGCGGCTAACAGCCGCAAGCCCGACCTGGCGGTCAAGTACTTCCAGCAGACCCTCGAGGTCGCGCGCGACCTGCGGATCGTGACGTGGTCCCACATCTATTTGGGGCGGATTTATGACTTGACCAACAGGCGCACGCTCGCGCTTGAGCAGTATAAGGCGGCGTCGCTGACCGCGGCCGGGTTTCCCGATGCGCTGCGGGCCGTGCAATCGGGGCTGCAATATCCGTTCGGGACGAGGCGGCCGTAAAAAGTTCTTCCCCTTCCTGGTTCGTCTCCGGTCAACGCGGCCGCCGGCCTTGGGCAGGAACTTGGCGTTCTGGCGAAGGCCTGATTCGGAATGCGAGAGGGCCGGAGCGGGGGGCTGGCGTGCGCCGCCCGCGTTCAGAGGGGTCGGCCGGTTCCCTGGCGAAGGGTGATGATCTGATCGGCCTTGACTCGGTCCCACTTTTCACTGGCTCCGCCGGGCCAATGGACGACCACCGCCTCAATCCGAGGGCGGTCACCGAGCCCGAAATGGACCCGCAGATCGTGGGAGCTGAGATAACTGCCGTCGGTGTGGACGCGCCGCCAGATCGCCCTCTCCCCGGGGCGAAAAACTCCGATCTGCGCTCCGATTCCGGAGCGGTTGACGGTCTTCGCTTCCAGGCGCACCTCGAGCCAGTGGCGCTGTGAGCCGATCTCGTTCAACAACAAGCGCACCGGGCCGTTATTATTGGTGACGACGATATCGACGTCGCCGTCGTTATCCAAGTCTCCGAAAGCTGCTCCGCGGCTCACTTCGGAAAGCCGAAACACCGGGCCGGCGACGTTGGAAACCTCGCGGAAACCTCGCCCCGCTCCCTCATTGTGGAACAATTGGCTGGTCTGATCGTAGGGATACGGACTTCCGCGCAGCGCGTCAATGATCGTCACGGCGCCATTGGCGATGAAAAGGTCGAGCAGGCCGTCGTTATCGTAGTCGAAGAACTGGGTGCCGAATCCGGTGTAGCCAAAGGTAGGGGCGGAGAGGCGAAACTGAGCCGTCACGTCGTCAAACAGGCCCGGGCTATCCTCGCGGAATAAGGTCACACCTTCCCGGGTGAGGTTCGTCACCAAAAGGCAAAGGCGGCCGTCGTTGTCGATATCATCGGCCGTCACGCCCATGCCGGCCTTCGGCAAGCCGTCGGCGCTGAAGGCAACGCCCGACTCGAGCGCCGCCTCCTTAAAGGTCCCATTGCCCTGGTTGATCCACAGGCGGTTGGCGGCCGTGTCATCCGCCACATAAATATCAACCCAGCCGTCCCCGTTGAAGTCAGCGCAGATAACGCCCAAGGCGGGGCCGTAGGAGGAAGCAATGCCCGAGGACTCGGTGACATCTTCAAACCTTCCATCGCCGAGATTGCGGAACAGGCGGGAGGGAACGGGCCGGTAAGCGACGGGCGTGCAGTAATCGGGATCGCCGGTCGGCGCGAAGCATCGCTTGTTCCCGCGCACCGTAAAGTCGACGTAGTTGCAGACAAACAGATCCAGCCGTCCGTCGCCGTTGTAATCGAGCCACGCCGCGCTGGTGCTCCAGCGAGCGTCATCAACGCCGGCCTGCCGGGTCACGTCGGTAAACGTCCCGTCGCCATTGTTGTGGTAGAGCACGTTATGGCCAAAGTTGGTTACATAAAGATCGAGATGGCCATCGTTGTCGTAGTCACCGACGGCGACGCCCATCCCGTAGCCCACGTGTCCGACGCCGGCCTGGTCGGTGACATCCACGAAATGCAGCCTGCCGGTCTCGGTCAGGAGGTTGCGAAACAATCGGTTGCCGGGCTTCCAGCCGGGCGGCGGCGGGAATAAGAGTTTCCCGTCCGGCGCAAGCGCCGTTCCCTGGACCAGGTATACATCCAGGTCACCGTCGTTGTCGTAATCGAGCAGCGCCACGCCCGCGCCCATGATTTCCGGCATCCAGTGTTCCCCGGTTGCCCCGTTGAAGTGATGGAAGTGGAGTCCTACTTCCGCGGCCGCCTCCCGGAACAGCACTGGGCCCCCTGCCGATGCGGAACGACCCGTGCTCGGCGGGAAAGGCAAGCCCCAGGCCGCGAGTCCGGCCAAAAGTATCTCACGTCGGGTCACACAGTTCCTCGCGCGCCCGGGCCGGACCGCCTCGTTCGGCCCCGGGGATCAGCTAGTGTGGATTCGAACCCTGCTCAAGAGCTTTTACGTCCCGGTCGATGCCAGCCAACAACTGGGTTTGGCCGCGCGCCCGGGCTTCGTCGCGGGCCTGGCGCAAATACGCGAGCGCTTTCTCGCGGTCGCCGGTTCGCGCGTACGTGGCTCCCAGCGCGTAAACATACGCCGGAGTTTCGGCGTCATCCGGGGTGAGGATGCGTTGAAACTCCTGGATCGCCGCCTCGTATTGGCCTTCGTTCACCAGAATTCTGCCGATATGAAAACGCGCCAGGCGGTAATCCGGCCGCTCCGCGACGGCCTTGCGAAATTCCGCGAGCGCTTCCTCCAACCGACCCCGCCGTTCGAGGACGGCACCGAGGTTGTTGTGGGCCTCCGCGTAAGAGGGGTCGATCTCGAGGGCGCGCCGAAAAGCTTGCTCGGCTTCCCCGTAGTGGCCGAGTTCAAACATCATCACGCCGTAGTTGTAATAGCCGTCATCGCGGTTCGGGTCCAGGTTCACCGCCGTGCGATATTCCTGCTCGGCTCGTTCATACTGGCCGGTGCGGGCATAAAGCTGGATCAGATTGATGTGAGCCTGAACATTGCCGGGATCGATGGCGACGGCCTTCTCATGCTCGCGAATGGCGCCATCGAGGTCGCCCGCTTGCTCAAGCGCGATGCCGCGCTGGACGCATTTCAGCGGCCCCTGATCGAGTTCCTCCACCGCCGCGCGGAGCGGGTCCTCGACCGGGGGCGCCGCCGTGACGTTCGCCTGGTAAAGCGCAAAGTGCTGCTTGGCTTTCTCGGGCTCGCCCAGTTTTCGCCATTCGATCGCCAGAAGGTAATGGGCAGCGCCGTAACGAGGAAACAACTCGCAAGCTTTTTCGAGCCACTCGACGGCCGCCCGGTCGTCGCCCCGGGCGGCGGCAACTCGGCCCAAGCCATAGTCGGCCTGGGCGGCTTCCGGATGCTCGCTTGCGAGCTCCCTGAGCAGCTGGCCGCTCCTGTCGAGATCGCCCGCCGCCAGCAGGCTCTCGGCCAGGTTCATCCGCGCGGGAAGGTAATCGGGTTTCAACTCCAGCGCGGCGCGAAAACTGGCGGAAGCCTCCTGGAACTGGCCTTGCTTCATTTCGACGTAACCGAGATCGTAAAGCCACGGGAACGAGGACGGCTTGAGGAGATGGGCCCTTCGATAGCACACGGCCGCCGCGGCATACTGCTGATAGGCGTCCAGAATCATCGCCAGCCTGCCGCTGGCATCAGGATCGGCGGGTTGAGCCCGGGCGCGGGCGTAAGCCTGCCGAATCTGACGCCGAACAATAGGAAACATATGATCGAGCTGGAGCGACGGCAGCTTGGGCAACGGCTCGGCGTGACGGGACCCGGCGGGGACGGTGCTGGCGAGTGCCAGGGCAAACAGGGACGCAGCCAATCGCATCGCTTGAATTCTACGGGGATAATCGGGATCGAAGTCAAGTGCGGAATGCCCTTCGCCGCCATGCGCCGGTCAACCAACAGTGAAGGATGGCCGGTTTCGGCGTTCGACGGCGCTCCCGTCATGGTGGAGGCGGGGGGAGTCGAACCCCCGTCCGAAAAGCTTTGCGTTCGGAAGCCTACATGCTTATCCCGTTCGCTTAAAGTTTCACTCCCAGTCCTCAGGAACGGGCAATAACGGACCGAGAGCTAGCCTGAATGCCGCCGCAAGCGGCTCTCGTCCGGAACTGTCAGGCGGCCAGTTCCGAACCAGCCCGCAACCATGACATCCCGCGCCGCCCGGCGGGCCGGACGGCGGAGACGCGCTACCTTAGGTTAGGCAGCGAGAGCAAACTGCGCATTGTTGGCAGTTGTGTTGTTCCACGCCGATTACGGGTGGTGTGGCCCCCGGCATGCCTTCCGAGCGCGACGGCTTCCGTCGAAACCGGATCGCCCCCCACCAACACTTATCAGTCTACATCAGCCGATGCGCCATGTCAAACCGTAGCTGTAGGCTAGCGGCCCTTGGGGTGGCCCGGTTCAAAACCTGCCGGCAGGTCAGGCCCTCCGGCTAAAACCCGAATTGCACCTGGGACACGAATAGATTCTTCAGGTGCCGGCGTGCGGGATCGTCGAGCAGGCCGTAGTTGGCCTGCAGCTTCACGAAGCGGGATAAGTACCAGTTCGCCCCGGTCAGGTACGTGACCGTGGTATCGCCGGGCTTGTGGCGGTTTGGATCGAAGGCGTCCCAGCGAAAAAACCCTTCCCACCGGGGAGAAATGCGATAGACCGCCATGGTGTACCAGCCTCGGCGGTGGGTCGGGCCGTCGTAACCCCAGAGATATTCGCCCTGCAGCAGAAGATGTCCTCGGGTGTAGGCGAACTCCGCATCTCCTCGTTCCCGGCGGAGTTCCCGGATGCCGGTCGCGCCCCGGTAATAGTCCCCGGCCAGCGCCAGACCGGTGACCGGATGGAGCACGAGCCGTCCTGCGCCCGCCTTTCTGCGGTTCAGAGCTGGCTGGCTGATGCCGCCACCGTCAAAGATGCCTGCGGCGTACTCGACGAACGGCGAACCCCGCTGGCTTCCGAATTTGCCCGCCAGTTGGGCGCCAATGTCTCTGCCCTGACTGCCATTCTCGCGGCCGGGGACAAAGTTGTTCACAACGAGCGAGCGCTCGATGGGAAGGGTCAAGTTATCCGGAATCAGATTTTCCTGGCTGAAGGGAATCTTGAACTGGCCGGCTGTCAGCCTGGCCACCCGTGCCAGCGTGATGCTGATATCGGCGTCCAGCAAGGCGGGGCTACGAGCCGCCTCTAATTGAACATAATAGTCGATGGCAGGCGAAAGGTCTCCGGTGAGGATGAGGCGAGCGCGTCGGATTTCAAAGGGGTCGTTGGTTCCCGGCGCTTCGGTGAAGCGCGATTGGACGTAACCCTGGAGGCGAATTGGCGCCCGGGACCGTACCTCGACGCCGTCCGCTTTAGGGGCCGGCGCGGCGGGGCGGCTTTCGGCGTCTGGCGCCGGCGGTGGCGGGGACTGGGGCATCGAGGCTGGCGGCTCGTGAGCGACATCGCGCTCGGCTTGGGAGCGAACATCAGCCGCCTCCTGTGCCGTGATCAGATGCTTCTTTACCAGCAACTCGAGCAGGCGATCCACCTCGGAATCGGCGGCCTTGGCAGCCGGCGCAGTCACTACCATCGCCACCGTCGCCGCGGAGGCGGCGACACGCAGGAAGTATTTCATTTTCAGCATAATCGTTCCTCCTATGATGTTTTGAGCATGATGGCCTTCGGTTCGCCTTTGGGTCTCAGGAACGAGGACAACAAAGATCGGCGAGCGAGGTATGATCGAGAATGCCGGCGGCAGCATTCCGGACATCCAGCAAGACTTGGTAAAGAGGGCTGTGCTGCTTGTCGCGGCGGACGAGCTTCCTGAGAGTCTCGGCATCCGCCAGCGGAGCGAGCGGCCCGTCGATCGTGCGGATGATCTCGCCCAGGAATATCTGAGAAGGAGGGCGCCGCAGCCGATAGCCTCCTCGCGCGCCGCGAATGCTTTCCACCAATCGGGCTGTCTTGAGCTCAAGCAAAATCAGCTCCAGAAACTTTTCTGGAATCTGGTCGGCGCGGGCGATGTCACGAATCTTGACCGGGCGCTCGGAGCCCTGGCGTGCCAACCGCATCATGGCTTCGAGGGCATAAAGGCCTTTCTTCGAAATGCGCATACGGCAATATACCAGTAGCTCTACCGATATAGTAGACTATAGGAATCAAGCTTGTCCTGTCAAGCACATTTTTCCCTGGGGGGCGGCGGGCTGGAAAGGATCAATCGGACGTTGCGTCTCCTGGCGAAACCATGCTAGCTTTGAGCGCGATTCCTTTTGGCAAGGAGACCACGCATGACGCTTGAGGCGCTCGGAATGATCGAAACCAAAGGGTTGGTGGGCGCGATTGAGGCTGCCGACGCCATGGTGAAGGCTGCCAACGTGACCCTGATCGGCAAGGAGTACATCGGGGCCGGTTACGTGACGGTGATGGTGCGCGGTGACGTGGGTGCGGTGAAGGCGGCGACAGATGCCGGCGCGGCAGCGGCCCGGCGGGTAGGCGAGCTGGTCAGCGTCCACGTCATCCCGCGTCCTCACAGCGAGGCGGAAAAAATCCTTCCGGGCGGAAGTCTATCGGGCAAGAAGTCCGCCGGTTGAGAACGCTCGTCATCGCCAAAGGTGAGGGGCGGCAGCCGAGGGCACTCCCGCGCGGGCCCAGGGGCTTCGCCTCATTTCTCACAGTCAGATGGATCGAGACCTGGAATCTATTCAGGAAGCGCGTCGTCTCGTCGAGAGGGCTGCCGAGGCCGCGCAGCTTTTCGCCCGCTTTACTCAGCAGCAGACGGACCTGGTCGTGGCGGCCATGGCGGAGGCGGCGCAAGCGGAGGCCGAACGGCTCGCCCGGCTTGCCGTCGAGGAGACGACTTATGGCAAGGTGGAAGACAAGATCGAGAAGAACCTCTTCAGCTCCCGCGACGTCCACGCTGCCATCAAGGATTTGAAGACGGTCGGCGTCATCCGCGAAGACGCTGAAAACGGCGTGGTGGAGATGGCCGTGCCGGCCGGGGTGGTCGCGGCCATTATCCCCTGTACGAATCCCACCTCGACGGCCATCTTTAAGGCTCTGATCGCTTTAAAAGGACGCAACGCCGTCGTGATGAGCCCTCATCCGAGCGCCGCCCGTTGTATTCAAGAGACGGTTCGCGTGATGAGCGAGGCGGCGGTGAAGGCGGGCGCGCCGGACGGTTGCCTGAGCTGTCTGAGTCTGCCGACGATGGAGGCTACCCAAGAGCTGATGCGGCACCGCCTGACCGCGATCATTTTGGCGACGGGCGGCGCGGGCCTGGTGAAGTCGGCGTACAGCTCCGGCAAACCGGCGCTCGGCGTCGGACCGGGCAATGTTCCGGCTTACGTGCATAGCTCGGCAAACATTCCCAAGGCGGTCGCCGACATTCTGACGGGCAAGTGTTTTGATCACGGCACGATCTGCTCTTCGGAACAACACATCGTGATCGACGCCGCCGTCGCCGACCAAGCGCGGGCCGAACTGGAACGGCAGGGGGGAGTTTTTCTCACCCCCGAGCAAGCGGCGGCCGTGGCGCGCGTTTTGATTTTGCCGAACTTCCGGGTCAACGCCAAGATGGTGGGCCAGTCGGCAGCGCGGATCGCGCGCGAGGCCGGTTTTGCCATTCCCGCGACGGCCCGCGCGCTGGTGGCGCCGCTCGAGGGGGTTGGCCGCGAGCATCCGCTGTCGGCCGAGAAGCTTTCGCCGGTGCTGTCCTTTCACGTCGTCAAGGATTGGCGGGAGGGGATGGACTTTTGCCGGCGGCTTCTCGAATTTGGCGGCCTGGGCCACACCATGGCCATCCACGCCACCGACGACGCCGTCATCCGCGAGCTGGCTCTCGGGCTTCCCGCCTTTCGCTTGGTGGTGAATACGCCGGCGCCACATGGCTCGATCGGCTATTCGACGAAGTTATTCCCGTCGATGTCGCTCGGGTGTGGAACGCCGGGCAACAACATTACCTCTGATAACCTTTCTCCGATGCACCTGATCAACATCAAGCGCCTGGCTTACGAACGGCGTCCGGTGCACCCGTCGGCCGGTGGGGTACCGGCGGGCGCGGTGTCGCCGCCCCCGCGGCCGGGGCCCGCAGTCGACCGGGCCGAAGTCGCCCGCATCGTCGAGCAATTTCTGGCCCGGCGAGCGGCGTCGAGGCCGGCAACGACAGCGGCCGCAGCCGATTCCGCCGCGGGCTGCAGTGACCGCCCGCAAACGGGCTCGGAGCCCGCCCTTCACCGCGACAAATCGAGCCCTTCGAGTCCAAAAGCCGTCGATTTTGTCTGCGAGGAGGATGTTCGCGTGGCCCTGCGGAGGGGGGCGAAGATTTATGTGACTTCCCGCACCATTATTACGCCCTCGGCGCGCGACTTGGGCGGCGCGCACGAGGTGTTCGTGTTCGACACCACGGCCGCGCCTCAGAGGTAACCCCAAAACCGCTGCCGCATCCCGCCCGGGAGCCGACCGGAGGCTCGCGCGCCCCGGGGATCGGATCCGGGGCGGGGTAGAAAGGCAGGTCGCAAGCGGGTTTCAGGCGGTGGTCGATGCAGCGCTGGCCGGGCGGACCGGCGCGCAGAAGCGATCGAACGCGCCGGTCAACTCCTCGGCGATTTCGTAGGGATCGCGCCCTTCAATGTCTTGGCGTTCCAGCATGAAGACCAGCTTGCCGCCGGCGAGCAGGGCAATCGACGGCGACGAGGGCCCGTAGCCGGTGAAGTACTGGCGGGCGCGCTCGGTAGCCTCGCGATCCTGTCCGGCGAAGACCGTGGCCAGAATGTCGGGCTTGGCCCCGTGCTCCAGAGCGATGGCGACCGCCGGCCTGGCTCGGCCCGCCGCGCAACCGCAGATCGAGTTGACGACCACCAGCGCCGTCCCCTTGCCCGCCCCCAGGACCGCCTCCACCTCTTCCGGTGTTCGCAGTTCGCGAAAGCCCAGGCGGGTCAGTTCCTCTCGCATCGGTCGCACCATCTCTTCCGGGTACAATCCCTGAGACATAGCGTTCTCCTCCTCTCCCGCGTTCGTCGGCCGGCGGCGGACCACCGCCTGGCGGGGCACGCCGCCCGAGCCTCTCCTCCGCGAGTATAACACGCCCACTTCGCCGCCCGAGGCGCCGGCAAGCCCGGCTCTACCATTCAAACTCCAGCCTCGTCCGGTGCGCCGCGAACTCGTCGTAGGGCGCGATGCGGAGGGCGCGGATGGCGCTGGCGTTGTCGGTATAGGCGAGCACGACCGTCAGGATGTTCTTGCCCGCGCCTCCGAAGGTGAGGTACGGCTCGGGCAGATAAAAGTCCTTCTGCGGCCCGATCACGACGTAGCGGCCCACGAATTTCCCGTTGAGATAGAGCAGCGCGTCGCGATCGGCCTCGAAAGTCAGCTTCCAGGGAATGATCCAATTCTCGCCCGGCTTTTCGAGCGTAAATTCCGCCCGGCACCAGGTGAAGGCGGGGCCGGCGGGGCCGGCGGGGCCACCTTCGCCCAACGAAGCGGAGCTCCATCCGCCGGGCGAGAAGTCGGGGTCGACGTTTCGCCCGCGCATGGCCGCCGGGAAGCGCTGGATGTGCCACGCGGTGACGGGCTTGGCCGAGCCCGGCTCGGCGCCGTAGCTGACCGCCTCGATTCCCTTCAGGTCGCCGATCTCGGGGCCAAAATTGGCGCTGCCGAAGGCCTCGTAGGCGATCTCCAGCGTATTCTGCCCGGTCTGGGCGTAGCGGGCGAGCGGCACCTCCACCTGCTTCTTCCCGACTGAGGCTTCGGCGGCGAGCCGGCCGTTGATAAAGACTTTCTTCCCATCGTCGGTAAAGGCGGTTATGAACATCGTCGGCTCGCCGGCGTACGGGAATTCCGCGTAGTACTTGACGTAGCCGTAGGGAACCGCCCCCAGGTCTTCGAGCGCCCGGAGCGCCGCCGGCGACCAACCCTCCGAACGCGGATCGAACTTCTCGACCCAGGTCCGGACCTGCCCCAGGGCGATCGGCGAAGCGGGCAGAGTCGGAATTGTCAAGCGCGCGCGCAAAGTTTCCGCCGGCCGGTCGTAGTGGAACTCGGTTTCCGCGCCGTTGACGCGGAGCTTGGCGGGCCGGGGCGGCAGGAAGGTGACGAGGTCGTGGTCGCCCGGCTGGAAGTCAAGCTCGACCCAGACCGTGCTCTTGCCTGCGCCGGCGCCGCCCACCAGGACGGCGTCGCTGATGAAGGGCACGATGAGTTGGGAAGCGGCTTCGTTGATCTCGGCCGGCACAACGCTCGACGGGAACCCGGCCGTCCACGTCCGCAGGGCGCGCTCGCGCGGCAGAAGAACGATCTGCCACCGGTCGTTGAACAATAAGACCTTCTCCCGACTCTCCACCCGCAGACCCAGCACCGCCGACTCGTACTCGGGATCCCAATATTGATACACCGTGTCGCCTTCGACGTGCGGCTCGTTCTCGGTGGCCAGCGCGATCTCCACCAGCCGGCCCGGCTCGTCGTAAAAGATCAGGTAGGGACGGTCCACGGTGCCGTGGGTCAGGATCTCGGCGGTCGTATAGCGAATCTGGAGGTCGCCGGCGGCAATCTGGACGGGGAGCATCTTCATCTCCCGCGGGCCGATCGTCCATTCTCCCTCGCGGGGCGTCGTGATGAGGCGATGAGTGGGGCTCGCCGGATCGACGAAGCTCAACCGGGCGCGCTGTTCGGCGTTGGCGTTTTCCCGCACCCAGAGCACGCCGCTCCGGCCGTTCACGCGCTCGGTGACCGTGACCGCGCCGTTGGTGGAGCGGGCTCCGCCGGGGACGGCCTGGGCGCGCAGCAGAAGGTCGCCGAAGAGCTTGAGCGAGGCTCCCACGCCCCGCGCCGCATAGTACTTCTCCCAGACGCCGCCGGGCTCGCGCAGCGGGGCAGCATAATCGTAGGTTGTGGTGAGCTTCTTCGCCGCCCAGTCGAAGTTGGTGCCGCCGAACCCCATGTAATAGTTGAAGTAGGTCACCCCGTGCTCGATCACGGTCTTGGAGAGCAGGTTGAGCTGCGCGGCGCTCACGCCCTCCTGGTCCACTGACAGCCGGCCGCCGAATTCGCTGAACCAACCGCCCTGCAGCTCGACCACGCCTTCGGGCGAGGCCGGTTCTTCCCGGCGCAGTTGGTCAAGCGCGGGAACCACCTCCGGCAAAATGTTCCAGCGCGGATAGAAATTGCAGAAGTCGGCGATGCGGGCCATCACCGGATCGGAGCGCTCGCGCACCTGCTTCGTCCAGCAGGTGATCAGCGGCACGTCGATGCCGGCGTTCCAGGCCGTCTCGGCGAGCGCCGTGATGTAGGCGCGCTTCTGGTCGTCAGGCAGCTTCCAGTAATCGTACTCGTTTTCGATTTGCACCAAGATGATCGGACCGCTGTGCGTCACCAGATGGCGCGCGATCACCGGCAACACCTGGCCGTACCAGTGCTGGGAGGTTCGGATGCTCTCGGGGTGATTGGATCGCAGCGGGAAGCGCCGCGCCACAACCCAGTGCGGAAAGCCGCCGGCATCCCACTCCGCGCAAACGTAAGGTCCCGGGCGGGCGATCATCCAGAATCCCATCTCCTGGACGAGCTTTACAAAGTCTTCAAATTCGGTTAGATCCACCCGGCCTTCCTCCGGCTCGTGACGGTTCCAAAAGACGTAGGTTTCGATGGTATTGAAGCCGGCCAGGCGGAGCTTGCGGAGCCGGTCGCGCCACAGCGGGCGCGGGCAGCGCGGATAGTGAAAGGAAGCGCCGAAAATGAACGTATCGCGGTCATTGATGGTGAAGCATTGCGAATCGTAACGGATGAAGTGAGGCATGGGAAATCGCGGGCCCGCCGGAGCCTGCGGGGCGGGTGGCTCGGCGGCGCGAAGGAGCCCCCGCTCCGCTCTCCCGAGCGGTGCGATCAGCGCCGCCCCCAGGGTGGATTCGAGAAATTGGCGTCGAGAAGGTTTCATCGCATCCCATCCTTTCCGCCAGCATCATAGTCCGAAGTTGGGGAAAAGCAACCGGCCCCCGCGCTGGCGTGAGATCGGGCTTTCTGCGGTACACTGAGGGAGTGAAACTTTTCCCTGACCGCGGACGCGCGGCGCTCGCGGCCGTGACCCTGGCTTTTGCCTTCCGGCTGCCGTGCTTCGGTATCCCTCAGACCACCTCTCCCCCGCCACCCCCGCCACCCTCGCCGGCGGCCCCGCCCGGGCCGCCGGCGAGGGTGGCGGGGGTGG
>CADDZC010000035.1 GCA_902812365.1 Acidobacteriota bacterium | reverse complement strand
CCGATGGTCTCGTTCGTGAACGTGGAAAGCGTGGACCGGATCATCGATGCCATCTTCCATGGTTACAACGAGCAGCACCAATGCCGGAACCGTACCCTCCGCCTTTTTACACAAGCTTGACGTCACCGGCGCGGGTCGTCCTTGCAGTTTGCGCCCGTTCGTTTTAGGCTGAAGAAGTTAAACCGCACGCTAGGAAGTTCTGCATGAGCTTGGGAGCCAAGCTTTTGAATCCGTCCCTGCCGGTGGTCTTTTTCGAGGTCGTTCCTCCGGCCGCGAACAAGCCCGAGGCAGTGGAGGCGATGGTGGCGGAGATGGGACGGGTGCGGCTACTGGCCGACGCGATTAACCTACCCGAGATTCGCGACGAATCGCCGTCGCGGGGCGGCGCACGGACGAGCGCATTCGTCCCCAGAGTCGAGCCGCGCACACTCGGAGCGCGCCTTCGGCGCGAACTGGGCGTGGAGGTGGTGGTTAACCGCGCGGTGGTTTATGAGCCGGACCCCCTGCCCTGGTTCCGCGAGACTCACGCTGCGTATGGCATCGCAGACGTGGTGCTGGTGGGGAGGGAATCGAGCCGGATCGCCTATCCCGGCCCGAGCGTCACCGATGCGGCCGAACAGGTGCGCGCCGCACAGCTTCCGATCTCGCTTGGGGGCATCACGATTCCCAGTCGGGTGCGCGAGGCCGAGCGCATCCGGCGCAAGCACGCCGCCGGGCTGACATTCTTCACCACGCAGATTCTGTTCGATCCCAATGACATTGTTTGGCTGATCCAGCGGCTGAACGGTCTCGAGGCCCGCATTTTTCTGAGTTTCGCGCCGGTGAGCCATCCGCGCGATCTGGAGTTTTTGCGTTGGCTCGGGGCCGACATTCCGCCGGATCTCGATCGCTTTCTGCTGCTCGATGACGGCCGGAGGTTGGCCCCGCCGGAGCGCTGTCTCGAGCGCTCGCTTGACCTGGCTCAGCGCATCCTGATGGAGGTGTTCGACAACCTGCCGCCCGATCCGCCGCTGATCGGGCTGAACGTCGAGCACATTAACCGCCGCAACTGGGCACCGGCGATGGCTATGCTCGAGCGTTTGGGAAATCTGTACGCGGACTTAGTTCTCGCGCGGGCGCGTGTGTAGCGCGATGGCGTGAAACAGCGCAACCCGCATTCGCCGGCACTGAGTGAGGAAGACCGGGTATGAGGGAAAAGCTGGATATTGCCGAGAGGGGCGGCGTTCGCAACGGCCGGCCGCAAGTTTCCGATCGCCGGCTCTTTATGCAGTTTCTGGCCTTTGGTGGCTGCCCGGACGCAAAGCCGCTGGTGGAGTCGCTGGCCTCGGCCGGATTCCCCAGCGTGCTCTATGAGGATGCCAATGACGCCCGGGGTGTCGGCCTGTTAACCTTCAGCGAGCAGCCGGATTTCTTCGTGGCCACACTGCGGCGGTTTCTCGGCCGCCCGCCCTTCGAGGGGCTCGATTTGAAGCTTGAATACACCATGCTCGGCCGGACGTACGCGCTCGGCTACGAGCCGGATCTCGAAGATTGGCTCCTCAACCGTCCCCGCCGCACGGTTTTGAATCGCGGGTGGCCGTGGGCGGTGTGGTATCCGCTGCGTCGCGCGGGATCATTTTCCGCCCTCCCCCCCGAAGAGCAAGCGTCTATTCTGGGCGAGCATGGCCGGATCGGCCACGCGTTTGGCGAGGCCGGCTATGCCCAGGATATTCGGCTGGCCTGTTTCGGCTTGGATAAGAGCGACAACGATTTTGTGATCGGCCTCGTGGGCCCCGAGCTGTATCCCCTTTCCGCCTGCGTCCAACAGATGCGCCGGACGCGACAAACCTCGACCTATATCGAGCGGATGGGACCTTTTTTTGTGGGCAAGGCTGTCTGGCAAAGCCCTTTGGATTGAGCCAGCGGAGCTCGGTCTCACCGGGTGGCGAACAGGGCTCTGCAGTTGGAGTCTCGTGTGGACGGATTCCCGACGTCCGGGTCGTCGAAGCGGGGAAAAAGAATCTTGACTCTTTTGTACATTTAAGCTACATTTATTGTGGGTTGGGGGAGCCGTTCAGTTCGACGAGCCCCGGTTGACGTTCAGGCGCGATCAGAAGCCATTCGGCGATGGAATCTTGACCCTGACGTATAGATTGCAGAGGATCGCAGGTCCGAAGATTCCGCGTGCGCCCGGGGAACGTCACGAGCGCCAAGAGTCAAGCTGGCTGCCGTGCCGTTCGAGGCCGCAGCTGGGTACATCTGTGGAGGAGGAAATCCGATGCCGACTCCGGTGAGTAACGTCGAAGAGCTGGCCAATCAAGAATATAAGTACGGTTTCGTGACCGAGATCGAAACCGATTCGGTACCTCCGGGGCTGAGCGAGGAGATCATCCGGCTGATCGCCGCCAAAAAGCGAGAACCGGACTGGCTGCTGGAATGGCGGCTGAAATCATACCGGTATTGGCTTACCATGAAAGAGCCTACCTGGGCGAATGTCCATTACCCCCCGATTCCTTACCAGGATTACGTATATTACGTCGCCCCCAAGAGCGCAGCCAGCGGGAGCAAGCAGATCGACCCGGAGCTACTTCGGACCTATGAAAAGTTGGGTATCCCTTTGCAAGAGAGGGAGTTGCTGGCAGGCGTAGCGGTGGACGCGGTGTTCGACAGCGTCTCGGTGGCAACTACGTTTAAAGACAAACTCAAGGAAATGGGGATTATCTTCTGTTCGTTCTCCGAGGCCGTGCAGGAGCACCCTGACCTGGTCCGCAAGTGGCTGGGCTCGGTGGTCCCCTACACGGACAATTTCTTCGCCACGCTCAATTCCGCCGTCTTCAGCGACGGATCGTTCTGTTACGTGCCCAAGGGCGTCCGCTGTCCGATGGAATTATCCACCTACTTCCGCATCAACGCCAAGAACAGCGGGCAGTTTGAACGCACCTTGATCATCGCCGACGAGGGCGCTTATGTCAGCTATCTGGAAGGCTGTACGGCCCCGATGCGCGACACCCATCAATTGCATGCCGCCGTCGTGGAGCTCATTGCCCTCGACAACGCCACCATCAAGTACTCGACCGTTCAGAACTGGTACCCGGGTGACAAGCAGGGCCGGGGTGGCATTTATAACTTCGTGACCAAGCGAGGCAAATGCCTGGGGAAGAACTCGAAGATCAGTTGGACCCAGGTCGAGACCGGCTCGGCCATCACGTGGAAGTATCCGAGCTGCATCCTGCAGGGCGAGGGCTCGGTGGGCGAATTCTATTCCGTGGCTCTCACCAACCACTATCAGCAAGCCGACACCGGCACGAAGATGATCCACATCGGGAAAAACACTAAGAGCACCATCGTCTCCAAGGGTATTTCGGCGGGCCACGGGCAGAACAGCTATCGCGGCATGGTGAAGATTCTGCAAGGCGCCCAGAACGCGCGGAACTACTCGCAGTGTGATTCGCTGCTGCTCGGCGATCAGTGTGGAGCCCACACCTTCCCTTACCTCGAGGTGCGTAACCCGACGGCGACCGTGGAACATGAGGCGTCCACCTCCAAGATCGGCGAGGACCAGATTTTCTACTGCCGCCAGCGCGGCATCTCCACCGAGGACGCCGTCTCGATGATCGTCAACGGCTTCTGCAAGCAGGTGTTCAAGGAGCTGCCGATGGAGTTCGCTGTCGAGGCGCAAAAGTTGCTCAGCGTGAGTTTGGAAGGGAGTGTGGGGTAGGCGCACGGCTGCGGCACCGGGTCAGCGCTGAGGGAAAGGCTCGGCGACAGTCCAAACGTTCTCGGCGGTTGGAGGGTTGCGCGAAGAGGCGGATTTCATCCGGAGATTCGAAGGAGAGCTGATGCTGGAAATCAAAGATCTGCACGTCAGCGTTGGAGATCACGAAATTCTGCGCGGTGTGGACCTGAAGGTGGGCAGGGGCGAGGTGCACGCCATCATGGGACCGAATGGCTCGGGCAAATCGACGCTCGCCCAGGTGCTGGCCGGCCGCGACGTCTATACGGTGACGAGCGGCGAGGTGATTTTTGAAGGCAAAGACTTGCTGGTGATGGCGCCCGAAGACCGCGCCCGCGAGGGCATCTTCCTGGCCTTTCAATACCCGGTGGAGATTCCCGGGGTCAGCAATCTGTATTTCTTGCGGTCGGCTCTCAATACGATCCGTAAGGCTCGCGGCCTCGAAGAGATTGACGCCATGGATTTCCTTAAGCTGGCGCGGGATAAGATGAAGCTGCTCGACATGGACGAGAACTTGATGCAGCGGCCGGTGAACGAAGGGTTTTCAGGCGGCGAGAAGAAGAGGAACGAAATCTTCCAAATGGCGATACTCGAGCCTCGGCTGGCGATTTTGGACGAGACCGACTCGGGCCTCGACATCGACGCGCTCAAGATTGTGGCCAACGGTGTGAACGCCCTGCGCTCGCCGGAGCGCGCTATTGTTGTGGTGACGCATTACCAGCGTCTGCTGAATTACATCGTGCCTGATGTCGTGCACGTCCTTTACGACGGCCGCATTGTGAGATCGGGAGACAAGAGGTTGGCCCTCGAGCTGGAAGAGAAGGGGTATGGATGGCTGGAGGACGACCGCCAGCTCTCGGCCGCCGGGCGGTAGCGCCGCTCGCCGGTTCAGACCGGCCCTCCGAACAGACTGGTGCCGGCAACCCGATCAAGGAAATCTATGACTGCGGTGAAGGGACAACAAGACCAATATTTCGCTCACTTCGCGGCGCTCGAAGAGCGCCTGTCCGGGACAGAACCGGAGTGGCTCCGGGCGGTGCGCAAGTCGGCCATCGAGCGGTTCGGCGATCTCGGCTTCCCGACAACCCGCGACGAAGAGTGGAGATTTACCAGCGTGGCGCCGATTGCGCGGAGGGCATTCCGCCCGCCGCCGGAACGCGTTTCCCCCGCTGATGCGCGTTTTGGCCAATCCGAGCGCGCGGATTTTGCCCACTGTACGCTTCTGGTTTTCGTGAATGGCCGCTACGTGGAGGAGTTAGCTTCGCCGAACGGCCTGCCGGCGGGCGTTCGGGTTCGCAGCCTGAGGGCGGCGCTGGCTTCGGAGCCGGAGACGCTTGAACCCCACTTGGCGCGCTATGTGCCCTTCGAGCGGAACGCGTTTGCGGCGCTCAATACCGCCCTGATGGAGGACGGAGCCTTTGTCGAGGTGGGCAAGGACGTGGCGCTCGAAAGGCCCATCTATCTTCTGTTCCTGGCCGCGCCGCTGCCGGGGAAATCGGCTCCGGCCGCGTACCATCCGCGCAATCTGATCGTCGTCGGGCGGGGCAGCCAGGCAACGGTGGTGGAACATTACCTGAGTGCGGGGGGAGCTGGATACTTTACGAACGCGGTCACGGAAGCCGTGGTGGGTGACAACGCCCGGCTGGACTATACGAAAGTGCAGCAGGAAAGCGGCGATGCGTACCATATCGCCACGGTCCAGGTCCACCAGGCGCGCTTCTCGAGCGTGACCACGCGCGTCGTGGCCCTCGGCGGGGTGCTCAACCGCGAAGATACTTGCACGGTGCTTGACGGCGAGGGCGCTGAAAGCTTGTTGCAGGGACTGTACGTCATCCACGGCCGGCAGCACGTGGATAACCACACGACCATTGATCACGCTCAGCCGCACTGCTCGAGTCGCGAGCTTTACAAGGGAGTGCTCGATGGCGCCTCGAACGGGGTCTTCAACGGCAAGATCATCGTCCGCAGAGGCGCCCAGAAGACCGATTCCAAGCAGAGCAATAAGAACCTGCTGCTCTCGGAGAGCGCCGTTATCAACACCAAGCCGCAACTGGAGATCTATGCCGATGACGTCAAGTGCACCCACGGGGCCACGATCGGACAGATGGATCCGGAGGCAGTGTTTTATCTCCGCTCGCGCGGCATCGGTCTTGAAGAAGCTCGGGCCATGCTGATCGAGGCGTTCGCGAACGATATCCTGGACCGCATCCCGTTGGCACCTTTGCGGACGCGCCTGCAGCGCGCCCTGACTGACAAGCTGGCCGCCAAGGGCCAGCCGGCGGGCACGGGCGCGTCGCCTGCCGGAGAACGGGTATCGGTGCTGGTGGAAGAGGCATAGTTTCCGGCCGGGTCAGGCATTCGAAACGGAGTCGGGCGGCAGCACTCAAGCAGGTCGGGCCCGGGCTTCAGGGCTGGCGGACGATGGGGCTGGGCAAGGCCGGCTGCTCGGCCGAAGCGAGCCAGAGGGAGGCGTGATGGCGACCGCGGCAACGACCACCGATTGGACGAGCGATACACCGAGCTCCAACCCTGCGGCGTTTGACGTTCGGCGCGTCCGCGAAGACTTTCCCATCCTTCACCAGACCGTCCACGGGAAACCGTTGGTTTACCTCGATAACGCCGCCACCAGTCAGAAGCCGCTGGCCGTGATCGACGCCGAGCGCGATTTTTACCTCCGCGATAACTCCAATATTCATCGCGGTGTCCACGCGCTGAGCGAGCGGGCCACGAAGGCCTATGAAGAGGTCCGGGTCAAGGTGCAGCGATGGCTGAACGCCCGCGAGCCGCGCGAAATCGTCTTCGTGCGGGGCACGACCGAGGCGATTAATTTGGTGGCAAGCAGCTTTGGGCGCAGGAACATCCAGGCGGGCGACGAAATTCTGATCTCCGCCATGGAACATCACTCGAACATTGTGCCATGGCAGATCCTCTGTGAAGAAAAGGGTGCGAGGCTGCGCGTGGCTCCGATCAGCGACCGGGGTGAACTCATTTTCGAAGAATACGAGCGGCTACTCGGCCCGCGCACGAAGCTGGTGGCGACGGTTCACGTCTCGAACGTTTTGGGCACCATCAATCCCGTGCGCGAGATCGTGGCCGCGGCGCATCGACGCGGGATTCCGGTGCTGCTCGATGGCGCGCAGGCGGTCCCGCATCTGAAGGTGGACGTCCAGCAGATCGACTGCGACTTCTATGCCCTGTCCAGCCACAAGATTTTCGGACCGACCGGCGTCGGAGTCCTCTACGGGAAGGCCGAGTGGCTGGAGAGGATGCCGCCTTATCAGGGTGGCGGCGACATGATCCGCTCCGTGACGTTCGAAAAGACGCTTTACAACGCGATTCCTTACAAATTCGAGGCTGGCACCCCCAACATTGCCGCCACCATCGGCCTCGGCGCCGCCATTGACTACGTGCATCGGCTCGGTTTCGATGTCCTGGCCGCTTACGAGCGGCAGCTGCTGGCGTACGCAACCGAGCAGCTTTCCCAAATTCCCGGCTTGCGGATGATTGGCACCGCCAAGGACAAGGCCGGCGTTATCTCCTTTGTTCTCGAAGGTATTCACGCCCATGATGTGGGCACCATTCTCGACCAGGAAGGCATCGCCATTCGCACCGGTCACCATTGCGCTCAGCCGCTGATGGAGCGCTTTGGGGTGCCGGCGACGGCGCGAGCCTCGCTGGCGTTTTACAATACTCGGGAAGAGGTCGACGCGCTCGTGACGGGGATTGGAAAAGTCGTGGAGTTATTGGGGTGAAGGAGTCGCCACCCTCGACGGGCGTCCGGCGCCGATACCGGCCGCCGGGCGCGAGGTCTGCATCCGTGCAGGATGCGGTGATCGGCCCCGCGCTGCGAGTCTTCGCCTCGAGGTCGTAATGCCCGATCTGCGTGGCCTTTATCAGGACGTGATCCTGGATCACAGCCGGCGTCCGCGGAACTTTCGCGTGATCGAGGCCGCCGACCGACGGGCCGACGGTTACAACCCCCTCTGCGGCGACAAAGTGACCATCTACCTGAGGCTCGATGGTGACCGCATTTCCGACGTGAGCTTTCGGGGCTCCGGGTGCGCCATTTCCACTTCTTCGGCATCCATTCTTACGGAGATCGTAAAGGGCAAGACCCGGGCTGAAGCGGACGCGTTGTTCGGGCGCTTCCACGATTTGGTGACGGGCAAGGCCGCGCCCGAAGGTTCGGACCTTGGCAAGCTCGAGGTCTTTGGCGGCGTGTCGGAGTTTCCGGCTCGGGTCAAGTGCGCCACGCTCGCCTGGCATACGCTGAAGAGCGCGCTCGAGGGGGGCGGAACCGTTTCGACTGAAGGCGAGGACGACGAAGACGTGGCTGCGCGCTAGCAGGCTCGGCGGGCTGTTTGAGGGATGGAGATCGGGGAGGAGAGAGCGTGAGATGGACAGCGATTCCGTAAGGCATCCGGAAGGGAAGGCGGTTTCGCAACCGGCCGAACCGATGACGGCCGCCATGGGCGAGGCAGGGACGCCGGCCTTAAGCGGCATGGAGCAGGTGGAGGTATACGATCAAGTGATCGAGACATTGCACACCTGCTACGACCCGGAGATTCCGGTCGACATCTACGAATTGGGATTGATTTACGGGGTGACGGTGGAGCCTTCGGGCCGAGTCAACGTCAAGATGACCTTGACAGCTCCGAACTGTCCCGCGGCTGCGTCGCTGCCCGCGGAGGTCAAAGACAAGATTGAGATGTTACCGCGCGTAACGGAAGCCAACGTGGAAATCACTTTTGATCCCCCGTGGGATCCCAGCAAGATGAGCGAAGCGGCGAAGCTGCAACTGGGCATGCTGTGAGCGGCGGGACAGTCCGGGTGATGGAGTTCGAATACCGTTGCGTGCGACGCCCGGAGCGGCGCGGAGAGGATGGTGGAAGGCTTAACCCGGCGCTGGGTTAAGAGGGCGAGCGAAAGCGTAGAGGTTCGACGATGAAATTGACTTCCCAGGAGGAATACGGCCTGCGCTGCCTGCTGCGCATCGCCCGCTGTGGGCCGGGCAAGAGCCTCACCATTCCTGAAATCAGCCAGATGGAAGGCATCTCGACCCATTACGCGGCCAAACTGCTGCGCGTCCTGCGGCGCGGTGGATTCGTCAAGAGCGCGCGCGGGCAGGCCGGCGGTTACACGCTGGCGCGCCCGGCCGAGCAGATTATTGTGGGCGAGACGTTGGCGCTGCTGGGGGGGCGTCTATACGAGCCGGACTTCTGCATTGAGCATGCCGGCCACGAGAAGATGTGTACCCAGACGGTGGACTGCTCGATCCGTTCACTTTGGCGCGCCTTGCAATTGGTTGTCGACCAGGTGCTCTCCCAAACAACCTTGCGCGACCTGGTCAGTAATGAGCGGGAAATGGCGGCCTGGGTCGGGCAGCTCGTCAACATCGATCAGAAGCCGCAAGCCAGAAGTCAATAGCGGCCGATCGCGGGCCAGACGAGCCCGGTTGCGCTGCGGCGCCGCTGAAGTTGCGGCTTTTTCGTGGTTGAACGCCGATGATGAGGCAAACTCCGCTTGCTGACCGACACATCGCTGCGGGCGCCACCTTGATGGCCTACCATGGGGCGGAGGTGCCGGCCCGTTTTGGTGATCCTTGGGAGGAATATCGGGCGGTGCGGAACGGTGCCGGGCTGTTCGATTTTTCGTTTCGGGCGAGGTTTCTGGTTAGGGGCGAGCACCGCGTTCCGTTTCTCCACCGCATTGTCTCGAATGATATCAAAAACCTGGGTGTCGGGCGTGGCACTTACGCCACGCTGCTGAATCCGCAGGGCCACATCCTGGTGGATATGCGGATATACAACGCCGGCGATTGCTTGATCGTGGACACGGATGCTGACCTCGCGGATAAGGCGATGCGAGGTTTACAGAAATACATTGTTGGCGACCGCGTGCACTTGGAGAGCGTTAATGACTACGCTTTGGCCATTCAGGGAGCGCGCGCGCGCCAGATCACTCAAGGGGTCCTCAATGGCGACGTATCATCCTTGACGAACGAAGGCGACCATCGAGCGATAGAGCGTGAGGGCGCCGTGATCCGGCTGGCGCGGCGCAGCAGCACCGGGGAACCAGGTTACGAATTGTGGGCGACGCCGGACGCAGTCGAGACGCTGTGGAAGACTTTCGAGGCTGCGGGCGCGGTTCCCTGCGGCGTGGAAGCACTCGAATGGCTGCGCATTGAGGCTGGCCTACCGCGCTACGGGGCCGATCTCGGCGAAGACACCCTGCCGTTGGAGGCGAACCTGCTGGAAGCCTTGAGTTTCAACAAGGGTTGCTACATTGGGCAGGAAATTGTGGAGCGGGCGCGCAGTCGGGGTCACGTCAACTGGCGGTTGATGGGCCTGGTGGCGGAAGACGGCGGGCCGTTCTTGCCGGGCGAGAAGATCGAGAGGGAGGGAAAGACGATTGCCGAAGTGACCAGTTGCTGCCTCTCGCCTGCCCTGGGGAAACCGATTGCGCTGGCCTACGTGAGGCGGGAGGTTGCCGAGAGCGGTACCAAACTGATCCGCGGCGGTGGTGGAGTGGCGGAAGTTGTTTCGCTCCCGTTCTATCGTCCGTTGGCCGATGCCGCCGACCGGAGGTCGGCGAACACAAATCCGTCCCGCTCGACGATCTCGCCCGCTTCCACGGGGATCGGGGCGGAAAACATCGGCCCTGCGTAGACGAATGTATGAAACTCACCGTTCTCGCCGCAAGCATCCACTTTGCCGGGCAGATCGTCGAGGAACGAGGAGTCGAAGACGCATCCTGCAAAACGACGATCGAGTTTTCGGGGATCCACACACGTCACATATGCCCGCAAGCCACGGGCTACCATCTGTCTTGCCAGCTCTGTCGTGTCCAATCCCCAAAGCGGGAATAACGGAGTTATGCCGGTACCGCGAAGTTTCTCCTCGCGGTATTTCCGCACATCTTCCAGGAACAAATCCCCGAACACGATGGAGGTGACGCCCTCCTGGCGCGCGCGAGTCATGGCTTCCGACATGGCCCGCTCGTACGCCGCGTTCGGGCAGGGCCAGGGGAGGGGAACCCTGATGAGCGGGAGGCGAAGGGCCTCGGCCTGCTGTTCGAGAAGGCTTTCCCGAACGGCATGCATGGCCACGCGACCGTGGGTGGTGTTGACGGTGGTGAGCAGGCCGGCCAACTCCACATCGGCCCGTTCCTGCACCGTGTAGAGTGCCCATGCGCTGTCCTTCCCCGTACTCCACGATACCCACGCCTTCGGTTTGCTCATCGCACCCACGCCTCGCGCCACCCCGTGCGAGTCCGCCGCCCCCCACCTCGGACGGACGCAACAATGTACCGGAGGTGAGCCTGTGTTTCAACCGCTTGTCTGGCCCGGGAGGTCGCTGATCGTTTTCGCCGGGTGTATGCTAGTGGGTGAGAGGCTTGGGGCGCGCCGGCCGAGAGCGCGTCGGAAAAGCCCCGGGCCCCAGGAGTCAACTTGGTGGTGAGATGCGGTGGCCTCGGTTCATCGTCGTCTTTGGGCTGATGCTCGCGGTTCGGTCGATCGCGGAGCCGGCACGGGCCCAGGAAGCGACTTCGAGCGTTGCGGAACTGGCCGCGCGCGGCAATGAGCTGGGCAGAGTCGGGAAGTGGGAGCAAGCGCTGGCCGAGTACAAGAAGGCTGCGGCGCTGCGGCCTGACGATCCCGCCCTTCACTATGACCTCGGCAACGCTTACCTAGGCCTGGGACAGCTCGAGGACGCCACACGAGAATACCAGATGGCCCTCCGGCTCCGGCCGGACTTTCAGGGCGTGCATGCCGGGCTCGGCGCCCTCTACCAATCCGAAGGTCGCATTCCGGAAGCCGTCCAGCAGTTCCGCGCGGAAGCGCAACTTCAACCCTCCAGCGCCGAAGCTCACGCCGCTTTGGCTGGAGCGCTGGCCGCCTCGCGCCAGTTTGCCGAGGCCAGCCAGGAATATCAGAAGGCGCTCCACCTCAAGCCCGGCGATATTCAGATTCGTGCGGCCTTTGCAGGAGCGCTGTTGCAGGCCGGCGATGCGGCCGCCGCCGCCCAACAGTGGCAGGCCGCCATCGCCGGCGCTCCGAACGACGCCGATCTGCATGCCGGCCTCGCCAACGCCCTGACCGAGGCGGGCCAACTCGGCCAGGGTATTGCGGAATACCAACTAGCCGTCCATCTGCGACCGAGTGACCCCGAACTGCACCTCAGTCTTGCCAACGCTCTGCTCGCCTCCGGCGATTTGATCGATGCCATCGAGGAGTACCGCCAGGCGGTGGTTCTGCGGCCCGACCAAGTTGATTATCGTTACGCTTTGGCGCTGGCGCTGCGGCAGGCCGGCGATTATGGCGACGCCATCCAGGAACTGAGGGAGATTACCCGCCGGCACCCTGAGGACGCCGCTGCGCACTCGGAATTGGCGGCCGCATACCTGTCGACCGGCAATCATGCGGCGGCCGTGGCCCAATATCGCGAGGCGGTGCGGCTGAAGCCGGATGACGCCGCCCTCCACGAGAGTCTGGGACTCGTGCTGCGCAAAACCGGCGATTTGGTCGAGGCGATCGCGGAGCTGCGCAAAGCGGCGCAAATCGAGCCCAAATCTGCCGATTATCATCGCAATCTGGCCGAATCGCTCGGCGCCGTCGGTGATATTCCGGGATTCATCGCCGAATATCGTGAGGAAGTACGACTGAGGCCGGACGATGCGGACGCTCGTTTTCATCTGGCCAATGCCTACGAATCGGCGGGGAGGCTGGAAAACGCGGTTGCGGAATATCGCCAAGCGGTGAAGCTCCGGCCCGCCAGCCCCGAGTTCCATTACCGCCTGGGAATGGCGCTCGAGAGCATGGGCAAAAGCGCCGAAGCCAAGCCAGAACTGACGCGGGCCGTAGAACTACGCCCGGATTTCCCGGAGGCGCTGGCGGCGCTTGGCGATGTATTGGTCGGCGAGAGAGATTATGCACTGGCGATAGCTACCTACCGCGACGCGATCAAGTTGCGACCTGAAGACGCGACGCTCCACGAACGGCTAGCTCAGGCGCTCGAGAAGAGCGGCGATCTGGAAGCGGCCGTCGCCGAAAGGCGAGAGGCGGCCCGAGTGGCGCCCGAAAGCGCCGATGACGAGCGAGCCCTGGGGCGGACTTTGGCCGCCAAAGGCGACTACGCGGCCGCCATCAAAGCATTCCGAGCCAGCCTCGACCGTCGGCCCGGCGACGCCGATGTGGAGGACGATCTGGGGCTTGCGCTCATGCATGCGGGTGACTTTGCAAACGCCGTCGAGGTGTTCCGCCAAGTTGTGAAATCACGAACGACCTGGCCGGAGGCGCATCTGCAGCTCGCCCAAGCGCTGTTGAAGGTGGGGGACTGGGCCCAAGCCACCGAGGAGGCTCAGGCTGCGCTGGCCATCGTACCGAACAATTCCGACGCTCATTATGAGCTCGGCGAGGCGTGGCTGGCCCTGGGAAAACCGGATTCGGCCATCCGGCAATTTCAGGAGGCGTTACGCGGACGACCGGACGATGTCAAGGCGCGGCTGGCGCTGGCGCGGGCGCTCGAGAAGAAAGGAGATTTGGACGGTGCGGCGGCCAGCTATGAGGACTATCTGCGTTCGCACCCGGGGGACGCCGCGGTGCATCTGGACCTGGCGGCCGTGCTGCGGTCACGCCACGACCTTCCGGGAGCCATCCGCGAGTGCGAAGCGGCCACCCGACTCGAGCCCGACCTGCCCGGCGCTCACCACGATCTCGCCGTGGCTCTTGACGCCGCCGGAGACACCCATCGCGCCCTTCAGGAGTACACGACCTATTTGCAGCTCGCTCCGGACGCCCCGGATGCTGGTCAGGTGCGGGCTCGGCTGAAGAAGTTGCGCGGCAAGGGGTAGGGGCCCAAGTGGCGATTGGCAATGGCGGCCCGGCGGGCGGCCGCCAAAAGGCTGCCGGGCCCACGGCTTGGCGGCCAGTGAAGGGCGTGGCGATGGTCCGGCGCGCAAGGTACGCTGCTAACTGACCCTGTTGGCGGCGGCATCGAAAACCGTCTTCATTCCGCGCTTCAGGGCGATATTGCCCAGCCACGATGTGCGAGCCGCCTCAAAACCCGCATGAATATCGGCATGGGGAGGTTTGCGACTCCTCATGCAGTCGAGAAAGTTCCCGATATGGTCATAGGTGCCGTCACGCTCGGACCGGGCGAAGACCTCGGGTTCAGGGGCGTTGGAGCCTGGAGTCCATCTCACGCCCTCGGGATACAGCGCCAAATGGGAGCGGTCGATCTTCAGCGTGGCGGCGCTGCCCCTAAACTCGATTCCTCCGTCGTCGATCGAGTCGTTGAGAGCCCCGTTGAAGGTAACGTTGAAATGGCCCGGAAACTCGTAGACGGCGGTAATGGTATCGGGACACTGCCAGTTCATCAGGTAGAGATCGCCCACTGTGGTGGCCGTCTGGGGCGCGGGCTGGCCCAGATACCATTGGATGATGTCGATCCAGTGGGTTAGTAGATCCGTGAGGATGCCGCCGCCGAAGTCCCAATAGAAGCGCCACCAGACGTACTTCTCGGCAGAAAACGGCTGGTCGGGCGCATCACCCAAAAACATCTTCCAGTTGAGTTTGGAAGGATCAATTTCCGGCATCCCCATCCAGCCTTCGTGCCGGTAGTAGTTTTGATACCAGTACGTATAGACAAAGGAGATCCTGCCAAGTCGGCCCGAATCCACAATTTCCTTGCCCAACCTATAGTGGGGCCAGCTTCGCTGCTGAGTACCCGTCTGGACGATGCGCCGCGTCTCTTCCACCGCCGCTACCATCGCCAAGCCCTCCGGTATCGAGTGCATGATCGGTTTTTCGCAATAGGCGTCCTTACCGGCATGGACGGCATCGACGAGCATGGGCTTGTGCCAGTGGTCGGGGCTGCCAATCAGGACGGCGTCGATATCGTTCCGGTCAAGCACCTCGCGGTAGTCCAGATACGCCTGACAGGTCTTCCCCGCCTTCAAGCGCGCCTGCTCCCGGTGCGGTTCGTAGACGTCGCACACGGCGACGATTTCGACCTCGGGGAACTTCTGGAACAGAGACATATCATATTGGGCGCGTTCGCCAGCACCGAGCACTGCCAGCCGAATGCGGTCATTGGCCCCCAGCACTCGCGCCGGGGGCAATCCACCGAAGGCGGCTGCCCCGGCGGCACCGGCCGCTGCCGATCCCTTCAGGAATTCCCGACGTGAAACCCGCGACTTCTGTTCCATAATGGACCTTCACTCTCGTGGCGCTAGGGCAGCGTGATCGGCCACGGACCCGCGTCAGGGTCCGGCCGAAGGCCGCGAGTCTTACACAATTGGGCGGGTTACGCAACATGAATCGTTCATCGCGGATGGTGGTTCTGTGGATTGCCTGCGTCTCAGGGGGAGGCTTAGCCGGCCAAGGGATGGGTGCTACGGGGAGCATTTCCGGCCTCGTCGAGGACCAGACCGGTGCGGTCATCCGAGGGGCCGCGGTGACCGTCACTGCGGATGGCTCGACCGTGACACAAACCACCGATTCTCGGGGTCGCTTCCGCATCGAGCATGTGCCGTCCCGCCATGTTCAGATCAGCGTGCGGGCGGCGGGCTTTACGGCTACGGAGCGGACAATCGACGTGGAGAACGCGCACGACCTGCGAATTGTGCTGGCGCCCGCGCCCCTCACCGAGCGCATCACCGTCACCGCCACCCGCACGCCGACTCGCTTGAGTGAAACGGCGGCGGATACAGTTGTGCTGACGGCGCAGGACCTCGACGCGACGCCCGCCTTGACGCTGGATGACAAGTTGCGTCAACTGCCAGGTTTCCGCCTGTTCCGCCGCTCTGGCAGCCGCACGGCCAATCCCACGTCGCAGGGAGTCTCGCTGCGAGGTACCGGAGCGAGTGGAGCCAGCCGGGCGTTAGTGCTCGAAGACGGAGTTCCGCTCAACGATCCCTTCGGCGGCTGGGTGTACTGGGACCGTGTGCCTCGCGAATCCGTTCGCGATGTCGAGGTGGTGCGAGGCGGAGCGTCGAGCCTGTACGGCAGCGACGCCATGGGTGGCGTTATCAACGTCCTCACCCGGCGGATCAACGAATCGGTTCTTTCGTTTGAAAGCTCCTACGGCAATGAAAACACTCCCGATGCTTCGCTCTCCGCCAGCACGCGCCGGGGACGGTGGGCGGCGGGAGTCTCGGGCGAAGCGTTCCATACGGACGGGTACATCCTCGTGCCCAGGGACGCGCGGGGAAGCGTCGATGTCCCTGCCGGCTCCGACGATCGAACTCTTGATTTCAGGCTGGAGCGCGAAATCTCCCATACGGCGCGCGCGTTCGCCCGCGGTTCCTACTTTGGCGAAGGGCGCGCCAACGGGACGATCGACCAAAGCAACCGGACTCACTCGCGCCAACTGGCGGCAGGAGCCGATTGGCAGTGGCAGGGGGCGGGAGCATTCTCGGTGCGCGCTGACGGCGGCCCGGAAATTTTCGATCAGAACTTTTTTTCGGTCGCTCTCGATCGGGCCCGCGAGAGCTTGACGCGGGTTCAGCGCGTGCCTTCGCGTGGGCTGGGCGGCTCAGCCCAGTGGTCGCGGCCGGTGGGAGACCGGCAGACCTGGGTGGCGGGAATTGAGGGCGAAGGCGTCCGGGGCGCGAGTGATGAGTTGATTTTTGGCCGTTGCCCGGCTCCGCCCGGCGCGTGCAGCGGGTTAAATCCTCCGCTCGTTTCGGCGGTGGGAGCCGGGGGCCGCCAGGATATCGTCGGCATCTATGGCGAGAACACGATCCGCCTGACTCCGGACTGGATTCTGACCGCCAGCGGACGAATTGACCGCTGGAGTAACAACCGTGGACTTTCTACGACGCGATCCCTGCGGCCGCGCGGGACCGTGGCGGTAACAAGTTTTCCCGGTCGGACGGAGAGCGCTCTCAGTCCCCGCGTGGCTGTTTTGCACCGGCTGACCTCCAACCTGTCGCTTTACACCGCTGCGTATCAAGCCTTTCGCGCCCCGACCCTCAACGAGCTGTACCGGTCATTCCGTCTGGGCAACATTGTGACCCTGGCCAATAACAACCTGCGGGCAGAACGGTTGACGGGCGCGGAGGTCGGAGCCGCGGCGAGCGTTTTTCGCGACCGGCTGGCGGCGCGCGGCACCTTTTTCTGGAGCGAGATCAGCCGGCCCATCGCCAACGTTACGCTGACCCTCACACCCACGCTCGTCACTCGCCAGCGCCAGAATCTGGGACGCACGCGCTCGCGCGGTGTCGATGTGGACTTCACAGGCCGCATCACTTCTGCGCTGGGCATTTCGGGCGGTTACCAGTTCACCGACGCCACGGTGCTGAGCTTTCCCGCCAACCTCGGGTTGGTTGGACTCCGCGTTCCTGAAGTGCCCCGCCACGAAGTCACCTGGCGCGTTACCTATGCGCATCCATCAGGTGTAACCCTGGGAATCGAGGGGCGGGCGGAAAGCGCCGCGTACGACGACGACCTCAACACTTTGCGCCTCGGCCCCTACTCTACCTTGGACGCCATCGTTTCGCGCCGTTTGAAGCAGGGCCTCGAACTGTTTGCCGCCGCCGAAAATCTGTTCGATCAACGCTATCCCGTGGCGGAGACGCCGACGCTGAACCTTGGGCCCCCAATCCTGTTTCGAGCTGGAATCCGAGTAAATCTTGGGCGGC
Organism: Acidobacteriota bacterium; assembly: GCA_902812365.1. Classification (GTDB taxonomy): domain Bacteria; phylum Acidobacteriota; class Terriglobia; order UBA7540; family UBA7540; genus CADDZC01. Next base: position 22,112 of record CADDZC010000035.1, on the reverse strand, counting down.
CGTAGAAAACGACCGGTGGCGGCGTGCCGGAGGGCGGGGTAGTGATCCGGAAGGCCAACCGTCTACCGGTATAACGTCTATCGTGTTGATTCTAAACGGGTGTGTAGGTGGGATGGTTTTGTCCGTCCCGAGCCGTTCCTGCCTGCGTCGCGGTTCCCGCTCGCGCCGCGTTGCTCGGCCCATGATCCAGCACTTTCAATTCAACTCACGGATTTTAAACAGGTTGCCGGCTCGTGATCGCAAACAGCACGGCCGCCGCTTGTTAGAACTACCGCGGATCCTTCCCGGGGGTTCAGCCACGGTTGCCGGACTCTCGCCGGTGAAAGCGTTATCACATGGAAGCGGGGTCCGATCCGTTAGCGCGACCTTATGCAGCCAACCGATTGGCGAAACCCCTCTCGCGCTGTTCGTCAACAGCAGGCTTCAGACCCTCCTCGCTTGACCTCGCCCAGGGCTTCCGAGATAATCAAGCCTACGGGCGCTCATTCAGGGGGTTATTTTGCGCGACATTCGCAGAGTTGCCGTCCTCGGCGCGGGGACCATGGGCGCTCGTATTGCCGCTCACCTCGCCAATGCCAACGTTCCGTCAGTGCTGCTCGATATCGTCCCCCGGGATCTGACCCCGGAAGAAAAAGCTCAGGGGCTCAGCCTCAACGATCCGCGAGTCCGAAATCGCGTCGCCCAGGCCGGATTGGCTGCGGCCCTGACGTCGCGCCCCCCGGCGTTCTTCGTGCCGGAAGCCTCACGCCTGATTACGGTAGGAAATTTTGAAGATCATCTCGACTGGGTCAAAAACTGCGATTGGATTATCGAAGCCGTTACCGAGGATCGCAGCGTCAAGCGCGCGCTAGTCGAAAGGGTTCAATCGTTCCGTTCCCCGGACACGATCTTCAGCTCGAACACTTCCGGCATTGCCATCGGCAGTATCGTCGAGGGAGCCTCCGAAGAACTTCGCCGGCATTGGCTGGGTACCCATTTCTTCAATCCGCCGCGGTACATGAAGCTGCTAGAAGTCATCCCGACGCCGGAGACGCTGCCGGAAGTCGTCCAATCCATAGCGCGGTTTGGCGAACTCGTGCTGGGCAAAGGGATTGTGATCGCCAAAGACACGCCCAACTTCATCGCCAACCGCATCGGCACGTTTGTTACGCTCTGCGTGCTTCGCATTATGCAACAAGAGGGATACACGATTGAGGAAATCGACGCCCTGACTGGGCCGGCCATCGGATTACCCAAGTCCGCGACCTTCCGCACTCTGGACATCGTCGGGCTGGATGTGATGGCTCACGTCATCACGAACTTGCGCGCGTCGCTGCCGAACGACGAGCGCCGCGACATTTTTGAGCTCCCCGAATGGGTGCGCGGAATGATGGAACGTAAGCTATGGGGCGACAAAACCGGCCGCGGTTTCTACCAAAAGGTGCAGACGAAGGAGGGCGAAACGGAAATCCTGACCCTGGACCCAGCAACCTGGAACTACCGCCCGCGCCAGCAGCCAAATTTTACATCGCTGGAAATGGTCCGCAGTCTCGACGACGCGCGCCGGCGCGTAGTGCAGCTCTTTCAGGCTCCCGATCGCGCTGGAGACTTTTATCGCCGCCTCCTTCCGGACCTCTTTCACTACGCGGCCAATCGCGTCCCGGAGATTTCCGACGACATCGTTTCGATCGACAACGCGATGAAGTGGGGTTTTAACTGGGAATGCGGAGTGTTCGAGCTGTGGGATGCCGTGGGCATTGAGAAGATCGTGGACAGGTGGGGCCAAGAGAATCGGGGTGTCCCGCCGCTGGTCGAGAAACTGCTCGCTTCCGGCTATAAGACCTTCTACGTCCGCCGCGAGGGCACGACGCATTACTTTGACCTCGCGAGCGCCGGCTACCATCCGATCGAAGAGCGGCGCGACGTGATCCTGCTCCGCAGCCTTAAAGATCGACAGCGCGAGATCAAAAAGAATCCGGGTGCAAGCCTGATTGACCTGGGCGACGGCGTCCTCTGCCTCGAGTTCCATTCCAAGATGAACACCATTGGCGCTGACACGGTCCAAATGATCCACGCCGGCCTTCGGGCTTTGAGCGAAGACTTTGAGGGCATGGTGATCGGCAACGAGGCGAGCAATTTTTCCGTCGGTGCCAATCTGATGCTAGTGCTCATGGCAATCCAGGAGAACGAATGGGATGAACTCCATCAGGCCGTGCGCCGGTTTCAAAACGCGAACATGGCTCTGAAGTACGCTGCCAAACCCGTCGTTGCCGCTCCTTTCGGCCTGACGCTGGGCGGGGGTTTGGAGATTGCGCTGCATTCGACCCGCGTTCACGCGGCGGCCGAAACATACATGGGGCTGGTAGAAGCCGGCGTGGGGCTCATTCCGGCCGGCGGCGGTGCGAAGGAGATGCTGGTACGGGCGATGGATGCGGCGCCTGCAGACCCGCAGGCGGACCCGTTTGTTTTCATCAAAGATATTTTCGCCCATATCGGTATGGCGAAGGTTTCGACGAGCGCTGCCGAGGCCCGCCGACTGGGGTACCTTTCGCTGCGCGATACCATCGGCATGAACCGCGACCGGCAAATCGCGGAGGCGAAGCAACTGGCGCTCGCTCTCGCCAGGCTCGGCCATCGCCCAGGAAAACCCCGCGACGACGTTCCCGTGCTGGGCCGGGCCGCCTTCGCGCAGATGAAGCTCGCCTTGCATCTTCTGCGCCGGGCCGAGCGCATCTCGGATCATGATGTGGTGGTCGGCACGCAGCTCGCGAAGGTCCTTTCCGGCGGCGGCGAGTTTACTTCGCCGCAGCGGGTCTCGGAAGCTTATCTGCTGGACCTGGAGCGCGAAGCCTTCGTCAGCCTGTGCGGGCAGAAGAAGACGATCGAGCGGATCCAGCACATGCTGAAAACCGGGAAGCCGCTGCGGAATTGACGGGTAGAAAGAGCCGGCAGTTGACGGTTGCCAGCCATTTCCGTATTCGATGTTTCGGGCTAATGGAGAACGAAGCCGAGCAAGGGAGGAAGGCCATGCCAGCGCTGCCTTGGCAGATCGCAATCCGGACCGTTCTCTCGCTTCCTGCTATTCTGTTAAGCGCCGGTGCGATGAACGCTCCGAAGACCCACTGGGAGATTGTCGGAGAACTGACCGAAGCGTGCACGTGCGCGGTGCCGTGCAGTTGCAATTTTGGCCAGGGGCCATCACCCCGCCACTACTGTCACTCGCTGTTCGCGGTCGATATCGAGAAGGGGCATTACGGCCGCGTGAGGCTGGACGGGTTGCACTTGGCGGGTGCGCATGGGAAAAAGGGCGACGTCTGGTTTATCGACGCGGGCGCGACGCCCGAGCAGGCCGCCGCGCTCCAGGCCATCGCCCACCACATGCAAGGTCCGCGGCGCGGGAAGGTCTACTTTGATAGGGCGGTGATCACGCAGATCGTGGGCGAGAAGAGTAATGAACTGAAAGTAGGGGGCTGGGGCGGCTTTGAGGCCGATTACATCATGGGCATGGATCGGACGCATCCAGTGGTGGTCGAGAACAATACCTCCTGGAATATTCCGCGGTCGATTAAAACCAAGACGAAAACGCTTCACTACGCCGATCCTTACGGAAACAAGATCGACGCCAACGGATCCAACGGAAACCAGGGTAGGTTTGATTGGACAGACGAGACGAAGACCTACTTTTGACGGCACGGCGCCGGAAAACATGATCGGTCGAGCCCCAGCGAGGGTGATCAAGCGTCGCGGCAGGAGGGTAAGTCATGAAGGAAGCAGTCATCGCTTCGGCCGCCCGAACGGCGGTCGGCAAAGCCTCGCGCGGGACGTTGCGAGCGACCCGCCCCGACGACATGGCGGCGGCAGTGGTCCAGGAGGTTATCCGACGCGTGCCCGGCCTCGACGCCAGCGAAATCGAGGACGTCATATTGGGCTGCGCGATGCCGGAAGCTGAGCAGGGAAACAACGTAGCCCGCATCGCGTCGCTGCGGGCAGGCTTGCCGGTTCAGTGCTCGGCGATGACGATCAACCGCTTCTGCTCGTCCGGCTTGCAGGCAATTGCGCTGGCGGCCGAGCGTATCATGGCCGGGTTCGCGGAAGTAATCGTGGCTGGGGGCGTCGAGAGCATGAGCATGGTGCCGATGGGTGGGTACCATTTCTCTCCGAATCCCGACCTGATCGACCGTTACCCGGACGCATACCTCAGCATGGGACTGACGGCAGAGAACCTGGCGCGCAAGTACGGCCTGACGCGCGAGCAGGCCGATGCTTTCGCGCTGCGCAGCCACCAGCGGGCATTGGCGGCCATTGCAGAACGTAAGTTCGAAAGAGAGATCGTGCCGCTCGAAGTGGTGGAGGTCGGCGTGGAGGAACGGTGCGGAGCCGACGGGAAGTGGAAACCACAGACGCGGCGAATCACCTTTGCGGTGGACGAGGGCCCGCGCCAGGATACGTCGATGGAGGCATTGGCTAAACTCAAGCCAGCCTTCCATGCGCATGGTACGGTAACGGCCGGGAATTCATCACAGATGAGCGACGGCGCAGCGGCGGCTGTCGTGCTCTCTCTCGAAAAGGCTCGGACGCTCGGCGTGAAACCCTTGGCGCGCTTTGTGAGCTTTGCCACGGCGGGCACGCTGCCGGAAGAGATGGGCCTCGGGCCGGTCTACGCTATCCCCAAGGCCCTCAAGCTGGCGGGATTGAAACTGGCGGATATTGACGTGATCGAGTTGAATGAAGCCTTCGCCGTACAGGCGCTGGCCGTGATCCAGGAGGCGGGGCTCGACGTTGAACGAGTTAACGTCAACGGCGGCGCCGTCGCGCTCGGACACCCCCTGGGGTGCACGGGTGCCAAGCTGACGGCGACTCTGTTAAACGAGATGCAGCGCCGCCAATCACGTTACGGGATGGTGACCATGTGCATTGGCGGAGGGATGGGCGCCGCCGGGATATTCGAGAATCTGCAGAACTGACTCGGCGACTGAGGGTTGGGGCGTGAGCGGCGTCGGGACGCCCGCGAAGAACGGAATCCGGAGGACGGCATGGCGGCGACGACGGAAGCCAAGACGCGGATGAAGGGGGGAAGCTTTTTAATTGAAAATCCCCGGCCGGAGGACGTGTTCACCGCCGAAGACCTGACGGATCAGCATCGGCTCATCCTCCAGACCTCCAAAGAGTTCGTGGAGAACGAAATCGTGCCACGCTTGCGCGACATCGAGGACAAGAAGCCGGGTCTGTTGCGGCAGCTTTTGAGGAAGGCCGCCGAGGTCGGCCTTTGCGCGACCGACGTCCCCGAAAGGTACGGGGGCCTCGAGCTGGACAAGGTTTCCTCCATCATCGTCTCCGAGCAAATGGCGCGCGACGGCGCCTGGGCGGCGACGCTGGGCGCGCAGGCCGGCATCGGCATCCTGCCGATCGCCTTTTTTGGCACTGAGGAGCAGAAGGCCCGGTACTTACCCAAGCTGGCGAGAGCCGAGTGGGTGGGCGCGTACTGCTTGAGCGAGGCCGGTTCGGCGTCGGACGCCCTGAACTGCAAGACCCGGGCTACGCTGTCGGCCGACGGCCGGCATTACATTTTGAACGGCACTAAGATGTGGATCACGAACGGCGGCATTGCCGACGTCTACATCGTGTTTGCCAAGGTGGATGGAGAGAAGTTCACGGCGTTTATCGTCGAGCGGACTTTCCCCGGTTGTTCGCCCGGAGCGGAGGAGCACAAGATGGGCATCCGGGGGTCCTCGACGACGCCACTTAACCTTGACAACGTGCCCGTGCCCGTCGAGAACGTTCTCGGTGAAGTCGGCAAGGGACACTTGATCGCTTTCAACATTTTGAACATGGGCCGGCTGAAGCTCGGTGCCGGTTGCGTCGGCGGCGCCAAGATCCTATTCGCCGAAGCTGTGCGTTGGGCCAAGCAGCGCGAGGCTTTCGGGCGCCCGATTGCCGACTTTGGGATGATTCAAGAAAAGCTCGGCGAGATGGCCATCCGCACCTACGCGGCCGAAAGCATCTCGTACCGCACGACCGGCCTGATCGATCGGCTGCTCCAGGGTGTGGATCAGGGGTCGGCGGACGCGGGCCGGCAGATCATGGCCGCGCTCCAGGAATACGCGGTGGAATGCTCGATCCTCAAAGTCGTCGGCACCGAGACGCTCGATTGGGTCGCGGATGAGACCGTTCAGATCTACGGCGGTTACGGATTTTCCAGCGATTACCCGATCGAGCGCGCCTACCGCGATCAGCGGGTGAACCGCATTTTCGAGGGCACGAACGAAATCAATCGCCTGCTCATCACCGACATGCTGTTGAAGCGCGCGATGAAAGGCGAGCTCGGTCTGCTGCGGGCGGCGCAAAGGCTGGCCGATGAGATTCTGGCACCGCCGGACGATGGCGGCGAGGAGGGTGCGCCGCTGGCGGAAGAGTCGCGCCTGCTGGAAGGGGCGAAGAAAGCCACCCTGCTGGTGGCCGGTCGAGCGGTGCAGACTTACTTGCAGGCTCTCGCCGAAGAGGAAGAGATCATTGGCGTGTTAAGCGACTGTGTCATGGAAGTGTACGCCATGGAAAGCGCGTTGCTCCGAACGGTGAAGAAACTGGGCCGCAGCTCGCCCGAAGCTTGCGCGACGGAGGCGGCCGCCGTGCGATGCTTTATCTTCGACGCCGCCGACCGCATGGAAATCGCCGCCCGGCGGGCGCTAGCCAGAATTTCGGAAGGTGATACGCTGCGGACCGAGACCGCCGTGCTCCGGCGTTTCCTGCGGCGGACACCGGTCGACACGATTGCGCTCCGGCGCCGGGTGGCGAGCCGCGCCATTGAACTGGGACGGTATCCGTTTGCCTGAGGCCGGCAATTACGGCCGCGGGCGCAGGATGACGTTCCCCAAGTAGCCGCAGTTTTCGCCTTCCTCGTCTCGCAGCACGATGTTGACTCGGAACGCGGCCGCCGGTCGGGGAACCGCCTGATCAAGCCGAAAGACCTCTCGGGGATCAACGCGGGCGAGCATCACGCGGTTCAGCTCCTCGCCTTGACGGGTGTAGAACGTGGCTTCCGCGGTACCGGGAGTGAATACGCCAAAGACACCCTTGAGGATGACCTGAGATCCCTCGACCTCGGCGGTCAAGGGCTGACTGATGGCTCCGGCCCACGTCGCCCCCACGATCGGGTTCGGCACGCGGGTTGGCCACCAGTGAACCGTGAATTTATACTCCTCGCCGGGATCGAGCGTGGCGAACGGGCTCAAAACTTCCGACTCCATGAAATAGGGCGTCTGCCTGGGATCGTCCGGGAGGATCTGGTCGAAAGGACCGCGAGAGATCGTTCCGGGCCCGTTGTTCCATTCTTCCACCGACGCGTCATCGGGATATTCGAGACCGGAGAAGTAACGGAAGGTCTCAACCAAGCCAATATGCTTTTGACCGTTGACCACCGCGAACCAGCCGGCACTCGAGTCGGCCGCCACTTTCCCCACCCGGTAAAGGTAGTGAATGCGGAGCATGCGCCCGCCGTCGATCAGTTCGTAACTCGGGTGCCGAACGTCGCCGTAAGGATGGTAGTATCCGCGCGGGAACCGGCTGTGTGGGTTCAGCGGCACGTACATGTACAGCTCCGGGTTGGGTTTCGACGGATCGTGGATGTCGGCGGCATCGTTTTGGATCAGATGCCAGATGCCCCAGCGAATCCGCCGGCGGCTGATGTTGCGCATGACTTGATCCACCGTGATCCGCGTCACACCGGCGTAGACGTGAAACGTCCGCTCAAACTGGACGCCCGTTCGGGGGTCGGGCGGACTGGTCACCCGCGCGGCCACTTCGCGGCTGTCATCCTCAACGATGGCCAACTGAAACGGGCTTCCGTCCAGGACGTAATAGGGGATGCTCGGCCACTCGTCGTCGTTCGTCCAACCTTCGGGTGCCGGCCACACCTTGTCCCCACCATAGTTGGCCCAGCCGCTCTTCGGATTGTTCTCACTCTCGGGCAGGACCTTGCCGGCCAAGTCTGGGTTGACGAAGAAGAATTCCTGATCCCCCAGTTGCAGTTGGATAGCGCGGCCGCCAATCTGAGGCGTGAGATACAAGCTGATGATGCCATTGGTCAGGCGGTAGGCGTCCCAACCCCGGTACCGCGTCTTTTCGATTCTGGCCGCGCCAGCATGTGGACTTGCCATGGCCGTCCTCATCGCCACGGCGGGCCTAGTCACGGCACCGCCGTGCACGCTCCGATCGGGCGCTGCTGAGCCCCAGACGAGCAGGCTCGTCATTCCCAGCCTCAGCGTCGAAAGCCACTTGCGTCCCCTCACGATGACCATCCTGGCCGATCGGCCTTCTCGGCGCCGCCGCTATTCGATTCCGTCGCTGCTGATCGACGCCAGCTGATGCGAGAGGTCCCGCACAGCCGGATAAAGCTTCCGGTAGACGTCATATTGGCGGTCGTACAGGCCCTCGTTCTTCGCGTCCGGAACCATCTGCTCGCGCAGCCGAACGGCCTGCTCGGACGACTCTTTCACGGAGGAGTAGGCGCCGCTGGCTACGCCCGCCAGCAAGGCTGCGCCGAACGCGGAACCTTCCGACTCTCGCAGCGTGACGACTTCCTTGCCGTACACATCGGCTTGGATTTGCCGCCAGAGGGTGCTCCGCGAACCGCCACCTGATAAGCGGATCTGTTCGACCGGAATGGCCAGCTCCTTGAAAATCTCGAGCGAGTCGCGCAGGCTGAAAGCGACACCTTCCAGGATCGAGCGGATCAGGTGTCCCCGGGTGTGGGCCGCCGTCAACCCGAACCACATGCCGCGCGCCCGGGCGTCGAGATGGGGCGTGCGCTCGCCCATCAGGTAGGGAAGAAAGATCAGACCGTCGCTGCCGGCCGGAATCCGCTCGGCTTGTTTGGCGATCACGTCGTAAACATCGGCGTCGATCTGTTTCGCATACCAGGTTTCCTGCGCGGCGAGTTGCTCGCGGAACCATCGCAGTGACAGGCCGGCCCCCTGGGTCACGCCCATCACATGCCACTTGCCAGGCACGGCATGACAGAACGTATGAATGCGCCCCCTCGGGTCGAGTTTAGGCGAGTTCGTGTAAGCGAAGATCACTCCCGAGGTGCCGAGCGTCGCCGAGGTTAGCCCGGGGCGGACGATTCCGTTACCGACGGCGCTGGCCGCCTGGTCACCCGCACCGGCCACCACCGGGGTTCCCGCTTTCAGTCCTGTCAAAAGCGCGGTTTCGGGCGTAATCTGGCCGGTCACTTCCGTCGACTCATAAGCGCGGGGCAGAATGCCCGGGTCCACGCCCAGCGCGGCTGTCATTTCTCTCGACCACCGGCGATGTTTGACGTCAAACAGCAGCGTGCCGGAGGCATCCGAGACATCCGTGGCAAACTCTCCCGTCAGGCGGAAGCGGACGTAGTCCTTGGGCAATAGGAAGTGGGCCACACGATCATAGAGGGCCGGTTCGTTGTCGCGCACCCACAGCAGCTTCGGCGCACTGAACCCTGTCAGAGCGGGATTCGATACCAGCTGAATGAGCCTGTCGGCCCCCACGCGCGATGTAATCCAGTCGCACTGAGGCTGGCTCCGCTGATCGCACCAGATCAGGGCCGGCCGCAGAACCGTATAGGCCCGGTCCAGCAACGCCACACCGTGCATCTGGCCGGAAAGACCCACGGCCGCGATCTTGCCGCCCTTGACGCGTGCCTGTTCAAGAGCGGCGCGCACCGCGTGGATGCTGGCTTGCCACCAGTCCTCCGGATCCTGCTCCGCCCAACCCGGCTTGGGCATGCGCATGGGCTGGTGATCGGCCGTGGCTGCGCTCACCACATGCCCGTCAGGCCGCACGATCACGGCACGTGTGCCCGAAGTGCCGACGTCAATGCCCAACAGATACGACATGCAAGCGACGATGAACTCCGCACGGACCCGCTGGCCGCGACTTTACGGCTTCACCTTCTCCCATTTCCCGCTCTTGGCCGAGCGCTCGACAGCATCCAAAATCGCTTGATTCTTAACCCCGTCGGTAAAGTTAGGGGAAGGCAATGTGTCCTTCTCGAGGGCCATAAGGAAATCGTGTACGGCGTGAACGAAAGTGTGTTCATAGCCGATGATGTGCCCGGGCGGCCACCACGCGGCCACGTAAGGATGCACGCTTTCGGTTACCATGATTGTCTTGTAGGCTTGTTCGGCTTGGGGATCGGTGCGATCATAAAACTCGAGCTCGTTCATTCGCTCCAAGTTGAAAGCGATCGATCCTTTGCTGCCGTACATCTGAAATGTGTTGTAGTTGCGCCGCCCTCCGCAGAAGCGGGATGATTCAAAGACGCCCGCGCTGCCGTTTTTAAAGCGCGCCAAGAAGTTGGTGTCGTCGTCCACGGTGACCTTCCCCTTCCCTTGGCTGCCTTTCGCGCCCCAGGCTCCGGCGCCGGCACCCGGCAGCGGCCGCTCTTTGATGAAAGTGGTCATATGACCGACGACCGAGTCAACTTCGCTGTTGAGATACCGGGCCAGGTCGGCGGCGTGGGAGCCGATATCACCCAGGGCGCCGCTTCCCGCGTATTTTTTTTCCAAGCGCCATACGAGCGGAAAGTTCGGATCCATGATCCAATCCTGCAGATAGGCGCCGTGGTAATGGTAAATATCGCCCAGCTTTCCGTCTTCGACGAGCCTCTTGGCGAAAACCACGGCGGGAATCTTGCGGTAATTATGCATAAGCATGTGTTTCACGCCCGCTTTCTCGACGGCCTTAAGCATGGCCTGGGCGTCGGCCAGCGTATTCGCGAGCGGCTTTTCGCAGATGATGTGCTTGCCGGCCTCGGCAGCGGCAATGGCCTGCGCGGCGTGGACGTGCCCGGGCGTGGAGACGTCCACCACGTCGATATCTTTACGCTCGATCACTTTCCGCCAGTCAGTCTCGACCTCTTCCCAGCCGAACTGGCGCGCGGCGGCTTCGACCGCAGCCCGATCGCGCCCGCAGATTACCCTCAGGCGGGGAGTGAACTTCGACGGAAAAAAATGGCCGACTTGGCGGTAAGCGTTCGAATGAGCCTTGCCCATGAACTTGTAACCGAGCAACGCCACGTTAATTTCCGGCATCTGCAGCCTCCCGAAGATCGAGAATTCGTTCGCGCTCCGCCGCTTGCCGTCCGCACGCCAAGCGCGGCGAACTGCTGAAGCCCGTTTATGCAAAAAACCGCCGGGCGCGCCTGAGCTGCCCGCTCACGCCCACCACATCTCCTTCAGCTTTTCTTTAATGGCGATCTGCCCGAGAAACCTGGCGGCCTTCTCGAAGCCCTCCTCGATCGACATCAGGCTGTCTTCGTGCTCAATCGAAAGCACGTCGTCATAACCCACCATTTGCAAGGTCGAGACCAGATCGCACCAAAAGTCGGCGTCATGGCCGTAGCCTACGGTGCGGAAGAGAAACGACCGGTGCTTCTCATCACTGTACGGCTTCGTATCGAGCACGCCATTGACGGTGCTATTGACGCTGTAAATCTTGGTATCCTTGGCGTGGCAGTGGAATACGGCCTCGCCCAGGGCGCGAACCGCCGCGCAGGGATCAATGCCCTGCCAGAACATATGGCTGGGATCAAAGTTGCAGCCCACCGCCGGGCCGGCTTCAGCGCGCAGCCGCAGCATGGTCTCGGGGTTATAAACCAAGAATCCGGGATGCATCTCGATGGCGATACGCACCCCGTGGTCTTCGGCAAACTTAGCGCGCTTCTTCCACCACGGGATCGCTTTCTTTTCCCACTGCCATTTCAGCAGATCGAGGTAATCGGGCGGCCAGGGAGTGGGCGACCAACTGGGGAACTTGGCGTTGTCGGAATCGCCCGGGCAGCCGGAGAAGTCAATCACCGTCTTGACGCCCAGCTTCTCGGCCAGCAAGATCGTCTTGCGATTGGTTTCGTCGGAGGACTGGGCGAATTTCTTGTTGGGATGAAGAGCATTGCCATGGCAACTGAGCGCGCTGATGGCAATACCTTCGTCGTCCAGCTTTTGCTTGAATTCTTTCAGCTTTCCGGGTGAGTTCAGCCAGTCGAGTTTGATGTGGGGATCACCCGGGTAATTGCCGGTTCCCAGTTCGACCGTCTGGATACCGAGCGGCTTAATTTTCTGGATGACCTCGTCTAGACTCAGTTTGGCGAACAGTGCGGTGAAAACGCCCACTCTCATACAGCTTCTCCTTTTAACGGTCACGGGGAGCGTGTTCCGCGGCCCCTTAGCCTGCTGCTCCCTCGCCGCCGACATGAAATGGCCGTTGGGCCGGGAGATAGGTAAATCTATAAGTGGCTTGGCGGCCCGTCAACTGGAAAGTGAGCGCGGGTTGTGGAGCGGCGGGTGCTTTGATAAGATGGGACGAGGGTGCTTCGAATACAGTCGCCGGCGTTAACGAGTATGAGTCAGTCTAAGTCCCCGAAGCTCGATACATTTGAGAAGAACCTGGAACGCCTGGATGCGATTGTCCACGAGCTGGAGGGCGCCGAGTTGCCGCTTGAGAGGGCCTTGCGACTGTACGAGGAGGGAATGGAGCTTTCGGCGATGTGCTACAAGCAGTTACAAGAGGCCGAGGGCAGGGTTGAAATCATCAGGAAGCGCGCCGGCGGGGTCGTCGCGGAGCCGTTCAAGCCCGGAGAGGAAGCCGAAACTGAGGCGTGAGAGGGGCGTGGGACTCTGGTCTCCGCATCCTGCCGCTTTTTCGTTAAGTGATTGTTAATCCAGAGGATACGGTAACGCGCCAAGATCGTCTCGATCGTCCAACGGTGACGGACCTTGAAGGCATCCGGTACTACCTGCAACAGCAGCGTAGCCGGGTCGACCGCGAACTCGATCTAATCATTCCCCCCGAGTCATCCTATCCCTTTTCCATCCACCGGGCGATGCGCTACTCCATCTTCGCCGGTGGCAAGCGGCTAAGGTCAATCTTATGTATGGAATCTGGGCGGTTGCTGGGTGGCGACGAGGCGATTCTGTTGCGGGTTGGAAGCAGTCTGGAGCTTGTTCATACGTACTCGCTGATTCATGACGACCTGCCCGCCCTTGACAACGATGACCTTCGCCGAGGGAAGCCGACCGCCCACCGCGCGTTCGGTGAAGCCCTTGCCATCCTGGCGGGTGATGCGCTGCTAACCCTTGCATTCGAAACACTTACGGACGTTGAACACCTTGGCGCCGAATGCCGGCTGCGGCTCATTCGTGAACTCGCCCGCGCCATCGGTACCCGGGCCGGTATGGTGGCAGGCCAAGTGGTGGACCTTGAAACGGCCGGGGAGGGAGTGGACGCCGCAACCCTTGAATTCATTCACACGGCCAAGACCGGAGCCTTCATTCGCGCCGCCATCCGGATGGGCGCCCTTGCGGCCGGAGCCTCGGAAGACGACTTAGATCGCCTCTCGGCGTTTGGAGATAGAATCGGGCTGGCTTTTCAAATCGCTGATGACCTACTTGATGTCTTGGGCACCCAAAACGCCCTAGGGAAAACCGTCCACAAGGACGGTCGCCAGAAAAAGGCCACCTACCCCGGCCGGCACGGGGTCGAAGAGTCTGAGCGGCAGGCTGGACGTTTGATCGCGGAGGCATGCGAGCTGCTCGAACCCTACGCGGCCCGCGCCAACCGGCTGCGCGCGATTGCTCGATATGTGGTGGCCCGAACCTCCTAATCGATCATGAGCGTCCGGGGCGAGGCAGACGGTGGCGTCTTGGCGGCGGTTCGCCTATAAATTTTATTTATGTTCTAAATAAATATAAGTTATTCACTAATTAAAAAACCTTGAATTTCAACAACGGTTTTTTTACATTGGGCCGAGCTGTACTGGGGAACTGCAAGGGGACTATGCACTGGGGTCTCGGTGGATTGGTCTTGATCGGTGTCGGTATCGTCGTTCGCCGCGTTCTGCGACTGAACGAGTCTGGGGAACGGCCCGTCCGCCTTCCGAGAATGTTGGACGCCGCGCGTGACGCGATTTACCGGCCGGTCGTGGTTGAGCTCGAGACGCAGGCGGCGATCCTGGGCGTGGCGCTGAACGATGCCATCGAGGAGCGCAACGCCGGCAACTACGATATCGCCTGGCGGATGGTGCGCTTAGCCGCAGCCGAATGGGATCGTTTAGCGCTGGCGGTGGCGCGGCTACTCGGTATCATGTCCGACCACTTGCCGGTGGTTCCGGCGACTTTGCCGGCGCGGAGTTTGTCGGCGCAGCGGTTCAAGTCTCGGGTGATGATCGATTATGCCCGCACGCACGAGCTCGTGGATCAGTTGGTTTTTCGCTCCCGCTTGCGGTTTCAGCTGCACATGCGCGTGCTGCGGCGGGCCACAGAAACTCTCACCAGCGACTTCCGCCGCACCCATCGCCAAGCGGAGCGGGCGCAGGATATCTCCCCGAAACCCTGGGATCAGCTCGACTTGGCTTTCCATGATTTTGACGTTATCACCAAGGAGGCGTTGCTGGCCTTCCGGATTTTCCTGCAGTCGATGCCCGACGCCGCCTTGGACGCCTTTTCGAAGGATCTCCAATCGATCCTTGACCGGGGAATCCGTGTCAGCTCGGTACGTCTCGATCGATAGCAGAGCCCCAGCCCCGTTCATCCCAATTCGACCGCCTGTCGGGCTCCGGCCGGCTCAGCCGTAAAAGATTTCCGCCGTCCGAATCCACTCGCTATCGACACGCTTGAGGGTTGTTACTGCTTTCCCCAACGGGATAGACGTAATCTGGGTACCTTTCAAGCACACCATCTCGCCAAACTTGCCCTCGTGAATCAGATCAACGGCTTTGACCCCATAGCGCGTGCCCAAAACGCGATCGAAGGCAGTCGGGGTGCCTCCCCGCTGGATATGCCCGAGCACGGTGACCCGAGTTTCGAATTTTGTGCGCTTTTCGATCTCCTGGGCGATGACTTCGCCGATGCCGCCTAGATGGGTGTGGCCAAAGGCGTCCAGCTTCTGGTCTCGCGTCACTTCCTGGGCAGCGCCGGCGAGCTTGAACCCTTCCGCCACCACGACGATGGAAAACACGCGGCCGCGGGCGTGCCGCTTTTCGAGAATATCGCAGATCGCTTCGATGGTCATGGGCTGCTCGGGGATGAGAATACAATCGGCGCCGCCCGCCAGACCCGCCACCGTGGCGATCCAGCCGGTATGGCGTCCCATGACCTCGACCACCATCACCCGCTGGTGCGATTCGGCCGTGGTATGAAGCCGATCAATGGCTTCCGTCACGGTTTGCACGGCGGTGTCAAAACCGAACGTCTGGTCGGTTCCTTCCACATCGTTGTCGATGGTTTTGGGAACCCCTACCAGTTTGACGCCCTCGTTTACCAAATAACGCGCGACACCGAGCGTATCTTCGCCTCCGACAGCGATCAGATAGTCGATGCCGAACTTCTTGAGGTTGTCTAACACCTTCCGTTTCGACTCTTCGCTCTTGAGAGGATTGGTGCGCGACGTGCCCAAGATCGTTCCGCCGCGCGGCAGAATTCCTGAAACGGAGAGCAAAGAGAGAGGTTCGGCGATGCCGTCGACTAATCCCAGCCAGCCGTTCTTCACGCCCAAGACCTTGTAACCCAACATGTCGGCGCGACGAACGACCGCCCGGATTACGGCGTTCAAGCCCGGGCAATCGCCGCCCCCCGTCAGGATTCCAATGACACGCTGAGAATTTGTATCCATAATGATGACATTTCCTCCCCGTGTTCCGCCCTATGAAGGTCACGCTGGGAGCAGAAGGCTCGGTATGCCGAGCCTATGGTCCGCAGAAGGAAGCTTAGAACTTCAGGCAAAACCAAATGTACCAGCAAAGCGGGTCGGCCGTCAATCAGCCCGGGGTGACAAGGGGTGAAGTGGTCCGCGGCAAGCCGGCCATCGACGCTGGGGGGCCATCATGCCGACATCCGAAGCTGATCGACCGTTCGCATATGCTCTTCGGTTAAAGGATTTCAACGGTTTGCCGAGAAATGAGATTTGAGAGCCGCTTCTCAATGAACCGTTGCTCAGACCGTGCTCCGCGCTCCCCCCGGAATCCGTTATGAAGATTCTCATCGCCGATGACGATCCGGTCTCCCGTCTCAGGCTCGGCGCCACCCTGGTGGCGTGGGGCTACGAAGTCCAGGCCGTCCACGATGGCCTTCAGGCTTGGGAGGCGCTCATCCGGCCGGACTCGCCCCGGCTGGCTATTCTCGATTGGATCATGCCCCGGATGGATGGCTTGCAGGTTGTGCGCCGCCTGCGAGAGGATTCTTCGTCTGTTCCCGTGTATATCATTCTGTTGACCAGCCACGACAGCCGCGACGCCACGGTTCAGGGCCTCGAGGCTGGAGCCGACGATTACGTCATTAAGCCCTTTCACGCCCGAGAGTTACGAGCCCGAATCCAAGCCGGCGAGCGCGTTCTGCAGCTCCAAACCGCCCTGTCGCGGCGCGTTTCCGAGCTGGAAAATGCCCTCCGCGCCCGCCAGCGGGCAGAAGAGGCGCTGCGCAAGAGCGAGGAACAGTTTCGTGATCTGGCTGAAAACATCCGGGAGGTCTTCTTCGTCAGCACGCCGGAGCCGGTACGAGTGACGTATGTGAGTCCGGCTTATGACGAAATTTGGGGCACGTCGCGCCGAAAAGTATATGAGCGCCCTGAAACCTGGACGGATGCCATCCATGATGAAGATCGGGAGCGGGCTTTGGGCGTATTTGAGCGCTCGCGCAAGGGCGAATCCACAGATACCGATTACCGGGTCGTGCGCCCGGACGGCTCGATTCGTTGGATCAGGAACAGGACCTTTCCTGTGTTTGACGCTGGCGGCAACTTTGTGCGGATCGTCGGGATCGCAGAGGACATCACGGAGCGCCGGCGCGCCGAAGAACTGCTTCTGAAAAGCCAGCAACGCTCGCACCTTCTATTCACAACGATTCCGGTTCCGATTTGGGTCTATGATTTGGACACCTTGCAGTTTCTCGAGGTCAACGATGCGGCGGTGGCTCATTATGGTTACAGTCGCAGCGAGTTCCTGGACATGAAGGTGACGGATATCCAGCCTCGGCCAGAGATCGCCGCTCCGGCGGGCGACCATCAAGCCCACCGCAACGCCGAGCCGAACACCGGCCCCTGCCAGCACCGGCTCAAAGACGGCCGGACGATTGATGTGAACGTCAGCTCCCACACGATCGATTTCGCCGGCCGGAAAGCGGTTTTGGTGGTGGCGCAAGATGTGACCGAGCAAAGGCGGCTAGAGTTGGAATTGCGCCATTCCCAGAAGCTGGAAGCCGTCGGAAGCCTGGCCGCTGGAATTGCCCACGAGATTAACACTCCGATTCAGTTCGTGGGTGACAACGTTCGCTTTCTCGAGGAAGCCTTCTCGGGACTAGCGCGCCTGATCGCCAAGTACCAGGGTGCGAAGCCCGGAACCGAGGATGCCGAACTGTGGGAGGATCTGCGGCGGATGGAGGAAGCGGTCGACCTGCCGTATCTGAATGAGGAGGTGCCGAAAGCGGTGAGAGAAACGCTGGACGGCATCGAGCGCGTTGCGACCATCGTGCGCGCCCTCAAGGACTTTGCGCACCCCGACCGCAGCGAGAAAGTCGCCGCCGACCTGAACAAGGCTCTGGAAAGTACCCTGGTGGTGGCCCGGAACGAGCTGAAGTATGTCGCGGAGGTGGAGACCGATTTCGCGGAGCTTCCCCTCGTGCCCTGCCATTTGGGGGATCTTAATCAGGTTTTCCTCAATCTTCTGGTGAATGCCGCGCAGGCCGTCGAAGAGGTGGTGAAGAGCACCGGAAAGAAAGGGCGGATTCGGGTGGCGACGCGGCAGGACGGCAACGACGTGACGGTTACGATCGGCGACACGGGCTGCGGAATACCCCCCGAGATTCGGGCAAAAATCTTCGACCCGTTCTTTACCACCAAGGAGGTGGGGCGGGGAACGGGCCAGGGGCTGGCGATCGCCCGATCGATTGTGGTGGAGAAGCACGGAGGAACTTTGACCTTCGAAAGCGAGGTCGGTCACGGCACGGCGTTTGTTGTTCGGCTTCCACTGGAGTCACCGTCGCGGCTTGAGGAGGGCGCTCAGGGATGAAGCACATTCTTTTCGTGGACGACGAGCCTAGAATTTTGGAGGCCTTGCAGCGGATGCTCCGGCCGCGGCGAGAGGAATGGGAAATGTCGTTTGCCGCCAGCGGCGAAGCGGCGCTGAATCAGCTCGAAACGGGTTCATTTGACGTTATTGTGTCGGATATGCGGATGCCGGGGATGGATGGCGCGGAACTCCTGACCCGCGTCCGCGACCGCTTTCCCGGCGTGGTGCGCATCCTTCTCACCGGCTACACCTCGCTCGAAGCCTCGATCCGTGCCGTCCCCGTGGCCCACCAGTTTCTCGCCAAGCCTTGTGACCCCGGGGTGCTGCAGGTGGCCGTGGAAAGGGCCTGCAGCTTGAAGGCGCTGCTCGGAAGCGGGCTGGTGCGGCGCACCGTCAGCGAGATCCAGGAACTGCCGGCCCTGCCGCGTACCTATGCCGCTCTGACCCAGGCCCTGGCCGACCCGGACGTTTCTTTGAACCATGTCGCGCACATTGTGGAACAGGACGTGGCGGTTTCCGCCAAGGTGCTGCAGCTGGTCAATTCGCCCCTGTTCGGAGCGGCCCGGCACGCGGCCACCGTCAAGACTGCGGTCAGCTACCTGGGCGTCAACGTGCTGAAAAATCTGGTGCTGTCGGTCGAGACGTTTCGCGTGTTCGGAGAAGCGGAGAAGGTGGAAGGCTTTTCGGCTGAAAAGCTCCATGAGCACGCCCATCGGACGGCCCGTATTGCTGCCCGGCTGCCCACCCAAGGGCACCTGAGAGATGCCGCTTATGTCGCGGCCCTCCTTCATGATGTGGGAATCTTGGTCCTGATGGCAAAGCTTCCCAAGCATTTTCTCCGCGTTATGGCCGGCGTCCGGGAAGAAAGGCGCCCCATGCACGTAATCGAGGAAAGCTTAACCGGGGTGACTCACGCGGAAATCGGCGCCTATCTGCTTGGACTTTGGGGGCTGCCCTTTGCCATCATTGAGTCGGTGGCTTACCACCATGCACCCACGCGCGTACCTCATCAGGGTTTTGATTCCCTGGCCACGGTTTACGTGGCGAATCTTCTGGCTCACGAAATTGAAGACTCGCGCGCCGGGGAATCGGGTCTGGCCCACGCCGAGCTGGATTCCACTTACCTGGAGGCTCTGGGCGTCGCCGAACAGCTGCCGGCTTGGCGGCAAATGGCCGCTGAGGTGGCGGGAGCGTGATGATGGATTCTCACGGCCGTCCTCGCGTGCTGATGGTTGATGATGAGCCCCATATCCTCGAGGCCCATCGGCGCAGCCTCCGCCATCGGTTTGAAATCGTCACGGCGACCGACGCGGCGAGCGCCCTCCGGATCCTCCAACAGGACGGCCCCTTCGCCGCCGTGGTCGCCGACCTGCGGATGCCGGACATCGACGGCATTACGCTCCTGCATCGGGCTCGAGAGGCGGCCCCGGATACCATCCGAGTGCTTTTCACCGGCCAACCCGACCTTCAGAACGCCATCGCGGCCGTGAACGAGGGGGCCGTGTTCCGCTTTCTCACCAAACCGTGCCCGCCCGAGGTGCTGCACAAAGCGCTGGAGGCGGCTGCCGAACAGTATCGGCTGACGACCAGTGAGCGCGTGCTGCTGGAGGAGACCTTGCGCGGCAGCATTAGGGCCCTGACGGAGATTCTCGCTCTCGCCAGCCCGGCCGCCTTCGGCCGGGCCATGCGGGCTCGCGCCAGCGCGGTCGCGCTGATGGATCACTTCGCCATCGCCGAGCGCTGGCCGGTCGAGGTGGCCGCCATGCTGTCGCAGATCGGGTGCGTAGCGCTGCCGCCGTCGACGGTGGAAAAGCTCTATCACGGTCAGGCCGTGACCGCCAAGGAGCAGGAGATGATCGCGCGCCTGCCCGGCCTTGTGGAGGAGCTCCTCGCCAACATTCCCCGTTTGGAGAGCGTCCGGCACATTCTTCGCTATCACCAGAAGAGCTATGATGGCTCCGGCGCGCCTTATGACGACGTGCGCGGGCCGGCCATTCCGTGGGGCGCGCGCGTGCTGCGCCTGGCCCTGGATCTCGACATTTTGGAAGCGCAGAATTTGCCGCTCCCCATGGCTTTTGACACGCTCCGAGGTCGATCCGGCAGTTACGATCCGGCGCTTCTCGAAGCGCTGGCCGGGATTCGCGGCGCGGCCGCCGCCTCGACGGTCATTGTCAAGGAGCTGCCGGTGAGCCAACTGCACACCGGAATGGTGCTGGCCGAAGACGTGCGCACCTCCAAGGGGCTGCTGCTGGTGGCGCGGGGGCAGGAAGTCACGCCGGGCCTTACCGAGCGCATCCGGAATTTCTCCCAGGAAGTTGGGGTGCGGGAGCCGATCCGCGTCATCGTGTCGGCCCCGGGGGCAGCGGAAAACCCCGCCTCGGGTTCCAGTTCCATCCGGCCTGCCGGCTGACGGCCGGACTCCGGCGCCGGGAATCGGGCCGCGAGCGCGCTCACTCGAACGAATGGATCTTGGTGGCGACGCGCGCGGCCAGACGCTCCGGATCGGATTCGAATCGCCCGCGCTCGCGGGCCGGCAACTCGCTCAAAATCTCGTGAAATTTCTTGGGGCGCAGCGGCCGCACCCCGGCAAATCCAAGGGCGTCAGCCATGGCGCAGCTATGGTGGACGAGGGCCACGAAGTCAAACTTGCCTTTCGGTTCTTGGTGATGGCGCGCGGCCACCTCGGCGAACTCCGGCGGAAGCTTCCAGGACTCCGCCAGCCAGCGGCCCGCCTCGCTATGGTCCATGCCGAACATCTCGCGTTCTTTCGCCATCATATCCACGGGCTCCTCATCGGCGGCGGCCAGCAGATTCGTGTATTCGAGGGGCCGGATCATGCCGAGCGCGAGCCGGCCCACGTCATGCAGAAGGCCATACATGTAAGCCACATCCTTCTCCATCAGGCTGACCATGGCCAGCTCTTCCGCCAGCAGCGCGCAGGCCAGCGTATGCCGCCAGCACGCCAGCAACGCCGGGATTTGGAATGACTCGGTGAGATACACCTTCATGCTGACCGTCAGCGCCAGCGCCTTGACCCGATTCAGGCCCAACAGCGCCGTCGCTTGCAGAATGCTCTTGACCTCCCGGCGGACGGCCACGAGCGGCGAATTGGCGAGAGTCAGCACTTGCGACGCAAAGGCCGGGTCGGCGCGAATGACCTCGCTCAGTTCCTTCATGCCGACGTTGTCGCGCTGCAACAATTGCAAAATCTTCATGGCGATCGCCGGAAAGGGCGGCAGGTTGATCAGCGCCCAGGGTTTTTCTCCCGGCCGCGTCAAGGGGGTGGTCAGTGGCACACACATAGGCTTACCCTGTTTCATCGGCATGATCGGCCCGTTCTATCAGCCGCTGTCGGATTAAATTTCTCCCATCTTCATCGTCAGCTCTTTGCGACTCTGTTACACTGGACAAGCGTGGTTGGGCGGATTCCGAGGGCGAAATCGGTCGCATGGGCGGGCGCGCTGGCCGTGTTGCTGCTGCCGGCCGCGCGGGCCGAAAAGGTCGAGCAGCTCAAGCCGCAAGGGTACGTGAACGATTTCGCCGGGATCATCGACCCGGCCGCGCGGGAGCATATTGCCAGCCTGTGCGCCGAGGTCGACCAAAAGACCGGAGCCCAAATTGCCGTGGTCACAGTGCGGACGCTCGGCGGTGACACTCCGGAAGATTTCGCCGTCAGGCTCTTTCAGCAGTGGGGCATCGGCCGCAAAGGCGATGACCGGGGAGTGCTGGTCCTCGTCGCCAAAGACGACCGCAAGTATAAGATCGAGGTGGGTTACGGGCTTGAACCCATCCTGCCCGATGGCAAGGTCGGGGATTTCGGCCGAGCCATGGTGCCGCTGCTCCGCCGCGGCGACTACGGCGGCGCCCTGCTCCAGATCACGCAGCAGATTGCCGGCGTCATCGCCCAGGATCGCGGCGTCAAGTTGGCCGGCGGCCCGCCGACCGCGCGGCCAAACTCCCAGAATTCGCCCCCCTTTGACCCAGCGGTGATCGGGCTTATCCTGTTGGCCTTGGCCGTGTTCGGCGGACTCGGGTCGTTCCTTCCTCTGGGGCTCGGCTGGAATCGGCGATCCTACCGGCGGGGCGGATGGTGGTGGGGCGGACC
>CADDZC010000034.1 GCA_902812365.1 Acidobacteriota bacterium | reverse complement strand
GGCAACGAGGGGGTGGCGGGGCTGGTGGAACAAACGCCGAACTCGATCGGTTACGTCGAGCTGATCTACGCGCTTCAGAACCATTTGCTGTTCGGGAAGGTGCGGAATGCGGCGGGCAACTTTGTGAAGGCGGACCTGGCCAGTGTGACCGCCGCGGCAGCGGGAGCGGCGTCGAAAATGCAGCGAGACGTCCGGATTTCGATCACCAACGCCCCCGGCCGCAACACGTACCCGATCTGCAGCTTTACGTATCTGTTGATTCCGGCCAAGATCGCCGACCCGGCCAAGCGCCAGGCCATCAAGGATTTCCTCCGCTGGATGCTGACGGACGGCCAGAATCGGGTGGAAAGCCTCGATTACGCGCGCCTGCCCCAGGCGGTCGCCTCGATCGAGATGAAGTATCTGTCGTTGATCCAGTAACCATGGGCAGCCTTCCCCTCACCCCCGAGCGGATACTCGCCCCCGCCCCCCGGGGGCGAGTCCGCGTCTTTTGGAAGCGCCTTCGGAGCGGCGACGAGGTGGCGCACCTGATCACCGGCGTTTTCGCGGCCGCTATTTTTCTGATTGCCGCCTGGGTGGTGGCGGAGCTGTGGCGGGGCTCGGCGCTACCGCGCCACCAGTTTGGCTGGCATTTTCTCTTCAGCCGCACCTGGGACCCGGTGTCGGGAGCCTTCGGCGCCCTGCCTTTCATTTACGGGACGGTGGTGACCTCCGCGCTGGCGCTCCTCGTGGCGGTGCCGCTGGGCGTGGGGGCGGCGATCTTCCTCTCCGAGCTGGCCCCGGCCGGACTCTCTCAAGCCCTGACCTTTCTGATTGAACTGCTGGCGGCCGTGCCGAGCGTCATCTTCGGATTGCTCGGCATCTTCATCCTGGTGCCCCTGCTGCGCAGCTACGGCGAACCTTTCTTGAAATCGACCCTGGGTTTTTTGCCGCTCTTTCAAGGACCGGCCTACGGGGTCGGGTTTCTGGCGGCTGGACTCCTCTTGGCCATCATGATCATTCCCTTCATCATCTCGATCTCGCGCCAGGTGCTTCTGGCCGTGCCGCGCGAGCAGCGCGAGGCCGCCCTGGCGCTGGGGGCGACCCTGTGGGAGTCCACCTGGAAGGTCGTGGTTCCGTACGCCCGCAAGGGCATCCTGGGTTCGGTGTTTCTCGGGCTGGCGCGGGCGCTCGGCGAGACGATGGCGGTGACGATGGTGATCGGCAACGACCCCAAGATCAGCGCCTCGCTGCTGGCGCCGGGGTATTCGATTGCCGCCGTCATCGCCAACGAATTCGCCGAGGCCACCGGCGACCTTTATCTGCAGTCCTTGATTGAGCTGGGTCTGGTGCTGTTCGTGCTCACCATCATCATCAACGCGCTGGCGCGGGTGCTGGTGCTGACCACCGCCGGGCGGGGGACGGAGCATCCATGAAGGAGCGGCGGTGGCGGCGGCGGGTCATTAACGTGGTGATGCTGAGCCTGACCGGGGCCTGCGCGCTGGTTTCCGTCTCCGTCCTGGTCTTGATTCTGGGTTATCTGTTCTGGCACGGCGGGCGCTATCTCAACTGGGCGTTCCTGACGCAATTGCCCAAGCCGGTGGGGGAGCCCGGCGGAGGCATGGCGAACGCGATTGTCGGCAGCGGCCGGTTGCTGCTGGTGGCCAGCCTCACGGGCGTTCCGGTCGGATTCATGGGGGGCGTCTATTTGTCGGAGTTTGGCGGTCGCACGGTTCCGTTCCTGGTCCGCTACGCCGCCGACCTGCTCAACGGCGTGCCCTCGATTATCATGGGCATCTTTGCTTACACGGTTGTGGTGATCCCGATGCACCACTTTTCGGCGCTGGCCGGGGGGCTGGCCCTGGGAGCCATGCTGATCCCCATCGTGGTTCGCAGCACGGAAGAATTCCTGCGGGCGGTGCCGCAGCCGTTGCGGGAAGGGGCGCTGGCGTTGGGCGCCAGCCAGTGGAAGACGGTCGCCACCGTCGTCGTCCCGACCGCCTTCCAAGGCATCGCCACCGGCATCCTGCTCAGCTTGGCGCGCGTGGCGGGGGAAACCGCTCCGCTCCTGTTTACCAGCTTCAACAATCGCTTCTGGAGCTCGGGGTGGGATCAGCCGGTGGCTTCGCTTCCGGTCATGATTTACACTTACGCGATTTCCCCCTATGATGATTGGCACCGCCAGGCGTGGGCGGCCGGCTTGATCCTGCTGTTGCTGGTGCTGGTGGCCAACGTCGGGGCCCGGCTCATCCTGTCGCGCCGGGCGGCGGTGAGGGGATAACGCCATGAGCTATTCGCCCGGTTCCTCGGCCGTGATGACGCGCGCGTCGGGCAGCCAGCCGTGCGCCGACGTTTCCCGCCCGCTACCGGCGGAGCAGCTTCCCAAAATCAGCGTGCGGAATCTCCAGTTCTATTATGGAGCTCGCCAGGTGTTGTACGACGTCAACCTGGACATTCAAGAGAAGCGGATCACCGCCCTGATCGGCCCCTCCGGCTGCGGCAAGTCCACGTTCCTGCGCACCCTGAATCGGATGTACGAGACGGTGCGCCACGCCCGCCTGGAAGGGCAAATCCTTCTGGGCGGGCAGGACATTTTGACGCAAGACGTCACGCAACTGCGCCGCCGGGTCGGCATGGTCTTTCAAAAGTCGAATCCGTTCCCCAAGACCGTTTTCGAGAACGTCGCTTACGGCTTGAGGATCAGCGGGCTGGGAGGATGGGGGCGCCGTTCCCGAATGATCGAGGAGGTGGTCGAGCAGAGCCTGCGGCGGGCCGCCCTTTGGGACGAGGTCAAGGATCACCTTCACAAATCGGCCTACATGCTCTCCGGCGGACAGCAGCAAAGGCTGTGCATCGCCCGCGCTCTCGCCGTCGACCCGGAGGTGCTCCTGCTCGACGAACCCTGCTCGGCCCTCGACCCCATCTCGACGGCCAAGATTGAGGAATTGCTCTTCAGCTTGCGCGATAGCTGCACCCTGGTCATCGTCACCCACAACATGCAGCAGGCGGCGCGCGTCGCCGATGACACGGGGTTCTTTCTGCTCGGGCGGTTGATCGAATTCAGCCCCACCCGGATCATGTTCCGCACGCCGGCCAAGAAGGAAACCGAGGACTATATCACCGGCCGCTTCGGCTGACGCCGCGAACCCGGGCCCGGGCAGGAGGTTCGTCCTTGCGCCACTTTGAACAACAACTCGAACTGCTTCGCCAACGGCTTCTGGAGATGGGGGCGCTCGTGGAATCGGCCATCTTCCGCAGCGTGTCGATGCTGATCGATCGCGACCCGGCGCAGGCCGAGCGCGTGCGTCACGACGAAGACCGG
This sequence comes from Acidobacteriota bacterium, assembly GCA_902812365.1. Lineage (GTDB taxonomy): Bacteria > Acidobacteriota > Terriglobia > UBA7540 > UBA7540 > CADDZC01. Next base: position 36,816 of record CADDZC010000034.1, on the reverse strand, counting down.
ATCAATCGCCTGGAGATTGAAATCGACGAACTGGCCACCAGCCTTCTGGCGCTGGATCAACCCGTCGCCATCGACCTGCGCCTGATCACGGCCGCGATCAAGATCAACACGGACCTCGAGCGGATGGGGGATCTGGCCGTCAACATTACCGGATGGGCGCTCGATTCGCTCGGCCGCGCGTCGATGAAATCGCCCGTCGACATTCCGCAAATGGCCCAGCGGGCGCAGTCCATGGTCCATTCCGCCCTCGACGCGTTCGTCCATCGCGACGCCGAGCTGGCGCGCGCCGTCCTTACCGCCGACGACGCCGTGGACGGAATGCGCGACGCCATCTACTCCACCCTGATCGAGGTGATGGAAAAGGATTCCGCCGCCGTCCGGCCGGCGGTGGCCCTGATGTTTGTGGCGCACAACCTGGAGCGCATCGCCGACCACGCCACCAACCTCGCCGAGGACGTGCTCTTTCTGCTCGAAGGCGTCGACGTGCGCCACCATTCGGAAGTGCGCGGCTAGGCGGGATTCACGGCGCCGGCAGGCCGGCACCGCGGGTTCGAGAAAGCAGGCCCGGCACATGGCCCGCGCCTGAGCGGCCGGCCCCGCTTGGCTAGTGGCAACCGGCGGAGTCCAGCAGCTTCGTGAGGCTCTCGCCGGCCGCCAGGGGTCCGGCTCGCCAGTCGATGCGAATCTCGCGCTCCGTCCGGCAACACCGAAGGGTGCGGTGCCGCGCGGCGGGGGGCTCTCCCAGCCAGCCCCACCAACGGCCCGGGCCGCCCAGGCGCTGGCACTCTCTGCCGCGCGGCTTCCACGGCCGGACACGGAGGCGCAGCTCGAGGCGCCGGCCGTCGCTATGGATGGCCGTGAATCTGGCTTCACCCTTCGTCACCCACATTTCATCTCGAAGCAGCAAGTTTTGCTCGACACGGAGCTCGCCCGGGGTGACCTGATACTCCCATTCGCCTTCCGGCGGTAGGCGCAGAAACCGCGTTCTGCCGGCGAGCGGATGGGGCGCCGCCAGCTCGAAGCCGGGCGCTCGCCGGCGCGCGAGCGAATCGATCGGCAAGAAGTTGGACAAGACCGCACCCAGTATCAGAAAAGTGAGAAAGCCGGCAGGCTCCCGGCCCATGAGGAAGCGTGACTGATCCGGCCCAAGCCTTGGCAGAGCCGGCGTCCGGCCGGCTCTCGGGCCCGTCATCGGGGGCGGCCGCGCGACGAACCCGCTCACGCCGCGGGGCTTCCGCGAACCGCCCCAACCAGTCCGCGATCCTATCCGGTGCCCGCCGCCGTGGCGCGCACCTGGACCCCGGCTAGCTCCTCGAGAAACGTAATGACCGCCGCGTAGTCCAAGTCGCCCTTGCCTTGGGCCTTCGCGGCGCCGTAGACCTCTTTCACAACCGCCGCCGTGGGCATGGGCACGCCCTGGGCGTAGGCGTTCTCCATCGCCAGTTCCAGGTCTTTGTGCATCAGCTTCAGGGGAAAATAGGGAGTGAAGTCGCCCTTGAAGATGAACGGAGCCTTGAAATCGGTGAGGCTGGCCCGCGCCAGGCTGGATTGGATGATCTCCATCATCGTCTGCGGGGGAACGCCCGATTTCGCGGCCATGACGAAACCCTCGCAAAACACTTCCACCATGGTCGCTTGAATGGCGTTCTGCGCCAGCTTGGCGGCCAGCCCCAATCCGTGCGTTCCGCAGTAAATGTGCTTCTTGCCGAGAATCTTCAGGATGGGCATGGCGCGCTCCAGCGCTTCCCGGTCGCCTCCGATCATGAACGTCAGTTCGCCCTTCTCGGCTCCGTGTTTGCTGCCCGTCACCGGAGCATCCAGCCAGCGGGCGCCCTTGCCGGCGGCGTGGCAAGCGAACTTGCGGCTGGCGGCGGGGCTGATCGTGCTGGAATCGATCACCACCGCCCCCGGCTTCAGTGCTTCCAGAATCCCGTCCGAGCCGAGCACGACTTCCTCCACCGCCGCCGTGTCGCTGACGATGATCATCGTGAAGTCAGCGTCTCGCGCCGCCTCGCCGGGGCTGGCCGCCACGCGGGCGCCGGCACGCTCCAGCGGTTCCGAGCGGCTGCGCGTCCGATTAAACACCGTCACCCGATGGCCGGCCTTGACCAGATTGAGAGCCATCGGCTGGCCCATGATTCCGAGACCGATAAACCCAATGGTTGGGGACATCGTCGCTTCTCCTTGTCCGAAGAGATGGCTCCTATCCTGCCCGGTGCCGCTGACCGCCGCCGGCTTCGGATGCCCGAGCGGTCACCGGCGACCTCCGGCCGGCGGCTCGGGGAAATGCAGCCACAGCCGCACATCGCGGACGTTGTTATCCGTGTACCCGGTTTCGATGGTATCGCCCAGGGCGCGGAAGAAGTTGTAAGCGTCGCTTTCTCCCAGGAAGCGCGAGGCATCAAGGTGGAGGGCGCGGGCTCTGGAGGCCGTCTGGCCGTCGGCCACGGCCCCGCTGGCCGGGCTGTTGCCGTCCCGCCCGTCCGTGCCCGCGCTTAACACCACCCGGTTCTGCCCGGCGATGCGTTCGGCGGCATAGAGGACGAAGCTCTGGTTTCGCCCGCCCATTCCCGGGCCCGTCACGGGGCAGACGACTTCTCCTCCGGCCACCAGGCAGACGGCTTCGCTCGGGTATCGCGCCGCGAGAGCGTCGAGGGCGCGCAGGTTGTTCTCAGCCACCTCGCGAAAGTCGGCGTCCCAAGGCCCCGGGTCGATTTCGCCGTGAAAACCGAGCTTTTCAGCGGCCGCTCGGGCAGCCCGCACCGCGTCGTGATTGGATAGCAGGCAGAAGAACTGCGAGCGCCGAAAACAAGCGTCATCTGGCTTCGGCGTCTCCGCCAGCGTCCGGTTGACGAAATGCCGCCGAATGTGGTCCGGCAGCTTCTCCACCAACCCATGCTCGCGCGCGATCCGATAGCACTCCTCGACGGTGGATTCATCCGGCATCGTCGGGCCCGAGGCCACCATGGACGGCTTGTCCTCGGGAACGTCGCTGACATAAATCGTCAGTTGCCGGGCCGGATCGGCGCGGGCGGCCAAACGCCCCCCCTTGACGGCGGACAGGTGCTTGCGGAGCACGTTCATTTCTTCAATGCGCAAGCCGCCCGTGACCAGTACCCGATGGAAGGCGATCAAATCCGTGAGGGTCACGCCGGCATCGAGCGGCTGCTCGAGCAGGGCGGAACCCCCGCCGGAAACCAGAAAAATCACCAGGTCGTCGGGCGTCAGACCCGAGACCAGCTCGAGCGCGGCCCGCGCCCCCTCCAGGCTGCCCTCAGTCGGATACGGATGGCCGCCCACAAAGTAGCGGAAGCGCTCCAGCTTGAGCGGTGCCGGAGCCGGCGCTACTACCAGGCCGGCTTCGATCCGTCCGCCCAGCAGTTCGTCCAGCGCCGAGGCCATGCGGTGGGCGGCCTTGCCGAACGCGATGACGCGGGGGGGCCGCGCCACTGAAACCGTGAGGGTCCCGGCCGTGAGGGATTCGCCCTGGCGTTCAAGCTTGGACAGCATGGCTTGCCGGATGTCAAGAGCCGCCATCGTCTTCAGGAAAATCTCACAAGCCAGTTGCTTGCCGCGGCTCGCCGGCGGCGTCCCGATCGTGGCCACTTGACCTTTGGCAACCATGCTCTCACGAGGCGATTCTATTATAGGCCGAGCGGCGGACGGCGGGAGCTGACGAATCAGCCGAGCCGCTCGGGTCGCGCTGGGCGAGACGGCAAGCGGGCGGGCTGGTGGCCACCCGCTCAGGCGTACACCTCGGGATTCACGACGTTTTCGGGCCGATGCCCGTCAAAGAACGCCAGCAGCTTTTCCGCCGCGTGATGCGCCATCCGGAGGCGCGTTTCGGCGGTCGCACTGCCAATGTGCGGCAAGAGCACCACGTTATTCATGGCCACCAGCTCGGGGCTGACCTGGGGCTCGTGCTCGAAGACGTCCAAACCCGCGCCGGCGATCCGGCAGGCCATGAGAGCGCTCACCAAGGCTTTCTCGTTGACCACGCGGCCGCGGGACGTATTGATGAGAAACGCCGAAGGCTTCATCAGCTCGAATTCTCGCTCCCCGATTAAATGCTCGGTTTCGGGCGTCAGGGGCACGTGCAAGCTCACAAAATCCGATTCTCGGAACAGCGTGTCGCGGTCCGCATAGGTGGCTCGGAGCTCGTGTTCGAGGGCTTCCGGGGCCCGCCGCCGCGAATGGTAAAGGATGCGCATCGAGAAACCGCGGGCCCGCCGCGCCACGGCCTGCCCGATGTGGCCAAAGCCGTACAGGCCGAGCGTCTTGCGGTGGACGTCGGCCCCCCACAACAAGTTGAATTGCCAGGCATGCCACCGGCCTTCGCGGACGTAACGATCGCCTTCCACCAACCGCCGGGCGACCGCCAGCAGAAGGGCGAAGGCGAGGTCGGCCGTTGACTCCTCGATCGTGCCCGCCGCGTTGGTGACGGGAATGCGGCGCGCGGTGCACGCCGCCACGTCGATATTGTCGTACCCGACGCTGACATTCGAGACGATGCGCAAGTTTCGCGCCTCTCGAATCACCGGCTCTTCCAGGCGGCTCCCGCAAACCACCAGGCCTTCAACCTCGCGGCAAGCCTCCAGGAGTTCCTCGGTCGTCATGGGCCGGTCGTGCGGGTAGAAGCTCAGCTCGCAGCGCGAGGCCAGCCGATCCATGACCGGCTGGGGCAGCGGGCGGGTGACGAAGATACGGGGCTTCATAGGGGTCGATCGGGGCCGAGGGTCTCTCCCCAGCGCCTCACTATTGCCGGTTCGCGGCCGCGTGTCAACTCGCCGCCGACCAGGTCTGGGCCCGGGGGCGCCGCTACCAGCGTACCCGATAGAGCATCCAATAGACCGCCACGCCCGTCACCGAGACGTACAGCCAGGCCGGCAGCGTCCAGCGCGCGATCCGCCGGTGAGCGTCAAAAGCCTGGCGCAGGGCGCGGCGGAGCGTGATGAGCACGAGCGGAACGATGACCGCGGCCAGCACGGTGTGGGAAGCGAGCAGCGACAGGTAAAAGACGCGAACGCCGCCGCGGCCAGCAAAGCGCGTGACGCCGTGGTGCGCATGATACCAGACATAGCTGGTCAGGAAGAGCGCCGAGGTGACGACCGCACTCAGCATGCAGGTCTTGTGGGCTGTCACCTGGCGGCGGCGAATGAAGAAATACCCCGAGGCCACCAGGACGGCGCTGGCGCCGTTGAGGAAGGCGTCAAGCGCGGGAAAATCAGAAAGAGGAATCACGCCGGATGCTCCCGGGAGCCGGACACCGAACCTCAGCCCCAACCACGATCGTGGGCCTTCCGCAAAAGCTGACAGGAGGCGGCTCGCCACACCCGCCGCCGGACGCGCCGAGCGTCCCGCTCCCCCGTCGCCGCGCCGTCTTCATCAGGAGGAGACCTTATCCACGATCAGCAACCCGCACACCAGCGGCAAATAGACCACGGAGGCCAGCAGGAGCCTGCGGGCGAGCGAATTGGAGCGCGCCCGCGCCAGGCGCGCCCCGTAGCTGAATAAGGCCAGTCCCAGAAGCAGCGCGCCCACCCGGTAGACGGTTCCCACTTGTCCGAGCCAGGCGGGCAACAGGCTGACCGGAATCAACAGGAGGGAACCGGCGAGCACCTGCCAGGCCATCGAACGGCCCGCGCGGTCGTCCGGCGGCAGCATGCGGTACCCGGCGCGGGCGTAATCCTCGCGATACATCCAGGCAATGGAGAGGAAGTGCGGGAACTGCCAAAAGAAGACGATGGCGTAGAGGGTCCACGCTGCGGCGTCCAGGCTGCCGCGGGCGGCCGCCCAGCCGATCAGAGGCGGCATGGCGCCGGGGAAAGCTCCCACGAACATACACCACGCCGTGCGCCGCTTGAGGGGCGTATAGAGGAGCAGGTACGTGCCTAGAGTCAGCAGCGCGCAAACACTGGCGAGGGCGTTCGCGGCGACGGCCAAATAAAGACCTCCGGCGGCCGAGAGAGCCAGCCCGAACAGCAGGGCGTGGCGGGGCGAAATCCGTCCGTCTGGCAGCGGTCGCCGCGCCGTGCGCCGCATCTCGCCGTCGTAGCGGCGCTCCATGAACTGATTCAAGGTGGCCGTGCCGCTAGCCACCAGAAACGTGCCGAGCAGGACGTGGAACAGCAGCCCCAGCTTGATCGGCCCGCGGGAGCCCAAATAGAACCCCACCAAGGTCGTGGCCACAACGAGCAGGTTGACCTCCGGCTTGGTCAGCGCCCAATAGTCCGCCAGCCTCAAGCGCCACGGCCGATCGCGGCGAGGCGCGAGCAGAGCGGATTGTGCTCCGGGCTGGGTCATACGGTGGCGCGCTCCGCGGCTACACCCACGCTCGGCCGCGGGGCGGGGGCGGCGAGGCGAAAGGCCTGATAAGTTATCACGAGACTCGCGGCCAGAACCAGGGCTCCGACGGCTACGTGGGCGGTGGTCACGCCGACGACGGGGGGTAGAGGTTGAGGCGCATTCCGAAAGGCGGCCAGCATCCAGTAGGAAGCGACGCCCAGCGCGAGCTGGAGCGCCAGCAAAACGCCCAGCCAGATCGCCGGCCGCCGCAGCCGAGGCTCCTCGCGGTGGCGAGTGAGAATCCGCCCGACCAGCCAGACGATGGTGACGGTGACGGCGCCGGCCCCTAAGACATGGGGAATGATCCCGAATCCTTTGTGGCGAAAGGCCGCCCCGAGCACCAGCTGGATGAAAACCGCACCCGTGGCGGCTACGGCGAGTTGCCGCAGCGTGGGCGAGGCGGAGTCTTCGAGCCTCGGTTCATGGAAATCCCAAGTCTCTCCCGTAAACAAAGCCAGGCTCACCATGATGCAGAAAAAGATTTGCGCCAAGCAGGCATGACTGACGGAAACAATGACCGGGAGCTCGAACAGCACCGTAATGCCCCCCAGCGCCGCTTGGCCGATCAAGGTTAGGACGGCGATCCCGCCCAGCCGCCGCACCTGGGGCCGGCCGTCGCGGCGCCAGAGCCACAGGGCCAGAATTACCGTCAGGAGGCTGACCGTTCCGGCCACATAGCGGTGACCCAGCTCGTACTGCCCGCCCGGCCCCAGGTGGGCGGGCCAGCGGAGCGGCCCGGGCCACGAGGGGATCGATAGCGCGGCATCGTTCGAGGTGACCAGCGCGCCGGCGATGATGAGGACGAAGGTGGCACCGGCCACGAAGATGGCATAAAGATGCAGCCCGGGATGATACTGGCGTCTTTCGGCTTTCACCCCAGCTCCTTATCGAAGGATTGCAGCCGGCGGCCGGCGCGCTGCCGCTGTGCAAAAACGGTTGCGGCCTCGGTAGGCGACGGCCAGAAGGACCGCAAAGATGGCCAGCGGCGGGATGAGGAGCACCAGCACACCGCTCCGCAGTGCGCGGATTGCATTTTCCCCGGCCGCCGCCACGGTGTTGTAACACATGGAGCACGCGGCGGCGTCCGCCGCCGCGCCCATGGCCGCCATGGCCAAAACGAGCCGCCTCGCCCTCCCGCGCACCCCCAGCAGCAACCTGACCCATCGAGGGCGGGAAGCGGCCGGCGTCGCGAGGACAAATCCCCGGCTTCGAGCTCCCATTTTCCCGCGCATGGCCGTGTCTAACCCTTTATTCTAACGCGATCGCGGCCCTGCCGGCCACGAATTTCTATCCGCCTACAGCCGCGTCACCATCAAAAGGAACAGATAGATCCACAGGCCGTCCATGAAGTGCCAATAGACCGCCGCCGCGTCGACGGCTGTACGCGGCTTCCAGCCCTTACGGATGGCGCCTGCCGGGAGGGCCGCGTAGGCGAGAGCGATAATCCCTCCCAGCAGATGAATGCCGTGCGCCGCGGTAATCAGGTAGAAGAAGGAGCTCGACGGGTTCGACGCCAGATAGACGCCCCGCGCCGCCAGCTCGCGCCAGGCTTCGAGCTGCCCGGCGAGAAAGGCCGCCCCGAGCGCCAGGGTCAGCCACAGGAAGCCGGCGAAGGTACCGCCGCGGCGGGCCGTGAGCGCTCGCCTTGAGACTTCCAGCGTCGCGCTGCTGGCCACCAGCACCAGGGTATTCAGGTCGAGGATGCGGGGGATCGCCGTGCGAGTCCAGTGGGCGGCCATGCCCGAGCGCACCACCACAATACTGGTGATGGCCGCGAAGAACATCACCACCGAAGCGAGCGCCACCCAGATGCCGGTCAGGTAGATGCTCGGCGGCGGCGACCAGCCCGGCGCCTCGCCGCCTGCATCGCCGAAGTCGCCGCCCCCGAATCCTCCCCGGCCCGGGTCATCGCCGTGCCCGCCGCCTCCGGGCGGGCCGATTGGCGGAGCCTCGGTTTCCGGAGGCGCTAGTAAAGTCGCCATGACACCTTGCCTGCCGGCGCGACGGCGGGGGAGCGGCGGGGCCCGGGGTCAAGGGGCCGGATAAGGTCCCGCCGCATCCTGCATGACATAATCCGCCTCCGCGCCCGGAACTCCGTACTCGTAAGCACCATGGTAGACCACGGGAACGCGGCCCGCAAAGTCGTCCGCCGGCGCCGGCGACGGCAGCGTCCATTCGAGCGTCGTGGCCTGCCACGGGTTGGGGCCGGCGCGAGGCCCCCTCCACAGGCTCCAGAAAAGGTTGGCCACAAAAATGACCTGCGCCCCCGCCGTCACGAACGCCGCCACGGAAATGAACCGGTGGAGGGGAATCAGGGGAATCAGAAACTTGTCGGCCAGCTCGGCATACCGGCGCACGTCTCCTTCCAGACCCAGGAAATACATGGGCAGGAAGGTCGCGTAGACGCCCACAAACGTGATCCAGAAATGAATCTTACCCCAGGTCTCATTCATCATGCGCCCGAACATCTTGGGGAACCAGAAGAAGGTGCCGGCAAAGACGCCGAAAATCGCCGCCACACCCATAATGAGGTGAAAGTGCCCGACGACGAAATAGGTGGCGTGCAACTGGGCATCGAGGGGTGGCTGGGCCAGGAAAATGCCGCTCAATCCGCCCGACACAAACAGCGAGACGAAACCGAGAGCGAACAACATGGCGGTCGTCAGCCGCAGCTTTCCGCCCCAAAGAGTGCCCAGCCAGTTAAACGTCTTGACGGCCGAGGGCACGGCGATGGCCATCGTCATCAGCGAAAAGGCAAAACCGGAATACGGATTCATCCCGCTGACGAACATGTGATGGCCCCAGACGGTGAAACCCAAAAACCCGATGGCGATGATCGCATACACCATCGCCCGGTACCCGAACACCGGCTTGCGCGAAAATGTGGAAAGCAGGTGCGAAACCAGGCCCATGCCCGGCAAGATGGCGATGTAGACCTCGGGGTGGCCGAAAAACCAGAACAGATGTTGCCACAGCAGCGGCGAGCCGCCGTGATGGCCGATGATGCGGTCACTGACGATGAGGCCGCCGGGCACGAAGAAGCTGGTGTGGCCGGTGCGATCGAGGATCAACATCACGCCCGCCACCAACAGGACGGCGAACGACAGCAAGGTGAGGATCGCCGTTACGAACCAAGCCCAGGCCGTCAGCGGCATCCGCATCAGCGACATGCCCTCCGTGCGCAGCTCCAGCACCGTGACGATGAAATTGACCGCCCCGAACAGCGAGGCGACGCAAAACAGGCTGATGGAGACAATCCACAGCGTCTGGCCCGAACCCTCGCCCGGCCCGGCGATGGAGCCGACCGCGCTCAAGGGGGGATACGCCGTCCAGCCCGAGATGGGCGGACCGTCGGCGACCAGGAACGAGGCCAGCAACACCCCCAGCGCCGCCAGCGTGATCCAAAAGGAGAGTCGATTGAGGCGCGGGAAAGCCATTTCACTCGCGCCGAGCTGCAGCGGCAGGAAGTAATTTCCGAAGGCGTTTTGGGGGGCAATCGTCAGCACGAAGAAGATCATCAGCGTGCCGTGGATCGTCATAAGCGAGAGATAGTATTCCGGCGTCATCACCCCGTTCGGAGCCCCGGCCGGCGAGAACCCTCCGAGCAGGGGCACGCGGGCCTTGGGCCAGGCCAGGTGCAGCCGCATCAGCACCGACAAGGCCATACCCGCCAGAACCGAAAACAAGGCCAGAAAGTAGTACTGCTGGCCGATTACCTTGTGGTCCCGGCTGAAGACAGACCGGCGGATGAATCCGGCCGCACCGCGGCGGGCACGGATCGCTCCTTGACGCGCGTCGCTCATACGATCGAAGGGCGGCGGTTTTGGATGCCAGAAGACCGCGTCATCTCTTCGGGCTTGTCCATCGCCACGCCGCGCTCGCCGGCCCGCCGCTACTGCGCCGCCGCTTGCCGCGCGAGCCATTTTTCGAAATCCGGTTCCGTCATGACCTGGAGAAACGCGCGCATCCGATAATGGCCTAGACCGCACAGTTGCGTGCAGACGATTTCATACCGGCCGCCGTTGTGTTTCAGGGCTTCGCCGGTCACGGTGAAGTGGACCGGAATTTCCATCCCCGGCACCATATCCTGCTGCACGCGCAGCTCGGGGACGTAAAACGAGTGGCCAACGTCGCGGGAGCGCAGCCGCAGTTCAATGGGACGGTTCACCGGCACGGCGAGGGTGGCGGTGACGATGTCATCCCGGGAGTCGGCGTCGTGTTCGCGGTCGAGGCCGAAGAAGTTGCCGGTGGCGTCGTCCACCTTGTCGACGTGGACGGGGCCGAACCGGCCGTCGGGTCCCGGATAGCGAAAATAGAACGCGAACTGCTCGCCCTGGACCTCAATCCGCAGCGCCCCCGGCGACTCTCCCGTGAAGTGCATCTCCGCCCAGATGCGGTAGGCCAGCAGGTTGAGCCCGATGAAGAGCGCCGCCGCCACCCCCATCGCCAGCATCTCCAGCCTCGGGTGGCCGCGCGAGTACACGGCCGCGCCCCGGCCCGGCCGCTCGCGATACCGCCAGACGAACCAGGCGAGGCCGAGCTGGACGGCGATAAAAATTCCGCCACAAACCGCCAGCGTCAGCAAGAACTGCTGGTCGATGCCCCGCCCGTGGCGGGAAATATCAACCGGCAACCACCAGAGGCGCCTCCAGAAAATATAGACCGTCACCGCCGTGACCAGCGCGAGGGCGAGGCTAAGGGCGAGAGCCATAGGTGAAAGCGCGTATCCCCGGCGGAGCCCGCCGGCGGCTCCTCGAGCCCGGCGGGCGCGGCCATTCCAGCCTTATGGCTTGCCGGCCGGCGCGAGCAGGCTACCTCTCACTTCCCCGGAACGTAAAATCCAGCCTGACCGTGCCCCGGGGCGGCACCGCGATCCGCTTCTCCTGGGTTCCGAACGTCGCCGTCCAGGCTGCGACCGTGTACTCGCCCGGCGGCAGCCCCTCGAGCCGGAACGCGCCGTCGCTTCCCGTGACCGCGAAGAAAGGATTGGCCATCACCCCCACGTAGGCGCGCATCCACGGGTGCTGATTGCACTTGACGGGAATGATCACCTCCGGCCGGCTAAACGCCTCCTCCAGGGGAGCCGCGCCCGCCGCCTGGGATAGGTTCCAACCGCGATTCTTTGCCGGCATGGCATGGATATTGTGCATCGTGGCGTCGCTCGATACAATCCGCAAGCGCTGGCCTACCCTGATTCCCAAAACGTGGGGCACGTAAAGACAACCGTTCTGGTCCAGCGTGACCGGATCGGCGGGGGCCGAAAACGCGTATCGTTCAGCCCCCTGCTCGACATAAACCAGCACATTCGGCAGCGTGCCGTTGTCATTCACCGCGCCGTCCTCGGCGTACACCGGCCCCGGATGTTTGGCCGCGCACACCGGGTCTTCGTCCATACGAATCACCCCTCGAGGCGGCCGCGGCCCCTCGAAAAAGACCGTGCCCGTAACTTTCCCCACGGTGTCCGGATTGATCGCCACTTTCGGCTGCGGGCGAGTGTTCGTGTCCCCGGCGGGTTTTCGGGCGCAGGCGGCCGCCAGGAGGACTCCGGCGACGGATATGAAGGATATGACAATCGGGGTGATTCGGCCCCGCCGCTCCGCCACCCAGCTCGCGGCGCGCGAATGGTTGGTCAGCCGCACTCCTTATCATAGCGCAGGTTTTAGGGTGGCGGGGATCCGGCCTGGAGAAACCGCCGGACTGTGGAAGGCGGGTTGGCGGCAGCCCATGCGGGGCGTCAGATGGCGGCCTCGGCGGCGACTTGTTTCCTCAATTCCTCAATCTGGCGCTGAAGGTCCTGGAGCGCCCTTGACCTCGTTCGGTCGAGCAATTCCCGCATCGCCTTTTGGGACTCGAGCTGCGCCCTTTGGACCTGCTCTCGGACTGCCGCCTCCTGTTTTTGGAGTTTGTTCGACGTCTCGATCTCGACGGTTAACGTCCGCTGCTGGCGATCGCGAACAATCGTTAAAGTCACCCGGCGCTTCCCTTCCGTCCCAGCCCCCGAGCGCTCGGCGAGCGCTCGGCGCAAATCGCCAACGGAACCTACCTCCCGGGAGTCCACCTTCACAATACAGTCCCCCGCCTTCAGCCCGGCCTTCTCCGCCGGGCTCGCCGCCGCGACTTCGCTCACCAGCACGCCCTTTCCTTGCGCTACCCCGAAATACTGCGCGAGCTGTGGAGTTAAATCTTCACCGGCGATGCCTAACTGCCCGGTGCGCATGCGCAAGAACGGCGCGAGCTCGGATTCGAGATCCGGAACGATGACGTTCGGAAGGACCGGCCGGGCGCGGAACTGGCGGATCAGTTCACCCTCGTGCTTTTCCACCGTGACCTGGAGCGTGCGCGTTTGCGCGCCGCGGCTGATCTCGACGCTTACCGTCCGCCCCGGGGGCGTCTCCCGAACCAGGCGAGTCAGTTCCGCCACGCTTCGCACGCGCTCGGCGTCAAACCGCAGAATCACATCGTTGGGCTCCAGTCCTGCCTTGGCCGCGGGGCTGTCCGGCTCGACGTTCTCGACGATCGCTCCGTAATCGCCCGGCAGTTTCAGCCTGGCCACGTCCTCCGCGGTCACGTCCCGGACGGTGACGCCCAGCCACGAATGCTCGCCGGCCCCAAACCAATCATGACTGCCGTTCACAACCATGGCGGCGCCGCCCGAGGGCCGAGCGTGGGTTTCTGCGGCGGCTGGACGCGGCGCCCGTTGAGCCAGCCCGACGCCTCGCCCCGCCAGGCTCAAAGCCGCGATCCCGGCCAACCCGAGCCAGGTTCCCAATGTCCTCGTTCCCCTCATACTGACTCCCCTTTCGGGAGCGGCGGCCAAGGTATCGAAGTCCGCTCTTAGCCCGCTCCGCTCTGACCTTAGCCGCGCGCTCGAGTCCGCCGCTTCGTCCCCGGCGGGAGCATCGGTTCTTACGGCTCTCGCTTTTCCACCTCCTGTTCGACCCTGCGCATCTGCTCTTCCAGCCGCCGCTGGATTTCCTGCTGCTGCTTTTCGAAGGCCCGCAAGCGTTCTTGCCGTTCCTGCCAGTGCTCCTGCCAGTTTTTCCAGAAGGCGGCCTGGCACTGTTTCAGCTCCTTGAGCGCCTGGCCGTTGACCTTGTGAATCTCAATGTTGCCGAGCGCGGTGCGCAGATCGAGCGGCGGGCCGCCGCCCTCGAGCGAGCCGTAACCTCGAATCGAGCTGCCGTCAACGTAATCACCCCGGGCGTGGATGGTTTTCAGGGGGAAGTCCGAGGTAATCCGATGGCCCGTGGCCTCGTCGATGGCGGCTTCGATGGTGACCGGCAGGTCGGGCGGCAAATACACCTGCACGTCGCCCGCGGAGCTCACCAGCCGCGACGCCGCGAACGTGCTCCGAGTGGCCTCAATCTGGGCCAGAATCCGGCCCGTCCCCGTCTCGGCGCGCACGGCATTCATCAACTGGAGCAGGGCAATGCTGCCGCCGCCGGTGCTGGCGTCCACGCGGCCCCGCGCCCCGTCGAGGTGAATGCTGCCGCCTTGCGTCTCGGCGCGCACGCTGGCCCCGCACTGGCCGAGCTGGATCTGCCCGCCCGCCGTGCGCGCGATGACCGGCCCGGAAGCCGAGCGCAGAACGATGTTTCCGCCCGCCGTCTCTGCCCGTACCGTGCCGTCCACCATGCCGGCCATGATGTCGCCGCCGCTCGTGCTGAGGATCGCGTCCCCCTTCACGTCCCCGGTGTAGATGTGCCCGCCCGCGGTGCGCGCCTCGAGCCGTTGGCTGATATTACCGAGTTCGATGGAGCCGCCGGCCGTCTCGACGTGTACCGGTCCCGTAATGTCGCCCGTGCAAATGTCGCCGCCGGCGCTGATAGCCCTTAACTGGCCGTCCAGTCTTTCCACGCTGATGCCGCCGCACTGCGTCTTGAGGTCGAGATTCAATCGCGCCGGCACCTGGAGGTTGAAGCTCACGTCCCAGGAGCGCCCAGGAAGCAGCTTCGAGGGCAGACGGCCCTCAATCCAGGCGCCTTCCGAGCCGAACGGCCGGGCCGTCAGCTGGTAACGGCTGAAGGAAGCGCGGGCTTCCTTCTCGTTGCGGGCGTAGGCGGCCAGCCGCACCTGGCACGCCAAACGGTTCGAGGGCCCGGTGGTGACGTGGATCGATCCGAAATCGCCGTGCAGCACCACCCGACCACCGTCCCTCACCGGCATCTTGCACTGCATCCACTCCACCCAGTCGCATCCCTTGCGCTCCGGCGCGCCCCGGACCACGTAAGACTGGGCGGCGAGCGCCGTCGCCACCGCCATGACGGCGGGTATCATCATCCAGCACTTCGTTTTCACCGCGCTTCTCCTCACCGGAACCGCCCGCCGCGCGCAGCGCTCCGGCGTCTTCAGGAATTCTCCGGCCTAGTACGGAGCCACGCCCATGTCGCGCAGAGCGGCCAGCGATTTCAGCCGAACGTACGCATCCGAATGCCGCGAGGCGAGCTGCTTGAGGATCGGCACCAGCTCCGGATCCCGCCGCGCGGTGCCGTGTTCGATCAGGTCATCTACGGCCTCGTCGCGCACTCCGGCGTTGGGATCCCTCTCGACGACCCGCTCAAGCGCCGCTCGCAGCTCGGGACTCCAATTCATCTTGCCGACCGCCTTGAGCGCCGCCAGTCGCGCCCCGGCATTCGGATCGTGGCCAAGGTCGTAGAGCAACGCCTCCTGGATCGCCGGGTCGTTCACGGCCGGGCCGAGGGCCTCCAGCGTGTCCAGGCGGATCCCTGGGTTGTCGTAACTCTTCACCGCATAGACCAGCACTTGGCGGATGTGCGGATCATCCAGTGATCCCTCCATCGTCACCCGCCGCTCGGCGTCGAGGGTGATCCGCACCGCGCCCGTCTGCGGATCCGGCGCCACCTGCGTGATGTTCTTGATCCGCGCCCCGCCCAAGTCGGGTACGAGGGTGGAGGCCAGGCTGGCGTTCGTGGCGGCGTCTTGAGGCGGGAGAGCTGGGGTGCGAGCTCGCAAAAACCAACCGAGACTAAAGCCGAAAGCGATCAGGGCCACGGCACCGGCCGCACCCGCGGGGTGAGCGGTAGCCCATGTTGGTACCCACTCTCTCCATAACGCCCGCCAAGCCGCTGGCTCACGGTCGAGGGCCTCGTTCAAACTGATGCGGGAGCGCACGAGCAGCTCAGGGGCGGGTTCGAGGACCGGGCGTTGATTCATTAAGTCATTGATTTTACGAAGCTTATCTAATTCATCGCGACAGTTCTGGCACGCCGCCAAATGAGCTTCCAGCGCCATCCGCTGATCGGCGGCGAGCTCGCCGTAAACATAGAAGGTCAGGTTTTTTACGAAGTCCTTGCAGGTCATCGTGTTAGGTGCCTCCTGCCAAGCTGCAATGGCGCTCCAACCGACCGCAGAAGCGCACCGGCTTAACGTCCAGCATGTGGGAATAAACTATTTAATTCCAATGACATGGCAATCTTCAATCCTTCTTGGCCGGCCTGGACTCGGACGCCTCAGAGCAGGTCCGCCAACTCCAGCCGCAGTTTCTGCGTGGCGCGGAACAAGCAATTCTTGGCTGTCTCCTCGCTGGTGCCGCAAAGCCGGCCGATGGTTCGGAGCTTAAGTCCTTGATAATGTTTCAGTTCGAAGACCATTCGCTCCCGCGGTGTCAGCCGCCCGAGCGCCGCCTCGAGCCGTTGCCGAATCTCCTGGGATCGCACGGCGCTCTCGGGATCAAGCCCGGGACGCGCATCGGCCACCGTATGGAAGAACTCCCCGATCCCGTCGTCAGAAGCGGGGGCTTGGACCTCATTCCGGTTCTTCTGCTTGCGCAAGTGGTCCAAGCAGACGTTCATGACGACTCGGTAGAGCCAGGTGGAAAAGCGGGAGTCGAATCGGAAGCGGCCCAGAGACCGGTAAACCTTGAGGAACGCGTCCTGAAAGAGGTCTGCCGCCTCGTCCTCGGAACCCACCACCCGGAGCGCCAATCTCAGGACTTCGGAATCATACTTCCGCACCAACACGTCAAAAGCAGCGCGATCTCCGCCTTGGGCGCGGCGGATCAGCGCGGTCTCGTCCGCTCCCGCCAGCGGCGAGCTTTCGGCGGGAGTTTTTCCGGCCAGCTCCAAACAGGCGCCATCCATCAGAAATCGAACTTTCGCGATCACCCACTTTCTTGGACGCAAGCACCAGAAAAACGTAAGCCCAAATAAAACGCAAGGGGATATAATTCCAGCCGGACCGCGGGCGCTTCCCGAGCCGGCTTTTTCGCGCGATGGGATACAGCCTGGCTAATCAATGAGATACTTGGACCCGCCGCCTCAACCGGACGATGCCCCGAAAACCGCCGGAGGCCTCCTTGAAGTCCCTTGACGAGTACCTCACCCTCGCCGCCGCCACTCACGGCCACATTTGCCCGGGCCAAGTGCTCGGCGTCCGCATGGCCATGTTGGGCCTGCGCGAGCTCGGCATGGATGACCCGGCGCGGTTTCGCGCCCGCCTGGTGACCTTTGTGGAAATCGACCGCTGCGCGGCCGACGCCGTCAGCCTGGTCACCGGCTGCCGCTTGGGGAAGCGTTCGCTCAAGTTTATGGACTACGGCAAGGTCGCCGCCACGTTTGCCGACCTTGAGACCCGTCGCGCCGTACGGGTCGTGGCGCGCGAGGACTCCCGCCTGCGGGCGAAGCGGATGTTCGCCGAGCTGGGCGACGAACACCGGCGGCAGCTCGAAGCGTACAAGGCGTTGCCGGACGCCGAGCTCTTCATGATTCAGCCCGTGCGGGTCCATCTGAAGCCCGAGGATTTGCCCGGCCGCCCGGGCGCGCGCGTCGTCTGCGAGGCCTGCGGCGAGACTGTTAACGATGCCCGCGAGCGCCGTTCCCACGGACGGATTCTCTGCCGAAGCTGCGCCGGAGAAGGTTATTATGAAGTGATGGAGGGCTGAAGGTTTGGGCGGTCGAAAGCCGGGCGCGACTCTCCCGCGTGCCGCGTCGACTGCGGAATTGCCTATGGAAGAGCCTCTTCTCACCCCAGAGCCGTGGCCGCCTCCGCTCCCGCCGGCCCCGCAGATTGCGGCGCGCCCCCAACGCTACGTCCCGGTGGCCACCTACTTCCTGGTGGCGCTCAACGTGGCGATGTTTCTCATCGAGACCCTGGCCGGCGGATCCAAAAACACCGACGTGCTGCTTGGGCTGGGCGCTTCCTTTGGACCCTATTTCCATCGCGGCCAGTATTGGCGGCTGGTGACGCCGATGTTCCTCCACATCGGCATGGCGCATCTGTTCTTCAACATGCTGGTGCTGTACGCCCTGGGGCCGATTTTGGAGCAAATTTACGGTTATGCGCGCTTTGCGCTGATTTACGTGGCCGCCGGCATGAGCGGCTCGTTCCTCTCGATGAGCTACTCCCAAAGCGTCGGCGCGGGGGCTTCGGGCGCCATTTTCGGGGTGATCGGCGCCATTCTCGTTGCCGGCTTCATGTACCGCGACGATCTGCCCTATCCGCTCTCGCGCGTCTTTCGGCGGGGCCGGCTGCCGGTTGTGCTCCTGGTGCTCGTGGGCGCGGAGTTTTTGATCGATAGTTCCGTCCACGGCATTGACAGCTGGGCGCACCTGGGAGGGCTGGTGGGCGGCGGAGCGCTCGCTGCCGTCATCGCGCCTCCGCTCCAGCCCGGCCCCTTCGCCGCCCGGCGCCCGGTTTCGAACGCCGTCGTCCTGATTCCGATCGTCATCGTGGCGGCGGCCATGACGGCGATGGCGCGCCAGTGGAAGCAGACCAGCGCCGTCGCCCGGCTGCTGGCCGAGGGACAGCATCTGATCCTGGCGCACCATCCGGACCTCGCCCTCCAGAAGTTTCAGCAGGCCGAGCGGCTGGCCCCCGGCGACGAGCGCCCTCACGAGCAACTCGGTTCTCTCTACTTGGCGGAGAAGCGCCTCCCCGACGCGATCCGCGAGTATGACCAAACCCTGCGCTTGAATCCCGGCTCGCCTCTGGCGGCGCTCGGACTCGCGCTCGCCTATCAGGCCCAGGGCGATTTGCCGAAGGCGCAGAAGTATTTCGAGTCGGTTCTCGGCCAGAATCCGCGCAACGCCGAAGCCCAGGAGGAATTGGGCGACCTGTGCCAAGGCCAGAAGCTTTATCAGCCGGCCATCGAGCATTACCGGCAGGCGATCAAGATGGATCCGGGCCTGGCCGTCGCCCATAACAACCTGGCGTGGCTCTATGCCACCAGCGAGGATCCGAAATTCCGCAACCCCGCCGCCGCCCTCGAACACGCCCAGCGCGCCGTCCAGCTGACGCGCTGGCGCACGCCGGAGTTCATCGACACGCTGGCTGAGGCGCTGTACGCCAATCGAAACTACGCCGAGGCCGTCAAGGTGCAGCAGCGCGCCTTGGCGCTGGATCCCCAGAACCGCGAGTATCTGGAACACATGGCGCGGTATCGCAAAGCCGCCGGCGCCTGAAGGCGGCGGCCGCCGGCCGAGCCCCACTCTTTCCCGCCGCCCTCGCTCTTGCCGGCCCACTGCTGCTACACTGGAGAGGCGTTGCGGGCTGCGGATGTCCGGAGGAGGTCGCGTGTCCTGGCCGAAAGAGAAGGCGCTGGGGCTGATTCGCCAAATCGGCGTGATTCCCATTGTGCGCGCCGCCTCGGATGAGGACGCCTTCCGCGCGGCGGAGGCTATTGTGGCCGGCGGCCTCGGCATCGCCGAGATCACCATGACCGTGCCCGGGGCCATCTCGGTCATGGAGCGGGTCGCGGAGCGTTTTGGCGGCCAAGTTCTGCTCGGCGCCGGCACGATCCTGGACGCGGAGACGGGCCGGGCGGCGCTGCTGGCGGGGGCGGAATTCCTGGTGACGCCGTCGCTGGACGTTCGCGTGATCGAGATGGCGCGGCGGTACGCGAAGCCGTGTTTCCCCGGAGCGCTGACGCCCACCGAAGTGGTGACGGCGTGGCAGGCGGGCGCCGACATGGTCAAGATATTTCCCTGCGGGCCGGTGGGCGGAGCGAAATACATCCGCGCGCTCAAGGGTCCGCTGCCGCAGATCGAGTTCGTGCCGACGGGCGGCGTCAACCTGGAGACAACGCCGGAATTGATCCGCGCCGGGGCCTCCGCCGTCGCGGTGGGCGGCGAGTTGGTGGACCGGAAGGCGCTCCAGGAAGGCCGGCTCGAGGTGATTACGGACAACGCGCGCCGCTACGTGGAGGCCGTGCGCCGGGCGCGCGAGGCTTCCGCCGCGTGAACTCTCCGCCCGCCGCGGCGGCCGGGGATGGTCTCGGCGCTGGGCGGGCTCGACCGCCGCCTTGGTATGGATTCCGGGCCGCGCCAATCCGCCGCTTCGCCGCTTGTGCGGCGCGCCGTGCGCCAGGATGCCCGGGCGCTGACCGGCCTCATCGAAGCCCTGGCGCACTATGAAAAACTCGAGCCGCCCGATGCGGCGGCGCGCCGGCGCCTGGTGCGGGATCTTTTCGGGCCGCAGCCGCGCCTCGAGGCCTGGATCGGCGAAGTCGAGGGCCGACCTGTCGCTTACGCGCTGACGTTCGAGACGTATTCCAGCTTCCTGGCCCTGCCCACGCTCTATCTTGAAGACCTGTTCGTGCTGCCGGCATACCGCCGGCAGCGGATCGGCGGGCATCTGTTTCGCGCCTTGGTCGCGGAAGCTCACCGTCGCGGTTGCGGGCGCATGGAATGGGCCGTTTTGGCCTGGAACCGGCCGGCCATTGATTTTTATGAACAGTTCGGGGCCCAGCGGCTCAGCGACTGGCAGTTGTACCGGCTGGTGCGCGCCGATATGGAACGGATTCTTCGCCGCCGCCTCTGACGCCCGACCGCTCTACGGGCGGAGCAGAATCTTGCCGAAGAAATCTCCCTCCTCCATCTTCTTCTGGGCGGCGGCGGCTTCGGCGAGCGGAAACACGGAATCAATCACCGCCTTGACTTTCCTCTGGCCAACCCATTTCAGCACGTCCAGCAGTTCCCCTTTGCCGCCCATGAACGAGCCGAGCAAGGTTCGCTGCCGGCCGTACAGCATCCGCAGATTGAGCTTCACCTCTTCGCCGGAGGTCGTCCCGCAGGTGACGAGGCGCCCGTAAGTGGCCAGCGACTCGAAGCAGGCCTCCCAAACGGCCGCCCCCACATGCTCGAACACCACGTCCACGCCGCGCTTGCCGGTGAGGCGCCGGACTTCGTCGGCGATCGACTGCCGGCGGCGATGGATGACTTCGTCGGCACCGAGCGCCCGCGCCTTCTCCAGTTTCCAGTCCGCGCCCGCCACCGCGATCACCCGGCAGGCCAGCATCTTGGCCAGTTGGATGGCGGCGCTGCCGACGCCGGAGCCGGCCCCGATCACCAGCACGTCTTCGCCGGGCTTCAACTGGGCGCGCGTCATGAGCATGTGCCACGCGGTCAGAAAGACGAGCGGGACGGCGGCGGCTTCCTCGAAGCTGAGATCGCCGGGAATGGGGATGACGTTGGCCGCCGGGGCGGCGACGTATTCGGCGTAGCCACCGTCGACCATGACCCCGAAGAGCGTGTAGGCGCGGCAGGCGCTGTCCAGTCCGTGGAAGCAGGCCGCGCACCGCCCGCAACTGATGCCCGGCGCGAGCAGCACGCGGTCGGCCGGCCGGAAGCCGGTGGCGGGCGAGGTGGGCTCGGCCACTTCACCGGCAATATCGCTCCCGACGATGTGCGGCATCGAGAGGCTCCAGCCGGTTAGTCCCTGGCGCAGCCAAATGTCCAGATGATTCAAAGCGCAGGCTTTGACTTTCACCAGGACCTCGCCCGGGTTCACCCGCGGCTCGGGCGCGTCTTCGTATTTCAACACTTCAACGCCGCCGTAGTGATGAAATCGGACCGCCTTCATGATTCGCGCCTCCTCGTGGTCGCCGCTCCTCCGCCGCCGGGCGCGTCCGGCCGCAACCCAGCGGACCATATTGTGTTACACTCGGCTCGCCCGTTCAACAGACGCCGGATGGTTGAACAACCCTTCTACCGAGGGCAGGTGAGGAGCCAGGAGATGCCGAACAGGCCGCACGCCCCGAAGTTCAGAAGCTTTGTCATCTCGCCGCCGGTGAGGCGGGAAATGGAGGTCCAGGCGGCTCAGGCCAAGCCCGCGCCGATTCCCGTCATCATCAGCTTGACCGAATCGGAGGCGGACCCGCAGCGCGGAATCGAGGCGGCCAAAGAACGGGTCAAGCAGTTTCTGGCCGGGAAGGCGGACAAGATCGGCGAGAGCGATTTCTATGTGTTTGCGTCGCTGCTTCCGCGGGATATCCAGGATTTGGCCAATCTCGACGAGGTCCACCAGATCTGGAAAGATGAGACCTGTTACAGCCACCTGCTGAGCTCCGTCCATACCGTCAAAGCCACGGCCTGTTGGAACACGTTTGGGGCCCGCGGCCGGGGAATCACGTGGGCGGTCATGGACACCGGCATCGACGCCACCCATCCCCACTTTGCGACCCACGCCACCGTGGACGCGTCGCTCAGCCGGAACTTCTCGCTTTCGAGCGGGCTCGAGGACCGCAACGGTCACGGGACGCACGTGGCCGGCATCATCGCCGGCGAGGCCGGGCGGCGCGAAGACGGCCGACCGTATCGGGCGGCGACGTTTTCCGAGGAGGAGGACGAGCCGGAAGTGATAGATCTGGAGGCTTGCCCGTCGGGCCTGGCGCCGCTGGCCAAATTGGTGAACGTCAAGGTGTTGAACGACGATGGCACGGGTGCGGCTTCCGCCGCCATCCAAGGTCTCGAATACTTGCGCAAGCTCAATCAAGCGAGCCCGCTCACCAAAGTGGACGGCGTCAACCTGAGCCTCGGTTACCCGTACGATCCGCGGACTTACGGGTGCGGCTACAGTCCGCTGTGCCGCGAGGTGGCGCGGGCCGTGCACTCCGGCCTGATCGTGGTGATTTCCTGCGGCAACTGGGGCTACGGCACCGCCAAGCTGGCGACGGGGCAGGAAGTGCCCGTCAGCGTGGGTTTTTCCATCACCGACCCGGCCAATACCGAAGAAGGGATCGCCGTCGGCTCGGTGCACAAGAGCGCCCCGCACCGCTACGGTGTCTCCTATTTTTCCTCGAAGGGGCCGACCTCGGACGGGCGCCTGAAGCCCGATCTGGTGGCGCCCGGGGAGAAGGTCATCTCCTGCTCGATCCACCGCGACCAGGGGTATGAATACGAGGAATCGAGCGGCACGAGCGTGGCGGCTCCCCACGTCTCGGGAGCTATTGCGGCGTTCCTTTCCGCACATGAGGAATTCCGCGCCAGCCCGTGGAAGGTGAAAGGCATTTTCTTGAAATCGGCCGTTGACCTCGGCCGTGAACGGGCTTATCAAGGCGCCGGGCTGCTGGACCTGCTGCGCGCCATGACGTCGGTCTGAGCGCGGCCGCCGCCCGCCGGACGGCCGGAACAGGAGGAGGAGATGGCCCGCATGAAGCAGTTCCACGACCCGGAGCTCTCCATCTGGCAATCGGCGATGGACGAGACGATCGCCCGGCAGGCCGCCGGAGCCAACATCCAGGCGCTGGGCGGGCCGCCGGTGATCGGCGAGCGGCCCGATTTGAGCGATCCGCGGATGCGCGAGGCGACGGCCCACTGCGAAGCGATCGACCGCGGGACTCCGCTTTCCGATATCGCCACCGGGCCCGTGGCCACTGAAGGGCTGCTGCAGACGCTCGGGTACTGCTCGCTGACGGCGTTGAAACTCGCCAAGGCCATGCTGCTCGGCAACCAGGCCGACATCGATCAGTATGCCGGCGACCTGAAAAGGTTTGGGGGCTGCGACCCGCTGTACGCCATCGCCGCGGCCAAATACGCGGAGTATTTCGTGGCCCAGGGAAAAGAGATCCCCTACCGCATGTACGGCCAACTCGGCGACTTTGTGATCGACGGCCGGCTGCCGGCGCGGGCGCGCCTGGCCTTGGTGGGCGACTGGGGCACGGGCCAGCCGGAAGCGCAGGCGGTGCTGAAACAGATGGCGGCCAAGAAGCCCGACGTGGCCATCCACTTGGGGGACATTTATTACGCCGGCACGGACTTCGAGATATCGAACTACTTCTGGCGTTACTGGAACGCGATCCTCGATCTCGCCAACCGCAAGATTCCCACCTTCACGCTCAGCGGCAATCACGATATGTATTGCGGCGGCGTCCCGTACTACCGGCTGCTCGACCAGCTCGGCCAGCCGGCGAGCTACTTCTGCCTGCGCAACGACTATTGGCAGTTCGTGGGCCTGGATACGGGCTACAATGACCACAATCCGGGCGGCGCGGGCGCCGGCGCCACTTGGCTGCGCGACTCGGAGGTGAGCTGGCTGCACGACAAGGTGGCCAACGCCGGCAACCGCAAGACGGTTCTGCTGTCTCACCACCAACTGTTCACCGCCTTTGACTCGATCGACGGTCACGAGGTGAATCTGCGCCTCTTTCCCCAGGTCCAGGACCTGCTACCCAAAATCTCTCTGTGGTTCTGGGGTCATGAGCACAACTTCGCCGTCTATGGACCGTTCCAAGGCTTGCCTCGCGCCCGGCTGCTCGGTCACGGTGCGTTCCCGGTGGGCCTCGCCGACGTGCCGGCGCAGCCGAAGTTTGCCGGCGTTCCGCTGGTTACCGATGCGAAGGGGAATATCCTCAAGCTGGACGTCAGCGCCGCCGGCGACGTGTATAATCACGGTTACGCCATCATGGAGCTCGACGGCCCCGACGCCCGCGTCTCCTATTACCAGGACAGCGACGAAGACCATCCGATGTACGAGGAGACGCTCTGAGCGCCCGGCACCGTTATCGCTCGCCCCGCTCGGCGCAAATCTTACCCTGAACCGGCGCTTTTGACTAACCGTCCGGATGAGTTTCACTATCCGACTGGATAGCCTCAGGCGCGCTCGGCGGGTCAGCCTCGGCATGCGAAATGGACCCCAGAAGGCGCGCATCCTGATGGCTGGCCGTGAGTTAGCTGGTCCCGCAACCCGCCGTCCCCGGATGGGTTTGCACCTATGGACGGTGAATTGCCACAGCAACGGTCGTGGCAAGGGAGTGATTCTGGGTGCGGAACGACGACGCCGAGCGAGCCCGGACGAAGCGTTCCGGTGATGGTCAGCCACGCCGCCACGCTTCCAACCTTGGCCACGCGCCCGGCGCGACGACAAGGGGGAAGGAACTCTTATGGACTCCACCGATCTGTTTCTACTGGAGGTTAACGTGGCTCCGGAAGAGGAACGGACTCTCGAGGAGATTTTGGCCAGCTCGGAGGCTTCCGACCTGCCGCCCGCCAGCCCGTCCGCCCGCTGCGAGGTCTTTCAGTCGCGCGACGGCTGGATCGTGGAGTTCTGGTTTGGAAACACGCCTTACGGCCGCTATCATTCGCCGAGCACCTTGATCAAGACGCGCTTTCGGCGCTGGCCGTCGAACTCGGCGTAATAGACCTGCTGCCAGGGACCCAAGTCCAGCTTCCCTTGCGTGACCGGGACCAGGACTTGGTGGCCGATGAGCAAGTTCTTCAGGTGGGCGTCGCCGTTGTCTTCGCCGGTCTGGTGATGCCGGTAGTCGCGCCGATAAGGAGCCAGTTTCTCCAGCCATTCCTCGATGTCGGCGATCAAGCCCTCTTCGGCGTCGTTGATGTAAACGCCGGCCGTGATGTGCATCGCGGAGGCCAGCACCAAGCCTTCCTGGATTCCGGCCTTTCTCAGAGCGCGTTCCAGCTCCGCCGTGATGTTGATGAACTCCCGCTTCTTCCGGGTGTTGAACCAAAGGTATTCTGTATAAGATTTCATGGCCCGTGCGGATCTCCAGCGCCCGATTGTACACGCCTCTTGATCTCCGTCACCAGCTCGCCGACGTCGATCGGCTTAAACCAGAGCCGCTCGAAGCCGCGACGTTCCCAGTCCGGCGTCGCGCTCGCGATGCGGCTGCCCAGAATCCAAACCGGAATTTCCCGGCTCCAGTGCGCCAGCCGCTCGATTTCCGCGCCGGGCTTGGCGCTCGATGAAAGATCGGCGACGATCAGGCGCGGCGGCGGATAGGTTGCCTCGACGGCGTGCTGCGCCTCGTCGATGGATTGAAAGGCTTCGGCGTCGAGGCCTTCTTCGAGCAGTTGAGCGCGGACGAGCGCGCGTGTTTTCCAATCTCGGCCGACCAGGACAATTTGCGCCACGGCGCCGAGGATAACAGCTGGAGCTGCGGAAAGCCACGAATCTCGGGGCGATCGGACTTCCGCTCCCCTTGATATCAGATATCTCATGTGCTTTCAACAACCTAGTGGCTTTCCTCGAGTCTCGTTCCGGCGGCTCGACGAATTTTCAATGACTTACGGGCGATTTCAGCTCCCATTTTTTATGCTAACTATCTTGCTTTCAACAACCTAGTGGCTTTCCGACGAGGCCTCTACGTATTTTCAACAACTTAGCGGCTTCGTTTTTCGAGCGAAGCCGCTAGGTTGCTTGTTTTCAACAATATAGTGGCTTCACCCCCCTGGGGTGGGGGGGTACATCGCTCGCCGTTTCCGACCTCTCAAAGCCCGACCATCCGGCCACCCGATTCGACGAAATGCGGGGGAGAAAGAGGCGGACGGGCCGCCTGCCGGAAATGGAAATGCGCCGGCCAGAGGGACCATATAACTTTAAAATACAGGATTTACAGCCAATTGTCAAGATTTATTGGGCCTCCCAGCCGGCCCTGCCCGCGGCCCCTCTCGCGCTCCCCCGGAACGCTGCCCCACTCTTCTCCGGCCGGCCGCTGCCCGCCGGCCGCGGGGAGCCTTGCTTGGCCTCGCGCGCCGTGGTACGGTGACGGAGCTTCGCGCCGGCGGCGGCCCGGCCGGAGGGAGGCGGAGCGAATGCGCGCGGAAAGTGAGGCGTCATGGAGCAGAAGAACCTGATCGGGCGCCGCGGCGTTCTGAAGGGATCCGCGGCGGTTCTGGGCGGAGCCTGGGTGGGAGGTGAGCCGGTGGAAGCCTATCCCAAGAACGTGAATACAAACTCGAGCCCGTCGGCTTTGAAGATCACCGACCTGCGGGTGGCCACGGTTGTGAAGCCGGGGCCGAGCCCCTGCCCGATTATCCGCATCGACACCAATCAGGGAGTCTACGGCCTGGGAGAAGTTCGCGACGGGGCCAGTCCGCGTTACGCGCTCATGCTCAAGAGCCGCATCCTGGGCCGCAACCCTCTGCAGATCGACTGGATTTTCCGCCGCATCCAGCAATTCGGCGGGCCGGCGCGCCAGGCGGGCGGGGTGTGCGCCATCGAAATGGCCCTGTGGGACATTGCCGGCAAGGTATACGGGGTGCCGGTCTATCAAATGCTCGGCGGCAAGTTTCGCGACCAGATTCGCATCTATGCCGATACCACCGAATCGAAAGACCCCGCCGTCTACGCCCAGCGCATGAAGGCGCGCAAAGAGGAGATGGGGCTGACGTGGCTGAAGATGGATTTGGGCATCGACCTCGTCGGCCACATCCCGGGGACGGTGACGCGCCCTTCCGGCCTGACCCGGTGGGAGGAAGAATTCCTGCCCCATCCTTTCGTGGCCACCGAGGTGACCGACAAGGGCATCGACAAACTTTCGGAATTTGTGGCCGCGGTGCGGGAGGCCGTGGGCATGGAGATTCCGCTCGCGATGGATCACCTCGGGCATCTCGGGGTGAACTCGATCATCCGGCTGGGGCGGGCTTATGAAAAATTCAACCTCGCCTGGATCGAGGACGTGATTCCCTGGCCGTATACCGACCTCCTCCAGCGCATCACCGAATCCATTCCCACGCCCACGCTCACCGGCGAAGATATTTATCTGAAAGAAGGCTTCATCACGCTCTGCGCCCGGCACGCGGTGAGCAAGATTCATCCGGACCTGGCCACCGCCGGCGGTATCCTGGAGACCCACAAGATCGGGGACGCGGCGATGGATTACGGGGTGCCGATGGCCATGCACTTTGCCGGCACGCCGGTGAGCTGCATGGCCAACGTACACTGCGCGGCGGCCACGCAAAATTTTCTGGCTCTCGAGCACCACTCCCTCGATGTGCCCTGGTGGCAGGATTTGGTGGAGGGAATCGACAAGCCGATCGTCCGCAACGGATACATCGCCGTGCCGGACCAACCCGGCTTGGGCGTGACGCTCAACGAAGACGCCGTGCGCCAGCATCTCAAGCCCGGCACCGGGTTCTTCGAGCCGACCGAGGAGTGGAACGAGCTCGATTCCTGGGACCGCACCTGGAGCTGAAGCGAGATCAGCCCCTGCTGCCCGCGCTCCCGCTTCCGGGCGCCCCGGCGGGAGGAGCGATCCCGGGCGGCGGGGCCGCTCTCCTCACCACGAATCGGAGAAGAGTAGGTACGACGATTCCCAGAGCGGCGTGGGAATCGAGCCGCGCGGCTGGCGGGTGAAGACGATGCGAAAGCCGGGCACGGTGGCGGCCACGCGCGCCAGAAACGAGCCGCTTTCGAGGGGGCGGCTGAGGCGCGGCTCGATCACCGCCAGCCTCTCGAGGGCCGGATAGAGGGTGGCGGCGGCGCGATCCATCGGGGTTTCGAACTGGTCGCAGAGAAACTGCATCTGGGCGTTGATCTCATAGAAGTGCCAGGCGAGGCCGGCGCAGAAGGTGACGGCCTTCTCAAACCGGGCGAGCTCGGTTTCGTCGGCGCAGGGGATGCCGCGGTCGAAGACGAGGGCGACGCGCCGCTCGTCTTCCCGCGTGAATTCCCGCACCTTCAGGGCGCCTGTCTTGGCGGTGGCTTTCCAGTCGACGTGGCGGGCGGGATCGCTTTCCTGGTAATCGCGAATAGCGTAAAGATCGTGGCCTCGTCCCTGGCAGTAGCTCTCCAGCTCGCCGCTGATGAGGGGCAGAATCTCATAAAACTCCTCCGTCGGGTGGACGCTCGGCAGCACGATGATTTCGTGGCGGGCGGGAAGGCGGCGCGATTGGCGGAGAAGTCCGAAGGGGAACCGGGTGCTGACTTCGAGCCCGTCCTGGCAGTAGCGGCCGCGGCGGGGGAAGGTGATTTCTGTGGCTTCGATGACCGAGGAGCGGCGGGGAAGGTAGGCGGCATAGATTGGCCGGGGAAGGACGGGGCGCGGCGGGGCGGCGGTGACGGTGAGAGAGAGGGAAGGCGCGAGCCGCTTGCGATTGCGGAGCGTGAGGCGGGCCCGGACCGGTTGGCCGGCAAAGAGCCGCTCGGGCAGAGCCAGTTCCAAGCCGAGGCCGGCGAGGACGATGGCCGACAGGAGGCCGGAGACCGGCAGGGCGGCGAGGAGGCTGGCGAGAATAATGAACAGCAGATTGTTGCCGGTGTTGAGCGCCGCCGCGGCGATGACGGCGATGACGAGCAGGTAGACCAGTCCCGGGCGGGTGAGGCTGTACTCCCACTTCACCGTCCAGCGTCGGAGGGCGGTGCGGCGGGCCAGAAAAGGCACGGCCGTCACCGCCACCACCCCGGCCAGCGCGAGCGAGGCGAGCGCCGTCAGCGCTCCAAGCCGGTAGCGGCCGGTTTCCCGCAAGGCGGTGGCGTAGAGGGCCAGAAAGAACGAGACGGCGAGCCCGGCGAGAGCCAGAAGGAATCGCCGCCCGGCGGGGCGGCCGGGCGAGCGGGCCGAGCCTGGGGGGGAAACCTTCACAGCGGCACCGGTATGGAGTCGATGATCTCCCGCAGGATCGCTTCCGCCTGCTCGCCGCGCTTGAGCGTCCAGCTGTAACGGGAATTGACAACGCAGCGGTGGGCGAAGACGGGGAGCACCAGGCTCTGGAAGTCATCGGGCAGGCAATAGCCGCGCCCTTCGATGAACGCCCGGGCCTGGGCGGCGCGATACAGGGCGAGCGCGCCGCGCGGACTGACGCCCAGACTCAAGTCCTCGTGGGCGCGCGTCCGGGCGACGATGGCCAGCGCGTAATCGACGAGGGCCTCATCCACCGCCACACGCCGGACGGCCTGCTGGATGGCCACGGCCTGGTCAGCGGTCATCGCCGGCTCGAGCGCGGCCAGCGGATCCGACTCAGCGAGGCTTTTGAGGATGCGGCGCTCGCTGGCGGCATCCGGGTAGCCGAGGCGGAGGCGCATGAGGAAGCGGTCCAACTGGGATTCGGGCAGGGGATAGGTGCCGTGATGCTCGATGGGATTCTGGGTGGCCATGACCATGAAGGGCTGGGGCAGGGGATGGGTGTGGTTCTCGACCGTCACCTGATGCTCGTTCATGGCCTCGAGCAGGGCGCTTTGGGTTTTCGGCGTGGTGCGGTTGATTTCATCGGCCAGAACGATGTTGGCGAAGATGGGGCCGGGACGAAATTCGAACCGCTCGTTCCGCTCGCTCCACACGCTGATGCCGATGACGTCGGAAGGCAGCAGGTCGGAGGTGAACTGAATGCGCTGGAAGGCGCAGTCGAACGAGCGCGCCAAGGCGTGCGCGAGAGTGGTCTTGCCGACGCCCGGCACGTCCTCGATCAGCAGGTGTCCGCGGGCGAACAGCGTCACCAGGGCGAGGCGGATCACCTCGTCCTTGCCCCGGATGACGGTCTGCAGGGCGCGCTCGAGCCGGGCGATCGAGTCGGCGGCGGCGAGCGCCACGGGTCCGTTCGGGGAGGCGATTGGGGCTTTTCCGTTCGTCAGCGGCCTCCTGGGGCGTTCGGAGTGGGGGGATTCTCGGCGGCCGGGCCGGCGGGCCGCGGCGGAAGCCTGAAGATGCCGCGCGCCGTTCGGGCGGGCTCGGAAAGGGAGGTTGGCGCTCTCAACTAGACCTCGCGCGGGGAATTTGCTATCTTCAACTC
The DNA here is from genome assembly GCA_902812365.1 of Acidobacteriota bacterium. Taxonomy (GTDB): domain Bacteria; phylum Acidobacteriota; class Terriglobia; order UBA7540; family UBA7540; genus CADDZC01. The sequence continues at coordinate 6,772 of CADDZC010000034.1, read as the reverse complement.
ACCGGGCGATTAACTCAGCGGTAGAGTGCTACCTTCACACGGTAGAAGTCAGAGGTTCGAATCCTCTATCGCCCACCATCCGTCGAGGGGCTGGGGTCGCCCGCAGGCATTGTAGCGGAAGTTACTGCGGCATGCAATAACGTTGCGGTTATCAGGGGGCGGGGGCCGGCAGCGGGCCGGAGGCGGGCGGCGCCGGCTTCGGTTCTGATAGGATCGGCCATCGCGCGGCGAGAGGGACGGCGGTGCTACGCATTGGAATCGTGGGACTCGGGCAGGTGGGAAAAACGACGCTGTTTCGCATTCTGACGCGGGCCCACGGCGGCGGACTGGCGGCGAACCGGCCGGAGGCGCACATCGGCGTGGTTCGGGTGCCGGACGCTCGGCTGGACCGCTTGGCGGAGATGTACCGGCCGAAGAAGCAGGTTTACGCGGCCATCGAGTATGTGGACACGCCGGGCAGCGTGATCGAGCTGGCGCGCAGCGGGTCTCAGGCTCAGCTGCTGCGGGAGGCGGCGGCGCTGGCGCACGTGGTGCGGGCCTTCGACAGTGAGGCTGGGCCTGGGCCGGCAGCCTCGGTCGACCCGCGGCGGGATATCGAGAACGTGGAATTGGAACTGATTCTTTCCGACCTGGCGGTGATCGAGAAGCGGCTCGAGCGCCTCGAGAAGGAGATCAAGAAGCAACGGAACGCGGCTCTGGAGCGGGAATTCCACGTCCTGCGGGCGTGCCGGGCGGCGCTCGAAACGCAGACTCCGTTGCGCGCCGTCCCGCTCAGCGGCGAGGACGAGAAGGCCATTCGAGGATACACGTTCCTGTCGCGCAAGCCGATGCTCTATGTGCTGAATCTGGGCGAGAAGGACGCTCCCCGCGCCAATGCGGCGGAGGAATTCGTGCAGGCGGCGGGGTGGAAACGGCGCCCGGGCACGGCCGTCACGGCCATCTGCGGCCAGGTCGAGGCCGAGCTGGCGGAATTGGATCCGGGCGCCGCGGCGGAGTTTCAGGCGAGCTACGGACTGGCCGAACCGGCGGCGAGCCGGCTGATCCGAACGTCGTATGAGCTTCTCGGCTTGATCTCATTCTTCACGGTCGGCGAGGATGAGTGCCGGGCGTGGACGATCCGCTCGGGTTCGACGGCGCTTGAGGCCGCCGGCGAGATTCACACCGATATTCAGCAGGGATTCATCCGCGCCGAGGTGGTCCGCTACGCCGATCTGGTGGCCGCGGGCAGCCTGGCGGAGGCGCGCAGCCGCGGGACGCTGCGGCTGGAAGGGAAGGAATACGTGATCGAGGACGGCGAGGTGGTCCACTTCCGGCATTCCCGGTGAGGCCGGCGGTTCGTCGCGGCGGACGGGGATGGGAACCGGCCGGAGGCGCTCGCCGCGCTGGGGTTGCGGTGTCGCCGGCGGGGAGGCTGAGCCAGCGTGAACCTTCACACTGCTTGCGGGGCCGTCGCTGATCCGCGCTGGGGTCCGGTGGAGGTCAGCCTGGTTCTGGGCGTGATCGCCGGGATCGCCAACGTCGGCGGCGGCGTGATTGTGACCTCCCGCGCGTGGAGCCGGGCGTTTCTGGGCTATTTCATCGCCCTCGGCTCGGGTTTTATGTTGGCCACGGTGCTGGTGGAGATGGTGCCGGAAAGCCTGCGGCGGGCACCGGTGCGGGGGCCGATTTTGGTGCTGGCGGGATACCTGATCGTCCATTGGTTTGAGCATTCGTTTCCGGCGCACTTTCACTTTGGGGAAGAGACTCACCGGGATCCGTTCGTCAATCGGCGCACGGCTTATCTGGCGCTGGGCGGCTTGTCGATTCACACGTTTTTTGATGGCGTGGCGATTGCCTCGGGGTTTTTGATCTCGACCTGGCTCGGCATCGTGATCTTTGGCGCCATCATCCTGCATAATATTCCCGAGGGTTTTACGATGGCTTCCATCATGGTCGCGGCCGAGAAACACCGCTCGGCGGCCATGTGGTCGGTGGTAACCTTGGGAATCTCAAGAATGCTGGGAATTTTGGCCATGGCCGCCGTTCGCAACGGGGTCAGTGATGGGCTGGCGCTTTCCGGCGGCGTCACGCTCTACGTGGCGGCTTCCGACCTGATTCCGGAAGTCAACCAGGCGCCGGGCGTCCAGCCGGCGTTGGTGGTGGCGGCGGGGGTGGCGCTGGTACTGGTCTTAAAACTGTTATTCTTGGCCTGAGTCCTGGCCAGGGAGAGTTTTAAGGGCGGCGGCGCAGGCCAGCTTCGCCAAACCCAGGGAGCATCCGGCATGTACTCCGCGACGGTACTCGATCACTTCCACCACCCTCGCAACGCTGGGGAAATTGCGGGTGCGGCGGCGGTGGAAACGTCAAACCCGGCCTGCGGCGATACTCTGAAGCTATGGGCTATAATCGAGGACGGAACGGTGCGGCAGATGGCGTTTCAGGTTCAGGGTTGCGTGCCGGCCGTCGCCTGCGGATCGTGGCTGGCGGAACGCGCGGTCGGCCGGCGGGTTGCCGACCTCGGCTCGATCACGCCGGCTGACATCGAAGCGGGCCTGGACGGCTTGCCTCCGGCCTCCCGGCACGCCGCCGTCCTGGCGGTCGAGGCGCTCCGCCGCTTGCTGGAGGCGGCGGCCGAACGAGCAGCCGCGAGGATCAAGACTTGACGCGGGAAATCCGCCGGCCGTGGCGGCGGGGAACCATTCGTTAGGCTTGAAGCGCGGTGATCCTCTGCCCACCGCTCAGCGGGTCAGGCCGGCTGGCGGATGGGCGACCGAAGGTGCGCCGTATGAACGCTCTGCCGAACAAACTTCGCCTGGCCGAACGCATGAGCCGTCTGGGGACGGAGGGGGCATTTGACACGCTGGTGCGGGCGCGACAACTGGAGGCCCAAGGGAGGGAAATTGTCCACCTGGAGATCGGCGAACCCGACTTTCCGACGGCCGGTCACATTGTGGAGGCGGCCGCGGCCGCTCTGCGCGAAGGTTGGACACACTATAGCCCGCCGGGCGGGCTGCCGGAGCTTCAAAAAGCCGTGGCCGAGGATGCGGGGCGGCGGCGCGGTATCGCCGTCGATCCATCGGAGGTGGTGATCACGCCGGGGGCGAAACCGATTCTTTTTTACGTCATCCTTGCCTTGGTCGAACCCGGCGACGAGGTTCTTTGTCCCGATCCGGGCTTTCCCATTTACGAGTCCATGGTGCGTTTTGTGGAGGCGCGGCCCGTGCCCTATGGGTTGCCGGAGGAGCGGGACTTTGAGATCGACGTCGGCGAGATGCTGGCGAAGATCACCGATCGCACGCGCCTCATCATTCTGAATTCGCCTCACAATCCCACCGGCGGTGCGATCGGTCGCGCCCAGCTGGAGCGCCTGGCCGGCGGGCTGGCCGGGCGTGATATCTTTGTCCTTTCCGACGAGATTTACCATCGCTTGATCTATGACGGAGAGCATGCCAGCCTGGCTCAGCTGCCCGGATGGAAAGAGCGTACGATTATCCTGGACGGTTTTTCCAAGGCCTATGCGATGACCGGCTGGAGGCTCGGTTACGGAGTCATGCGCGCCGACCTGGCGGAGCAAGTGGGGCGTTTGATTGTGAACTCCCATTCCTGCACAGCCAGCTTCACGCAGATGGCCGGAGTCGCGGCTTTGCGGGGCGATCAATCCGCGGTGAGCAGCATGCTGGCTGAGTTCCGACGCCGCCGCGCCGTTATGGTGGAGGGCTTGAACCGCATCCCCGGATTTCGCTGCCGCTGGCCGCGTGGCGCCTTCTATGCTTTTCCCAATATAACCGGCACAGGACTGAGCTCGCGGGCGCTTGCGGACGCGCTCCTTCACGAGGCAGGGGTAGCCTGCCTTCCCGGCACCGCCTTCGGCCGGGGCGGCGAAGGCTACTTGCGCTTTTCCTACGCCAACTCCGTCGAGAATATCGAAGAGGCGCTCCGGCGAACGGCGCGGTGGATCGAGGCCAGGCTTTCACCCTGAAACCGGTCCGGCGCGCCGCGGCGGCCCCGGAGCCTTACTCAATGCGGGCCGCCGCCGTGCCGATAGTATTAGTGACGGCGCGCGACTTCCGGTTGACTCCGCCGAGCCGGGGGTGCCGGGGCGCGGCCAGGAGGCATACATGGCGACTACGCCGGTGACCAGGCAGGACGAGCACGGCGGTTTTGAGGCGGCCCTGTCGGCGGCGGAGTTGAAGCCGGCGGTCTCGACGCCCGAGATCTTGCGCGCGATGCTGGCGGTCTCAAGCAAGGTCAGTGACCTGATCTTCTCGCCAGGACGTCCGCCGCAAGTCGAGCTGGGGGGCCAGCTGGCGGCGGTGCCCATCCCCGGCCTCTCCCTCCTCGCTCCGAAAGACACCGAACGGATTGCCGACGACCTGATGGGGAAGAACGACCAGGCGCGCGAAACGCTTCGCGCCGAAGGCTCGGCCGACCTCTCCTACAGTCTCTCCACCGTCTCCCGCTTCCGAGTCAACATCTTCAAGCAGCGCGGAACGTTCGCCATCGTCATGCGCGTGATCCCTTCCCAGGTGCCGGATTTCCACACCTTCAATCTGCCTCCGCAACTCGGCCAGATCGCGGACCTGAAAAACGGCATCGTGCTCGTCACCGGACCCACCGGCTCGGGAAAGTCCTCGACCCTGGCGGCCATCATCAACAAGATCAATCACGAAAAGGCGTATCACATCGTGACCATTGAAGACCCCATTGAATTTCTCCATCCGCACCTGAAATCGACGATCCACCAGCGCGAGCTGCACAGCGACACGACTAGCTTCGCCCTGGCCTTGCGCGCCGCCCTGCGCCAGGCCCCCAAGGTGATTCTGGTGGGGGAGATGCGCGATCGGGAGACGATTGAAATCGCGCTCGAAGCCGCCGAGACCGGCCACCTGATCCTCTCCACGCTCCACACCGTGGACGCCTCCAAAACCGTCGAACGGATCACCGGCGTGTTTCCGCTCGAGGAGCAGCATACGATTCGCCTGCGGTTCGCGAAGACGTTCCGCTTTATCATTTCGCAGCGGCTCATCCCGGCTCCGGACGGCGTATCGAGAGTTGCGGCCTTCGAAATTTTGAAGGCGACGCTTCGCACCCGGGAGTACATCGAGAAGGGCGAATCGGAAGGCAAAACGCTCCTCGATGCCATGCGCGACGGCGAACTGGAAGGCATGCAGCATTTCGACGCCGAGATTGAAAAACTGATTCGCTCGCAGGCCATCGATCTCGATACGGGCCTGGCCTATGCCACCAATCCAGGCAACCTGCGCCTGCGGCTGGCCGACCTTTTGGAACCTCACGCCGAGGGTTACGGCGATCCTTCCGGCCGCCATTCGGGCCGCTTCTGACGAAGTCCGCGGCGACGCCCCGGCCCAGATGTGGTACACTCGCGGGCTCGATCCGCGCTCCGCCGCCTCCGGACGGGGCGCCAGTCCTCATGCCTCCGGCTCTCGCGATTTTCTTCATTCTGGCCCTGGGTCTCGCTCTGCAGAGCGGCTTATCGCTGCAAGCGGGCCGCCGCTTCGTTCGCTTCGTGCGCCGGAGCCTTTCCGACCCCCCGGGCGATTACCATCCTCCGGCGGCGCTGATTGTTCCCTGCAAAGGCCTCGAGGCGGAGTTCGACGCCCACATCACCCACTTTTTGACGCAGGCTTATCCTGACTACCAAGTGATTTTTGTTGTCGCCTCGCCCGATGATCCCGCCTACCGGCACCTCCGCGAACGGCTGGAGGGCAGCGGGTCACGGGAGCCTTCCACCGCCCGCAAGAAGGTTTTGATCGTGGCGGGACACTCCGACCGGCGGGGAGAAAAGGTTAACAATCTCTTGCACGGCCTCTCGGCCGTCGATCGCCACGTGGAAGTCCTGGCCTTCGCCGACGCCGACGCCCGGATGCGGAGCGACTGGCTGCAATCGCTCGTGGCTCCGCTCGGAAATTCCGCCGTCACGGCCAGCACAGGCTTCCGGTGGTATCTCCCCGGCCGGAGCGTCGGTTCCCAGATTCGCGCCGCCTGGGATACGTCCATCGCGATGATTTTAGGCGACCATCCGTACAACTTTGCCTGGGGCGGCTCGACGGCGATGCGCGCCGCCGATTTCCGGCGCCTGAAGATCGCCGAGCGTTACTGGCAGGCCACCGTCAGCGACGACTACGCGATTACGAGCGCCGTCCGCGAAGCCGGGGGCCATATTCGATTTGAGCCCCGCTGTCTGGTGGCCAGCCGCGAAGAATGCACCTTGGGCCAGTTCCTGCGCTGGGCGAACCGGCAGATCATTCTGACGCGGGTCTATGCGCCGCGCCTGTGGCTGCTGGGGCTGGCCTGCCATTCCTTCTTCGCGGGCACGTTGCTTTATGGCCTCGTTCTCGCGGCCGCGCTTCGGCCGGTGGCCTTCAAGTTGGCGGTGGGCTTGATTCTGGGCGTCATTTTGGGGTTGGGCCTGGCCAAAGCCGGCCTCCGCTCGCGCCTGGCGCGGGAGATTTTTCCGGAAGAAAAGGCGCTGCTGGAGCGATACGGCTCCTGTTACTGGGTGTGGTGGCCGCTGGTGCCTTGGATCATGCTGGTCAATTTTCTGACGGCGGGTGTGGTGCGCCGGATCGAGTGGCGCGGCGTGCACTACGAGCTGAAATCGGGGAATGAAGTGCGCGTGCTGGTGCGGAACCGGCCCTAATGCCGTCACTCGCGCGGCTTCGGCGGCTTGGCCTTGTGCCGGGAAATATAGCGCGCGGCGGCCGCCGGCGGCTGGGGCCGCTTGGGACGGCCCGAGGCCGGCGGCGGGGAAGCGTCGGCCTCGGGCCGTCCC
>CADDZC010000033.1 GCA_902812365.1 Acidobacteriota bacterium | reverse complement strand
AATAGCCCGGTGGTCCGCCGCACCGCGGATACTGTGAAGGATAATTTCGGTTAAGCCGAGATGGCGGCGCCGCGATGCGAGGATCGGGGAAACGTCGCCCCCGGTGCACGTTCGGGCCGGCGGGGCGCCGGGAAGCTTCGGCGAAACCAGCCCCGCAACCGCGACCCGGCGGCGACGGTCCCGGCAAGCGGAGACCCAGTTCTCGACCCGGCTTCCGCTTCATGGAGCCTCCGAACCGCGGTTGGACGCTGACTTGGCGGGGTCCGAATCCCTTAGGCGGCGACAGAGCCGCGTGCTAGAATTTTAGCCTGCGCTGAACGCCGCCATGCGGAAGACTTCCACGAACAAGGGCGCGACCAGCGGCAGCCTCCGCAGAGGAGGCGCCGGTTTCGAGCTCAGGGACCGCGGTGGCTGGACGTTCGCCGCGGCGGTCATCGCGCTCCTCGTTCCCGCACTCGCTGCCCAAACCCCGCCTGCCCCGGCTGAATCTCATTACCGCCAAGGTTCCGCTTGGCTAAGGCAACGGCAATGGAAGCGGGCGGCCGAGGAGTTCACGCAAGCGCTTTCAGCGGATCCCCAATGGGCGGCGGCCTACGACGGCTTGGGAATTGCCCTCATCAGGCTGGGTCATCCGCAGGAGGCGCAAACGGCTCTCGAAAAGGCTGCCCAACTCGATCCCCGCGACGCGCAAGCTCACTACTACCTCGGCGTGCTGGCGGGCGACGCCGGAGACTTCACGAAAGCATCATCCGAGCTGCAGGCGGCGCTCCAGTTGCGGCCGGGGGACGAATCGGCCCGGCTGGCACTGGCCCTGACCTGGCAGGAGATGGGCGAGCTGAAGAAGGCGGCGGCGGAATACCAGAGGGTGGTGAGCCAAAATCCGAAATCCGCCGAGGCCCACAACGGCCTGGGGAATGTGGCTGTCCAGAACAATGACTTGCCGGATGCCATCCGGGAGTATCGGGAAGCGGTCGCCCTTCAGCCGAACTTTGTGCGGGCCTATAACAACCTGGGTTCGGCGCTGGCGAGCGCGGGCGATCTCGAAGGCGCCCGAGCGGCGTTGGAGCGCGCCACCCAGCTCGCGCCCGCTGATCCCCAGGCTCGCATCAACCTAGGCCTGGTTTTGCGCGCTCAAGGCCATCCGCGCGCCGCCCTCGAGCAGCTCGAGCGGGCTTTGGCCGCCCACCCCGGCGCCCTAGCCTATCAGGCCCATTACGAAATGGCCCAAACCTTCCGCCAGATGGGCAACTTGACCCAGGCCGTGGAAAGTTTCGAAGACGCTCTTCGTGCGAAACCGGAAATGATCGAGGCGTATTACAGCCTGGGATCCACCTTGAAGCAACTGGCCTCGTCCCGACCGAGGGCCGCCGCGGTTCGGGCGCGCAACACGGGGGCGGCGAACCTTGACGAGCGGGCGGCGCGACTGTTGGCCGGCGGAGACCTGAGCGGGGCACGCGAGGCGCTGGCCCGGGCCGTCAGCCTGGATCCAGACGACGCTCAGGCTCACAACCTGCTCGGCTTTGTCCTCGGCCAACAGGGCGATTTGAGGGCGGCCGCGCAGGAGCTTCGCCGGGCGGTGGAACTCGACCCGCGGTCGGACGACGCCCACTACAACTTGGGCGTGGCGCTGTGGTACGCCGGCCAGCGGGCGGAAGGAGTGGCGGAGCTGCGGAAGGCGGTGACGTTGAATCCCGCGGCCGGTGACGCTTATGCGTTTCTGGGGATGGCGCTCAAAGAGACGGGCGACCTTCGAGAGGCCCTGCCCGTTTTGGAATGCGCCCTCAGCCTCAACCGCAACGACTTCTCGGCGTATATGGACGAAGCGGTAGTCCTGCTGAGGCTGGGACAGATGGGCCCGGCGCTGGCGCAGTTCGAAGCCGCCCTGCACCTGGATGTTCGTGCCGTAGCGGGCTCGGTCAATGTGAGCGAAGCGATCAGCGAACTCCGCCGGAGCCTTCAAAATAAACCCCGCCTGCCGGAAGCCCACTACGTCCTCGGTCGCTTGCTGGGCCGGCAGGGAGCGGATCGAGAAGAAGTCATGCAAGAGTTTCGAGAGGCCCTGCGCGAAGCGCCCGACTTTTACGAGGTCCATAACGACCTGGGGTTGGTGCTGGCCCAAGCCGGGCAGACGGACGAGGCGATCTCGGAATTCCGGGCGGCGTTGGATTACAAGCCGGATTACGCCGAGGCGCATGCCAATTTGGGAGCCATTCTCATCGAGCGTGATGTCGACGAGGCGATCCGCGAGCTGCAGGCGGCGGTTAAGCTTCAGCCAAACCTGGAAAGCGCCCACTACAATCTGGCCGTGGCGTATGGCCGGAAGTCCGGCTTGCCGGAAGAGATCGCCGAACTGCGTAAAGTCGTGGCGATGGACCCCGGATCGGCCGACGCCCAATATATGTTGGGCAAGGCTCTGCTCGATGAGAAGTCGCCGGAAGAGGCCATCGTTCATCTTCGCCAGGCCATCCGCCTTGATCCGTCGCGGGGCGACGCTCACTATCAGTTGAGCCTCGCGCTGGGGCGGACGGGACGGTCCAGCGAGTCGGCCTCCGAACTGGCCCTGGCCCAGAAGTTGATTCAAGCGGAGGATCGGAACCAGATCGCCGGCTCCGATCTGAGCCGGGCGGAGGCGGAAATCCGCCGCGGGCACACGGAGCAAGCTCTTGCGGACCTGCGCGAAGCGGTTCGGCTCGCGCCCGGATCATTCGAAGCTCACCGCAACCTCGGCGCGGCTTTGATGAAAAGCGGAGACCTTGAAGGGGCGGCGGCGGAGTTTCGCGAGGCGCTGAGGCTGAAGCCGGATGACTATGAGGCTGATTGCGCCCTCGGGCAAGCCTGGCTGAAGAGGGGAGAGTTGGCGAAAGCCGCCGCGACGTTCCAGGACGCCATCCGGCTCCACCCGTCAGGCGCCGAGGCGTATAACTATTTGGGGTTGACTCTGGCTCAACAGGGTGATGCCCGCCGGGCGGTGGCGGCCTTCCGGCAAGCCCTCGAGCGCAACCCTCGGTATCAGGAGGCGAGAGAGAACCTCGACCGGGCGTTGGCGCGGCTGCATGAAAGGAATTGACGGCGCGAGTTGGCGCTGCGGGCAGGCGGTGAGTGGAATCAAGATGCGGAAGCGGCAGAAACCTCGTGACCCCGCCGGGCCACTCCCTCCGAAGGCGTTGCCGGGACTGGTGATTCTGGGCTGCGCGCTGATGCTCTCCGGCCCGCCGGCGAAAGGCGGGCAAGAGGCGGCCGCGAGGCCGGCGGATCGGAACATGTGGCGTTCCCCCCAGGAGGCAGCCGGGAAACCGCGGTCAGACCCGGGCGATGAGCTCGGCGGCCTGGAGGATCAGATTGCCCGAAACCAAACGCAAACCGTGCTGCCAGCGCTCACCCGCTATGTTCGCGACCATGCGGACTCGGCCCGAGCGCATTACGACTTGGGTTACGTCCTGTTTCGCCTCCACCAGATCGGCGATTCCGTCAAAGAGCTGTCGCGGTCTCTGGAGCTGGACGTCAACAACGGCGAGGCGCACAAGATCCTGGGGTTGGACTGCACGATCGTCGGTCGCTACGATCTTGCCGAAACGGAGCTCGAGCAGGCGGCCCGCCTGGAGCCGCGCTCGGCCGAGATTCATTACTGGCTCGGGCGCCTCTACTACACGCGCGGCGTCTATCCGCTGGCCGAGCGTGAGTTTGAAGCGGCCCTCCGGTGGAACCCCTCCTATATGAAGGCGTACAACAACCTCGGTCTGGTCGAGGAAGCGCTGGGGAGAAGTGAGGAGGCCGCCAAGTACTACCGCATCGCTGTCCGCCTGGATCAGCAACAAGGGCTGAAGTCACCCTGGCCTTATGAATACCTGAGCGCCTTTTATAACCGCCAGCAGCAACCGCAGCGAGCCCTCGATTATGCTCGCCAGGCGCTGTCAATCAACCCTCGGTCTGATCTGGCTTACTTCCAGATGGCCAAGGCTTACGAGTACGAAGGCGAGTGGGGACCGTGTGCGGAGGCGGCCCGAAAGGCGATTGCCGTCAATTCCCGCACTTCAAGCTATTACTACCTGTTGAGTTTGGCGCTGCGAAAACTGGGCAGACTAGAGGAAAGCCGCGCCGCCCTGCAAACCTTCGAAAAGCTGGAGCAGAACGAGACGGTGGAATCGGAACGCTGGCGAGAGGCCCGGCAGGCGGACGCCGGAGCATCCCCGATTGATCCCTGACGGCGCATGGGGCGGAAGCTCGACCAACAACCGATGATGTCACGCGGCGATTTTCTGCGGTCGATCGGCCGGCTCGCCTTCTGGGCGCCGATCTACGGATTCCTGGCTGAAGCAGGGGCGGCAGTTCCCCTCCGGCCGGGCGGCGCGGTGGCGGCGACGAGAGGCAAAGAGCGGCCGGCATTTTCGTTCGTCGATGTCGCGGGCTCGGCGGGGCTGGGGGCAGCGGAGAACGTGTGCGGCGGCGTCGCCTCCAAGCGCTACCTGATCGAGGAGTTTGGAAGCGGGGTCGCGTTTTTCGATTACGATCACGACGGCTGGATCGATCTTTTCTTCGTCAACGGCACCCGGTTTGATGGCATTCTGGCGGGACGCCCGCCGTCGAACCGTCTGTTTCACAACAACCGGGACGGAACGTTCACCGATGTGACGGAAAGAGCCGGATTGGTGCGATCGGGCTGGGGTCAAGGATGCTGCGTCGGCGACTACGACAACGACGGTTACGACGATCTGTTCGTCACCTTCTGGGGCCAGAATGTTCTCTATCACAACAACGGCGATGGTACGTTCACCGACGTCACCAAGGAAGCCGGCTTGCTGCAGACTGGCCCGCACGTCCGCTGGAACAGCGGCTGCTGCTTCCTCGACTATGATCGCGACGGCCATCTGGACCTGTTCGTGGCCAATTACGTCGACTTTGATCCGCGCCTGGCGCCGCAGCCGGGCGAAAATCAGTATTGTCGTTATTTCGGGATTCCGGTCGCCTGCGGGCCGCAAGGGCTGGGCGGCGGAACGAACCTTCTCTACCACAACCGCGGCGACGGAACGTTCGAGGATGTGTCCGAGGTCTCCGGCGTCACCATTCCCCACGGCCTCGGTTTGCCCACGTCGGTGAGCGCCCAATGGGTTCCGGTCGGCTCTTACGGGTTGACGGCGGTGGCGGCGGACTTCGATAACGACGGCTGGCCTGACATTTACGTGGCCTGTGATACGACCGCCAGCCGGCTCTATCACAACAATCGCGATGGTACGTTCACCGAGATCGCGACCCAGGCCGGTTGCGCTTTCAACGAGGACGGGGCCGCGCAGGGCGGTATGGGCGTGGCGGTGGGCGACTACGATGGCGACGGCTGGCTCGACATCGTCAAGACGAATTTTTCCGACCAGCGGGCCAACTTGTACCACAACAATGGCGACGGCACGTTTTATGATGCCGTGTTTCAGGCGGGCCTGGGAATGAATACCAAGTTTCTGGGATGGGGCGTCGGGCTCTTTGATCTCGACAACGACGGCTGGCCCGACATCTTCATGTGCAACGGACACGTCTTCCCGGAAATCGCCGCCCATCGGCTGCCCGCCACCTTCAAGCAACGAAAGATCGTCTATCGCAATCTCGGCAACGGCCGGTTCGGCGATGTCTCGGAGGAGGCAGGCTCGGGCGTGGCGGCCCTGCACAGCAGCCGCGGCGCGGCCTTCGGAGACTTTGACAACGACGGCGACATCGACGTCGCCGTCTGCAATCTGAATGAGCCTCCCTCGCTCCTCCGCAACGACTCCGCGGCCGGCCACAACTGGTTAAAGGTCAAGTGTATGGGCACGAAGTCGAATCGCAGTGCCATCGGGGCGCGCGTGCGGGTGGTGACGCGCGGCCATGCGCAGATCCAGGAAGTTATGAGCGGATCCAGTTACATTTCCCAAAACGATTTCCGGCTCCACTTCGGATTGGGGAGCGCCACGCGAGCGGATGGGGTGGAAGTCCGCTGGCCGTCCGGCCATACGGACTCGGTGGGTCAAGTCGAGGCCAACCGGCTCGTTGTGATCCGGGAAGGCCAAGGAATTGTGAGTGTTGAAGAGTTCTCGCGCCGGTAGGAGGAGCCCTTACGGGGCTCGCCAACAAAAAAACCGCGGCAACCCGCGAAACTCGGCGGGCCGCCGCGGCGGAGTGGGACGGAAAGCTAGAAGAAGATTTGCAGCCCGAACTGGATGCGCCGTGAGATATTGCACTGGCTGCCCGTCCTCCCAAAAAACGGGTCGCTCCAATTCGTATCGGGCGGACAAAAATCGACGCGGTTGAAAAGGTTGCCAGCGTCCGCCTCCAACCGCACATATCGATTCTCGCCGAAGTAAGTGTCTTTGAAAACAGACAGGTCTTCGTTGTAGTACGGGAATCCCCGCGTATGGGGGTCCTGGTTTCCGGCGTTGCCGAAGGCCAGGGGCCCCGGGTCGGCCCATCCGGTTTTAAGCAGGTAAGCGTCGGCATTCGGATCGCGGAAACTCGTATTGATTCCCGGTCCGACCTTGTTGGGCCGCTTGTCGGAGTTAAACAGCAGGCCGCCCAGGTTGTTGTTCATGAAGATATGGAGCGGCCGGCCAGTTTGGTACGTTTGTATGGCCGAAAACTGCCAGTTCGAGATCAGTTTCTCGACCGCGCCCGTCGTCGCGCCGCCAAACCTCCTGCCGGATCCGAACGGCAATTGGTAGATCCAGCCGAGCGAAAGGATTTGCGGCACGTCGTCATAGCTGACAGCGCGCAGTTCTTTCTGGAAGTTTGTCGGGTCTTGAATCGGAGGGCCGTAGCCGGCTTGACCCGCGTCCGCCCCGTCGTTGATGAGCTTTGACCACGTGTAGGCGGCGCGGAACTGGAAGCCGTGGGTCAGCCGCCGGTCAAACGTGATCTGCAGGGCATGGTAGATACTGGTCCCGGCCGGAATATTCCGCCACAGGATGTGTTGATATTGCGGCCACGGGCGCAAGGCTTGGGCCACGTCTCCCGTAAAGCCGGGGTAAGGAGGCGCGATGCCGGCGGCTTTGGCCTGTGGAGAATTGATATCCGCCTGCAAGAGCGCCGGCCCCAGACTCAGCACCCGGGGGTTATTAGCGTTCACGGCCAACCCGGCAAAGTCCGAACCGGCAATCAGCCGCGTGCCGTGGTTGCCCACGTAGGCGATGTCCAGCGCCATGTTGTTGCTGAGCTGGCGTTGGAATGACAGCGACCAGTTCTGATATCGGGGCATCAGATAGGTATCCGGGGCGACCGCCACCGGATTGCCTCCGTTCATGACCGAAGGGTTCAGCACCGGCGGCGTGACAATGTTGGCTTTGGGAAAGCCGTTGTCCCAGTAGTAAGCGGGAAACTGGCCGTTGGTGAAGTTGGGCACGGTCGGGTTCGTCAAATATCCGTCGACCGGGTAGGAATTGAACAGGCTAGCCGGAACGCCGGCGTAATAGATGCCGTACCCGCCGCGGATGACGTTGCGGTCGTGCAGGCGATACGCGAAGCCGAAGCGTGGGCCCACGTTCCAGTTGCTGTTACCCGCCGGAGCCTGGCCGCCAAACACGTCGGCTCCCAGATGACCACCGGCGGCGGGATTGGGCACCGTGGGGGAGAACGTGGAGAAGCGCCCGAATTGCTCATAAAGCCCCGACGACCAGTCGAAGCGCAGGCCCAAGGTGAGGGTTAGGTTGGGCGTCACCTTGAAGTCGTCGTTGATCCACGGAGCGAAATACTTCTGCGTGGGCCGGTATTCACTGAACACGGTGAAGCCAGCACCGTTCACCTGACCCAGCAGGAACGACGCAAAGGGGTCTCCGGTGCTGGAGAGGTTGTTCCCCAGGGCGTCATAGCCTCCCGTCTCCAACTGGCTGAAGTTGAATGAGCCTCCACTGTTGACGGCCCAGCCGGTTTGCGGATACCCCATCCAGCGATACTCGATTCCGCCCTTGACCGTATGCCGGCCGCTAATCCAGGTTAAATCATCCAGAAACTGATACCGATTGCTGATGTCGCTCCCATCGCTCAGCCACGGCGTGCCGTAACTGGTGTAGGGAATGGTGCCGGAAAAACTGATGTTAGGCGGCCCGGCGTTGTTGTCGAGAATGCCCAGGCCCAGCTTGGAGTTCCAGCCGACTCTTCCTGATAGCGAGTGGCCCTGCATGTGCCATCGATCGTAAGCGATTGTGGTGTGGTTGAACAGATTGGGCTTGATGACCCAGTTGAACTGCAGGTGGTCGAAATGGTTGGTAATCTTCTGGTAGAACCCCTGGCCGATATAGGTGTCATTCAACTGCGGCGAGGTTTCGCCGTTATGCAGGGTGTTGCAGCCGCCGGGCCCGCCGCAGTGCGCAATGCGCGGCCGAAGATTCTGAAAGTAGGTGTTGCTCATGGAGAATTTGTCGTTGAAGGTGTGATCCAGCCGCAAGAGCCAGGTTCGGACGTTGATCTTGTTGTTGTCGTCGGAAGTTCCGCCAAACTCGTTTTGGACGGGCGTGTTGCGGTCGAGAGGCGGAATCAACGGCACCAGCTTGGCGGCGATCTGGCTGCGCAAAGGATCACCGACGGGGATCATGTTGGCCGTGGCTGTGGGCAACCCAGTAACCGGGTCAAATCCGTAACCATCCCTCACCGGCACCCCGTTGATCGTCCGGGTGGTGGCGGGATTGAAGATCTCCCCCTGGTAGATCGGGCGACCCAACGCGTCATGCCCAACCACGTTGTTGGTGTTCAGGAGCCCGCTGAAATCGCCGCTGCGTTCCGGCAGGGTGGGCAGCGTATTGACGTACCCGATGTTCACGGTGCTGTGGTAGTCGAGACCATCGAGGTTGAAAAACCAGAACGTCTTTCCCCACTTCGTCACCTTCGGGACTGGTCCACCCACCGCCAGGCCCCAGTTGTCTTGAGTGAGCGGTAGGGTATTGGGCAGGAAAAAGTTGCGCGCGTCCAGTTTGTTGCTGGTCAGAAAGTTATACAGATTACCGTGAAACTCCTTGGTGCCCGACTTGACCGTGTAAATATTGAACCCACCGCTGGTGCGGCCGTATTGCGCCGAGAACGTATTCTCGACCACCGTCAATTCCTTGACGGACGCATACGGCAGGGAGCTCTCCTGGGTCTGTTGGTGTCCTTCCGCGTATCCGAACGCGGCTCCGTCGAACCAGTTCTCGGTGGCCATCGATTGGCCGCCGTTAATCCGCGACTGAAACTGGCTGCCGCGAAAGATGGCGTCGCCGTTGGGCGCCACCGGAACATACCCCGGCTGTAATTGCAACATAGCCTCCGCCAACCGGATGTCCGCTCCCATGACGGCGGGCAAATCGTGGTAGTACGTCTGGCCCACGGTGTGGGCAACCGTCGGGGTCTCGGTGTTGATCATCTGGGAGCTGGCCGTGACCTCGACGGTCTGGCTCACCGCGCCCAGTTGCAATTGCACATCCTGCCGGTATTGGGCTCCGCCGCTCAGGACGATCCCCGGACGCGAGTAGGTCTTAAATCCTGGGGCCTCGACCTGCAAAGTGTAAGTCCCCAGGACCAAGGGAGGCGTGCTGTAGTTGCCGGCCGCGTTCGTGCCCACTACCGTCTTTTCGCCCGTGTCTTCGTCAATCGCCGTCACCTTGGCTCCGGCCACCGCGGCTCCGGAGGGGTCGGTGACAATGCCCGTGATGACCGCGCGGTCGGCCACTTGGGCGCGAGTCATCCCCGCCACGCCCAAGCTGGCCACGGCGGCCAAGAGCAGCCATTCCAGCACCCGATTTTTCATACAAGCCCCCTTTCCCGAAACGAGGTCTAATCCCTCGCCCCTGAACCTCCGCCCGGCGCTCGGGCGGCGGGAAGCGCCCGACGTATGTTAGCGCTTACATCGACAAGCCGGCATCTAACTACATTCTTCTTGGGTGTGTCAATAGTTTTTTTATCGTTCCTAATCCTGTATTTATCTTACTCGTCCCTGCGGAAAGCTGGTGGCTTCGGTCGGCCGCCCAGGAATGCGAGGAATGGAAGGCCAGGAAAATCGGCGGGGCCAAAAGTCGGCTTCGTGGCGGCGCGGTACGGCAGGCGCTTCAGAATTTCATCTCATTTGTTGTCAATAAGATATCTGGTCTTGCTGCCCTTTAAAAGCGGGCCGGATGCCGGATCGGCGGATCCAACCCACCGAAGCGCCCGCACGGTTCGGCCTCTGCCGGTTGATAACCCAACAAGTTCGTCTCGGCCTGACAGCGTTATCAACTACAGGGCTCTCTTGACCGGCCGTGATCTCAATCGGGCATCAGCAGCCGAAGCTCCATTTCGTTTTTTGAGCGCTCGGCCGTCTCCAGCTTCTGCGCGATCGCCATCTGCTCGTTGGATTCGGCCAACTTGCCGATTCGCCCCAACAGCATTCCCAACTGATAGTGAGCCTTGACGGACTGAGGGTCCAACTGAATGGCTCTTTCTAGCGCCTGCTCGGCCTCGCCGTATTTCTTTTCTTTCAGCAGCACGGTCCCGAGACCGACGTAAGAGGGCGCATGCTCAGGGTAGCGTTCGAGGAGCTTGCGGAATCGCGCCACAGCCTGCCGGTCGTTCCCCAATCGCTCGTCGACCAGCGCGAGGTAGTAGTGAGCGGCCAACTGATGCGGCTCCTCGCGGATGCTCTTCTGCAAATACGACTCGGCCTCGCTGTAGTTCTGTTGCAGATAGCGCAGGGCGCCCATGGCGTAGTTCAAAACCGGATCGTCCGGATGCTTGGCCAGGAGCTGGGCCAGAAGCGCCGCGGCCGGCGCATATTGCTTCTTAGCGACGTGCGCGGAGGCGAGGACGTAGACGAAGGAGTCTCGATGCGGTTCGAGCGCCACAGCCTGTTCGAGGGCGGGAAGCGCATCGTCCATCAGGTCTCTTTCCAGGCAGACCTTGCCGAACTCGAAGAGCACATCCGGATTCCGGGGTTCAGCTTTCTTGGCCCGGATCAGATAAGCGAGCGCCTTTTCCGTGTCCTTCTGCTTTTCAGCGATCCGAGCCAAGCCCAGATTGGCCGGCGTGGAATCCGGGTTCAGGGCCAAGGCGAGGTGATAGTTCTCTTCGGCCCGCTTCAGGTCGCCCAGCGACAGGTAGCATTCGCCGAGCTCCGCCGCCACCGCGTAGGACGCCGAGCCGCCTGGCTTGCTCTTTTCCAACACCTGCGCCGCTTCCTGCATCATTCCGCGGCTCATCAACAGCGCTGCGAACCTCAGTGAGGCGTCCACCGGCGCGCCCGGCAAACCCAGCCACGCGCCCACCACTTTCCGCAGGCGATCGGTTTGCTTCAGCCCGAGATAATCGCTGGCCAGGACCCAAAGGCCTTCCGGCGATCGTTCGAGCTGGGCAATGACCGGCTGCGCCGCCTCGAGCGACCGGCGGTAGTCGTGCTGAGAGGCCAACAGCTGGGACAAATCAAACCGGGCGTTGTAATTGCCCGGATCCAGCCGGAGCGCCGCCTCCCAGGCCTGGCGCGCCCTGGCGTTATCGCCCCGTAGTTCGTAAGCTTGGCCCAGGTTGATGCGCGCCCCCACCAGGTGGGGATTGATCTGGATGGCTTTCTGCAAATCGCTGACGCTTTCGGAATATTTTCCTTCCCGCAGCCGGATCGTGCCGAGCATCGCCCAAGCGGGAGCCCGTAAGACAGGGTCATCGAGCACCAGGCGCGCCTCCCGTTCGGCCTCCTTCAGGTTCCCTTGCTCGAGCAGGGCCAACGATCGCTCCAGATGGCTTGGCTGCGCGGAGCCCGGGGTTCCCGAGGCAAGGAGGAAAAGGAATACGCCCGCGACCGAGCGCCGCAGCCCTCTGGCGGTTCGGCGCCGGGAAGTCTGCGCTGTCTCCGGCTTGAAACTTCGTCGTGTCATCGGCCTCGGATGAAGGCGGGGCCCGCGGAACGCCCCAGCTAATTCTTCCCCGCCTGCAGTTGTTGAATCATCTGATCGGCGTACTGTTGAATCGGTGTTCCGCGGCCGAGTTGCGAGGCCTGCTCGAGCGCCGCGAGGGCTTCGGCTGTTTTCCCCTCGCTGGCATAGGCTTCGCCCAGGCGAAAATAATACTGGGGGGCCGGCTGGCCGGTGGCGGCGGCGATGGCCTGCCGATATTCGACGGCGGCGGCCTCGAACTGGGCGCGCGCCATGTTGACCATCCCCAGCGCGTAATGGGCATCCGCCGCCAGAGCCCCCGTCCTCCGCCGGTACGCTTCCTCCGTTTCGCCGGGCAGCCGGGGCCAGGCCGCGATCAGCTCCAGCGCCCGCTTCGCATCCTTCTCCGCTTCCGTCAGGCGCTGGCCGTTCTCGGCGCTTGAGCCATGAAGCAAACGCGGCTCGGGCAATACCATGGCCGCCAGGATCAGCCCGAAAACATTGTTGGGGTCGAGCTGGAGGCTCTTTTCGGCGTACTCGATCGTGCGGGCGTAATCCCCTTCGGCTTGGTAGACCTTGGCAGCCTGCGCGTAAACGTACGGCAGTAACGGGCTTTGGGGAAGTTCCTTTTCAAATTCCGCAATCATTCGCAGCTTCACGGAGGCGTCGGCTTCGTCCTGGATGGCGGCGTAAGCCTCCGCTTCCTTGAAGTTCGCCTGAATCTCCGCTCCCGAGGCGTTGGCGAACAGCGCCACGGGGGTGGTGCGGCCGACCGGCGTGGCTTTCCAAACCGCCTGCAGCACCTGGTCGTCCGCTCCCGCCTTCCGCAGCCTCTCAGCGATCTTGGGGGTCAGGTTGAAATCCACCCCGTGCTCCATCAGGCTCCCGGAGATCGGCGCCGCGCCGCGGTTGCGGTGCTGCACGAGGCGGATCACCTCCTTGAGCGTCAGCTCTTTTTGCTCGGGTGAGCCCGCCACCGGCCAGGCGAACCCCACCACTCCCAGGATCACGAGCGCCGCCAGCTTGGTCATGGAGCCGCTCCGGCCCGGCTGAAGCGAATGACGGTCAGCGAATGAGCGGCGAACGTCTCCCGAATCGCGTCGCCGCCCACCGGTAGACTCGACTCGACGGGATGGACGGCGTTCGGATGTTCGTCGTCATTCTGCGCCAGCATCGAATCGGCATTCAGGGTCTGAACAGAGGCGAGCGGCTGAGCGGCAAACCCGCGCAGGCGGATGGTGGCGGGAACGGCCGCCTGCCAGTCGCGGTTGACCACAAACAGCGTCACATCGTGACGGCCGGAGTCGGTCGTCGCCAGCACGTCCAGCTCGGGGACATTCGCAATCTCGGGCACGCGCCGCACACCGCCGTGCACGTCGTATTCGCGAACCCTGGTCTCGGTCGCCACCGGTGTATCGCCCGCGAAATTCGAGTACAGCCACAGCGCCCAGTACTGCGGACTGACGTAGGCGCGCCCGCGGCTCTTATGAATACCGGCAAATTCCAGCAGCCCGGTCATGTCGGAAACCGGCACCTCGCCGGCGTGGCTCAGAATCATATTCAGCCAGCCGGAAGCGATCAGAGCCCCTCCCAAGTTGTCCCAGCGCGGGAAGGGGGAATGATCGGGGGCCACGAAGAGCCATTCCGTGTAGGCGATCTTCACCCGGCCGCGGGTCACGGGGTTGGCTTCAATCTGGGCCTCCACGGGCTCGAGGGCCCGCGCCACCCCCACCGGGATCGCCAAGTCGGCGGCCCAGGCGGCATCGCGGCTGGCCCGCGGGTCGGCCAGCTCGCTGGTGTCCACCACGAAATGGCTGGTCAGATACCTCAGGTCGGCTCCGTCGCGGTCGATGAGCGCGCCGTTCCAATCCCGAGAGGCGTCCACGTCGGCGCCGTTCGCGAAGATCAACGTGTCGCGCGGTACCAGGTCCCGGATGGCGCGGTAAAACTGCTCGTACCGTTGGGCATAGCCTTGCGGGGTTTGCCATCCGATTTGGAAGTGGCCCCATAGCTCGTTGCCGAGCTCCCAGGCGGCCACGCGGTAAGGTTCAAAGTGGCCGTTCGCCGCGCGCTCCCGGCCTTCCGGCGTCTTCGCACCCGCCTGGCAATAGGCCACCCAGGCGCGCGCTTCCTCGGGCGAGCCGCTGCCGAGATTCAGGCAGATTTGCGGGCGCGCCCCGATCAGCCGGCAGAAATCCATAAGCTCGTCGGTCCCGAAGTCATTGAACACCGGATATCCCCAGGACTGGTTGAGCCGGGTGGGGCGGCGGTCGAGCGGCCCGACGCCGTCCCACCAGTGATAACCGCTCGTGAAATTGCCGCCATACCTCAGAAGCGGCGAACGGAGAGCCTTCGCCAGTCGGATCACCTCGGGGTCGAGACCGTCGATGGCGTCGGCCGGATACAGGCGGATCTCGTCCAGCGAGACGCGGTCCGGGCCGGTCAGCGACACCGCGAAATCCACCGGCGTGAGGGGCGCGACGGCGCCTTCGGGGAGGTGCAGCTCGAAACCGAGCTTGTGCCACCTCGACGGATCGGAGCCGGCGGGCGGCACGTTGACTTCGGTCGAGGCCAACACGCGCTCCGGCCGATCGTGTTGCCGAAAGCTGACTCGCAACCTTAACCCGGGGCCATCGGCAGCGGCGAACAACACGCCACGATAGGCACGCTCCCGCTCGATGGGAACGTACAGGCTTTGCCGGATTCCGACTTCGCCGCCGCCGAGCCCCATCACGTAGAGATAACGCTCCGAGTTCGCGGCGTGGCCCCAGCGGGGCTCGTAGCGCCATCCGTCGGCGGCGTGGAGCGGCAGCCAGGGCAGCGGCAGCCCCATCGCTGTCGAGGCATCGAAAGCGGGAAGCGAGAACCGCTCCCGCAACGTTCGGAGGCTCGCATCGTAACTCTCCAGGCTCGGGTTATCCAGCAGTTGAGCCGAGACTCCGCCGAAGACAGAATGCCCGATGTCTTCAAGAAACGTGCCGTATACGGTGCGGGGAATGCGGAAGGGGGCGGGCCGGGACACCCAGACGTCGATGGCCGCTGAGTTCCTATCAGTGCGGATACACTTGGAGATGGCCTGGCCGGACATCCGCGGCGAGCCGGCCAGGCCAGCGATCGCGGGCAGCACGATCACTGTAAGAAGTCGGCTCCAGGGTTTTGGCGGCGAGGCAAGTGGACAGGGCACGATTCCCGGCCTCCTTCGAGTCATGGTTCGCCGGACAAGATACTACCCTTTCCGGGGCCGTGACAATGGAATTGTGTAACCGTTTACATCCACCTTCGCGCCCCTCCCCCGGCGCCCTCCCGTAGGCGCCGGAGCCCTCAGGGCCGGACGATCATGACTTCGGTGGATTTGATGAGCGCTGCCACGGTGTCGCCCACCTTGAGCTGCATCTCGCGCACAGCGTCGGACGTAATGATCGAGTTGATCCTCTGCCCCCCGATGGAAATGGAGACTTGGGCCATCAAGCCGTCCACCCGGATCTCGGTGACCCGACCCACCAGTTGATTCCGCCCGCTAATCCGGCGATAACCGACGCGCCGTTCTTCGACCGGACGGCGCTCGGACTGGCGGTGCAGGAACTGATCCAGCTCCGGCTCCGGGATCCGGTGGTGACCGCCGGCGGTTCGGACGGTGCGCAGCTTGCCCTTATAAATCCATTGCTTTAGCGTCGGATAACTGATCCCCAGGATTTTCGCCGCGTCACGCGGAAGTAGCAGGCGTGTCTCGTCCATGGATGCCACATTTCTACCTCCGAAAGAGTTTCGACGCAACTCGATTTCCGGGCCTCCGGCCACGCCCCCGTTTCGGGGCAACGTGAGACCGGGTCATCCGACCCGCCCTACCACAACAGTTTCAGCCCGAACTGAATCTGCCGCGACGGGGTAGACGTGCTCGTGACGACGCCGGCGGTGGGCGAGACCCCGGAAGGAGTGAAGACGACCAGGTTGGGCGTGTTAAAGTTGGCGCGGTTCAGGATATTGAACACTTCGAGGCGAAACTCCACCACCATTCCCTCTCGAAGCCGCTGGTCCTTCAGAAACGCTACGTCCCAAGTGGCGAGCCCGGGCCCGCGCAGCGTGTCTCTCCCCAGGTTTCCGTAAAATCCGCTGCCGTTTGGGGGCGCCAGGAAAGCGGCGGGATTAAACCACTGTTTTGGACTGCCCAGAATCACGCGCCCCGCAAAGGCCGGGTTGCGGTACGGCCGCACGGGATTCCGCGTGTCTCCGTTGTTGGAGGGGTTGTAGCTCAGTTCCGGGGTGAAGGGGAATCCGGACTGCGCGGTCAACACCCCGTTTACCGTCCAACCGCTGGCCAGTGCGCGGCGGATGCCGCCCGGCCGGCCAAGATGGCGCTGATGCTCCCCCAAGGGCAGCTCATAGCTTCCGTTCAGGACGGCGGCGTGTGTCACGTCGTAAGTGGCCGGTCCCCAGTCCGCCCGCAAGTTGAAGGGGTTGGAAACCAATCCGGGCGCGTTGGCCGCCGCCGTCGCATTCAGCGAGTCGCCGTCATCCAGGGCCTTGGACCACGTGTAAACGCCGCGGAACGACAAGCCGGCGCTGAACCGGTGATTCAGGTCGACCTGCCAGGCGTTGTACGAGCTGTCGCCCACCGAAAACCACGCCCAGGCGCTCCCCAGAGCCGGATTCGGCAGCGCGGTTCCAGCGGGAATGTAGTCCGTCCCGGGGAGAACGGGGGCGCCGGCCAGCGGAGGCGGAAAAGTGCCGGGATAGTTGGCTGGGCAGGGCGATGCCGGACAGACGACGGGCGGCGGCTCGTTATCATCCAAACTGACGATTTCATGATATCCGTGGCTTCCGACGTAGGCCATCGTCAAGGCCGTGTTGGCGGACAGCTCCCTCTCCACCCGCAGAGAATAAGAGATCAACGTGGGCGTCCGCAGGTCCGGCTGCACGCCTCCGGGCAACACCTTGGCCCGGGCCGGCACGGGGGCGGCAGGCAGCGGCAGGCTCGAGACGGGAAGATTGGAAACGCCATAAGATGGATTAAAAGGCGCATTCTGGTCCATGCGGTAACCCAGCGCATCCTGAAGATCGTTGTACATTCCAAACCCCATGCGCAGGACGGTCTTGCGGCCGACGGGGCTCCAGGCCACGCCGAGGCGGGGCTGCGGCAGAAGCCGCGCCCGATTGACCGTGAAGGCCGACGGCGCGATGCGGGGCGTGGTTTGGATGACGCTGTTCTTAAAGACGAAGTTGGCGGCGCGGCCGTGAGCCTCATTCCATCCCGTCGTGAATTCGTTGCGAACGCCTATTGACAGCGCCAGTTTCGGCGTCAGCCGCATGACATCTTGGGCGTACCCGGCTCCCAGCCACGAACGCCAGTTCATCTCCGTCGGCGCCGGATCATAGAGGAAGCTGGCCACCACGCCCTGCAAGAACTGCTGGAGCCCGGTAAACGTCGCTTGGCCGTATTGGGCCAGCGCCAGGTCCTCATTGGCCTCGAGCCGCTGGAACCAAGCTCCGAAGCTGAACTGGTGGACGCCCCGCGTGAGGGTGACACGATCCTCAGAGGTGAACAGGTTGCGCGCGATGTGCAAATGGCTTCCAATGTTGCTCCCGGCCAGGCCGATCTGCGCGCTGGGGTTCGCCGCCGCGCTCCCTCCGACCACCACGGCGCCGACCGGCTTGCCCGCCACAAAGCCCGGGACGCGGGCCGCCGGGGTCCCAGGCGTCGGCTCGCCCGTATAAAAATAGGCGGCGCGGGAAAAGCCGACGCGCGCGGTATTGAGAACCGCGGGAAGAAAGACATGCGTCTGCTCGACGCTGAAAACCTGTTCCCGCAAGTTTTCTAGATCGGTGCTGAAGAGATTGGAACTGGTCGGGGTGACGTCGGCGCTGTCGTCGAGAGTATACACGCCGCTGGCCGAGTCCTTCCCGGACCAGACGTGGTCGACTCGCGCGGTTCCAAAATCGTCCCGAATCGTTTGCAACGGGCTGTTGAAGGCTTCCCCGATCCCTCCGAAGTCCGGGGCGCCAGGGCTTGGCTCGGGCCACAGCGCGAGCAGGGGCGCGACGCCGGGCGCCACGCCGACGTTGACCAGCCCGGAAGCCGGACACGGGTTGGGACCCGGATTGACCAGCTTGCAGGGCAGCAGTCCGTGGCGGGCTTGCGCGTCCGGAACCAGGTCGACCCCCGTCTGGTGCAGGTGCTGCCGAAAGCCTTCGTAATTCCCAAACGCGAAGGTCTGGTCTTTCCGCAGCGGGCCGCCGAGCGAGGCTCCGAATTGGTGGCGCTGAAAAAGCGGAGCGGAGCCCCGGTCGAAGAAGTTGGGGGCGTCGAAGAGGTTGTTCCGCAGAAATTCGTACAGGCTGCCGCGCAGTTGGTTGGTGCCGCTACGGGTGATGATCAGCACCTGGGCGCCGGGCCTCTTGCCGTATTCGGCGCCGTACGAATCGCGGAGCACGTTAAATTCGCGGACGGCATCGACGCCCAGCAATTGCTGGCTGGTGCCCCCCGGTTGCATGTTGTTCTCGGCCGCTCCCGTGAATTCCACCCCGTTGAGAAGGAACAGATTCTGCTGCGGGCGCTGGCCCGAGACGGCGAAGTTGTTGCCCACCGTCGAATTCGACACGCCGATCCCGCCCGTCTTTTGCGACGTGAAATTGACAATCCCGGGATTCAGCGTCAGCAGCTCGTCATAGCTCCTTCCGTTGAGCGGCAGATTCTCGATCTGGTGCTCGCCGACCAGCCCCGAAACATCGGCCGTGCTCACGCTGACCGGCGGCGCGTCCGCGTTGACGGTCACTTCCTGAGCGACCGCCCCGAGGCGGAGGCTCACGGCGACCACCGCCTCCTGGCCGACGACGAGATGGACGCCCTTCCTGATCTCTTCGGCAAACCCCGGCTTCTCAACCCGAACCTCGTACTCGCCGACCGGAAGCGCTACGACTTGATACCAACCCGTGGCGCCCGTCAGCGCGACCCGACTCGTCCCGGTGTGCACGTTGGTCACGATGACTTTGGCGCCGGCCACGGCCGCGCCGGAAGGGTCTGCCACCAGGCCGGTAATACTCGACGACGTCTGGGCTCGAGCTCCTGGGGCGGAGGCCAGCGCGAGCAACCAGAAGACGAGCCAGAGCCGACGCCGGCGGCACGGGCGGCCGCTGCGGGTTGCGCGAATCTCCACCGAATCCTCCTCCGTATCCCGCCGGTTTGCGACGAGCTGGGCAGCCATGAAGGGCGGCGGTCGAAGAGTATATGTTTTAATTTGCTTAGAATCGTTTTGTCAAACTAATTTTACACGATTACGGCGGGAGCTGGTCTGATTCGGTAACGCCGTCGGGGCCCCATCATGGGTGCGGAGGGAGGGAATCGAACCCTCACGGACCTTGCGGTCCAAGGGATTTTAAGTCCCTTGCGTCTACCAGTTCCGCCACCCCCGCGCCGTCCTGGGGAACGAGGTGTCCGGCAACTCCCGTTCGGCCCTGGAGCAGTCATTGTAGTCGGGAGCCGGCGCTTTGGAAAGCCGGCCGTGGCCGCGGCATTTGATCGGCGGGCGATAAACGTTGTACCGTAGGCGCGTAGCGTCCTCACGCCGGCGAAGCCTCGAAACCTCGGCCGAAGGGGAGGAACGCGGGTTGCGGGCATGACGAAGCTTTCTTTATTCCGGCGCGGGCTCGGTTCGTGGTTAGGGTATCTCGGCGCCGGACTGTCCCTTCTGTGGCTGGCGGGGCTCGGCGCGCCGGCGCGGGCTCGAGGGACGAAATCCCACACCTACACCATTCCGCTTCCTCCGCGGCCGGACTTTTCGCCCCTGGCCTGGTTGGTGGGCGAGTGGTCAGGAAGGACGCAGGGCGGTTCCGGCGGTGACGTCCATCTTTCCGTGGCTTACGCGCTGGACAAGCGATTTCTGATGCTTCACGAGCAGGTCTCGATGCCGGCCACCAAATCGCTTCCGCCGAGCCGCGAGGTGTGGACGGGTTTTCTCGGCGCCGCTCGCGGCGGCTCCGGCTTCACGCTCCACATTTTTTCGAGCACCGGCTTTGTCACCCAGTATCACGTCACCTTCGACGAAACCCGGTTGCGCTTTATTCCGGAAGGAGGCGCCCAGACTCCGCCCGGATGGCTGTTTCGCCGCATCCTCACCCGCGTCGGCGAAGCAACGCTCACCGAGGACGTTCAGGTGGCGCCCCCGGATGGAACCTTCTTCGACTACTACACGGCCCGGTTGAGGCGAGCGCCGTCCGACCAAAACAGCGCCGCCGACCCGCATCGCTGAGGGCGGCGGGGCCGTCCGGGTTCGGCGCCCGGCTGGTGATGAAAGCGGGAGTTTCACGCCTGGAGGAGCGCGTGTCCGCCGTTGAGCCTCGCCCCAAACTGTTTCTGATCGACGTCATGTCGCTCGTCTTCCGGGCCTTCTACGCCCCCATGCAGACGGCACTGGTGGGCCCGAACGGCCTGCCGACCAAGGCGATCTACATCTTTGTCCGCACTCTGCTGAAGCTCTGGAAAGATCACGAACCCGCTTACGCGGGCGCGGCCTTTGATCTGGCGGCGCCCACCTTCCGCGATCGGCTGTTCGAGCAATACAAGGCCAATCGTCCGGCCTTTCCGGAGGATCTCAGCGTGCAACTCCCTTATGTGCGGCGGTTTTGCCAGGCGCTCGGAATTCCGGTGATCGAGAAAGAGGGGTTCGAAGCCGACGACGTCATGGGGACGCTGGCGGTGCGGGCGGCGGCCCGAGGCTTCGACGTTTATCTGGTCTCGGGCGACGAGGACCTGTTTCAGCTCGTCAACGACCACATCTTTGTGCTCAAGCCGTCGCGCGGCGGGGACCAGCCGGAAGTGCTGTGCGACGCGGCCAAGGTGAAGGAGATTCTGGGCGTCGAGCCGTCCCAGGTCATCGACTGGCTGGCGCTCACGGGCGACCCGAGCGATAACATTCCCGGCGCGCGGCCGCTGCCCGGTCACGAGGCGCCGCTGACGCCGGGGGGCAAGAAGCGCACCTACATCGGCCCCAAAGGCGCCACCGAGATCATCCGGGAATTCGGCACGCTCGAAAACGCCCTTAACCATTACGCCCGCGCCCGCAAGCCCCGCCAGAGCTACCTGGAGGCGCTGCGCGACTTTCGCAATGAGGCGTTGCTCAGCCGCGAGCTGGCGCGCATCCGCACCGACGTGCCGCTCGACATCGACGTTGGCGACCTGAAGGTCGGCAAGCGCGACCTGCCGGCCTTGACGGCTCTCTGCCAGGAGCTCGGCTTTTCGACTCTGCTCCGCGAGTTCTTGGCCGAAGTTC
The DNA here is from genome assembly GCA_902812365.1 of Acidobacteriota bacterium. Lineage (GTDB taxonomy): Bacteria > Acidobacteriota > Terriglobia > UBA7540 > UBA7540 > CADDZC01. The sequence continues at coordinate 19,257 of CADDZC010000033.1, read as the reverse complement.
CGGCTTCGCCGGCCGTCCCCGGCCGGCCGGTGGAGGAGCTCCGCGGTTCGCCAGGCCTCGAGCGATGGCTGAGCGGCTTGGAAGCCGGCGCGCCCCTGGCCTTGGCGGCGGCCGTGGAAGGCGAGGAAGGCTTTGGGGGAAGGCTCGTGGGTCTCGGTCTGGCGGACGGCCGCCGGCTGGCCACGGTGGTGCTGGATGACTCGCCCGAGTGGCGGCGCGCCGCGGCCGACGTGTTGGCGGACGCCGCCCGTCCCAAAACCGTCCATAACTCGAAGTTGCTGCGTCTGCACCTGGGCAAGATGAGCCTGGCGCTGGCCCAGGTGACCGACGACACGCTGCTTTACTCTTATTTGCTGGATCCGCTGGCCTCCGGCCACGCTCTCGCCGACGTCGTCTTGCGGCGGCTCGGCCGCCGGCCGGCGGAATCGCTGGGCGAGGCCGCCGAGCTGACGCGGCAGTTGGCGGAGTTGCTGGCCCCCGAAGTCGCCCGCCTGCAACTGAAGCCTCTCTATGACCAGATTGAGCTGCCGCTGGCGGCGGTGCTGGCGGACGTGGAAGCGGCGGGCGTGCGCATCGATCCCGAGATTCTCAACCGCCTTTCGGCCGAGTTCGAGCGCCACCTGGCGGAGCTGACCAGCCAGATCTACGACCTCGCGGGCCAGCCCTTTGACATCGATTCGCCCAAACAACTGGGCGAAATCCTGTTTGGCCGGCTGGGACTGCCCGGCGGAAAGCGGCTCAAGAAGAGCGGCCAGTACTCGACCGAGGCGGCGGTGCTCGAATCCCTGGCCGAGCGCTACGAACTGCCGCGCAAGATTCTCGAGTACCGCACGCGCGCCAAGCTGAAATCCACTTACGTGGACCCTCTGCCGAAGTACATCCATCCGTCGACGGGGCGGCTGCACTCGAGCTTCAATCAAGCCGGGTCGCGCACCGGCCGGCTTTCATCCTCGAATCCCAATCTGCAGAACATCCCCGTCGGCGACGAGTTTGGCCTGCTGATCCGCTCAGCGTTTGTCGCCGAGCCGGGATGGAAGCTGATCGCCGCCGACTATTCCCAAATCGAGCTGCGCGTGCTCGCCCACATGTCGGAAGACCCGCTTCTCATCGAGGCGTTCACGCACAACGAAGACATCCACTCGCGCACGGCGCAGGAGATCTTCGGCGTCCCGGCGGCGCTCCAGACCCACGAGCACCGGCGGCTGGCCAAGGCCATTAATTACGGGGTCATCTACGGCCTCAGCGCGTTCGGCCTGGCGGCGCGCACCGGGACCAGCAAGACGGAAGCCCAGCGATACATCGACGAATATTTCCGGCGCCACGCCAAGGTGGCGGCGTTCCTGGAGCGCTCAATCGAGGAAGCGCGGGCGACCGGGCGGGTGCGGACGCTGTTCGGGCGCCTGCGCCCGATCCCGGAAATCGCTAGCCACGACGCGCCTTCCCGCAACCGCGCCGAGCGGGAAGCCATGAACACGCCGCTGCAAGGCACGGCGGCCGACCTGCTCAAGCTGGCCATGGTCAAGGTCCACGACCGGCTGAGGAAGGAGCGGATGCGAACGCGGATGATTCTCACCGTGCATGACGAGCTGGTGTTCGAAGCCCCGCAAGCGGAAGTGGAGGCTGCCGCCGAAGTGATCCGCGGCGAAATGGAAGGCGTCTATCCGCTGCGCGTTCCCCTGCGCGTCGATCTGGGCGTGGGAGATAACTGGCGCGACGCGAAGTAGCGCCGCTCGAATCATGGCGCGGGCTTCAAAATGGCCGCCCATCCGCCGCCGCTGGCCAGATGCACGGAGAGCCGGTCGCCGGCCCGGACCGGCCTCCGGCTGACGCTGAGGTCAGTGGCGTCGGTATCGGCGCGGGGCCCGTCGGCGAAGATTTCCGCCTGATACGGCCGCGAACCCAAAAAGTTGAGGGGAACATCGAGGTCGCGGGCGTCCCAGTTGGTCATGGCGCCAAGGTACCAGGTCTCGCCGCGACGCCGCGCGATCAGGACGTATTGGGCCGGCTCGCCGCCGAGCACCCGGGTCTCATCCCACACGGTCGGGACCTGGTCGAGGAACTCCATGCCGGGCTTGCGGTCGTAATCTTCCGGATAATCCGAGAGCATCACGAGGGGGCTGAGAAAATCGACGTACATGGCCAACTGGTGGGCCCGCGTCCCCTGGCACATCGGCTGCACCGGGCGCGGGCGGAACCCGCTGCGGGTGGCGTTATTAAAGCAGCCGGGAGTGTAATCCATCGGTCCGGCGAGCATCCGCGTGAACGGCAGCGTGACGTCATGGGTGGGGGTGGCGCGGTAGCTCCACTTGCTGTATTCCATCCCCAGCACGCCCTCCTGCGTCAGCAGGTTGGGGTACTCGCGCCGCAGGCCGTCGGGCTCGTAGGCGCCGTGAATATCCACGATGAGGTGATACCGCGCCGCCGTCCGCACCAGGCGGCGGTAGAGAGCCACGTTTTCCTGATCCACGGGCACGCCTTCCATAAAATCGATCTTCACGCCCGCCACGCCCCATTGCTGGTAGAGCGGGAACGCCTTATCCATCTGATCGCGCGCGTCGGTCCAATACAGCCACAACAGCACCCGGACGCGGCGCTGGCGGGCGTAGGCGAGGATGGCCGGCAGATCGATGGCCGGAATCGTGCGGGTGATATCGGTAGGCGGAAAGCGCGAGGGGCTCGGCGCCCGGGCGTTCGCTGCCGGCATCCGGGCCGACCACCCCGCATCGATCAGCATGTAGGGCAGGTGATGCTGGGCGGCGAAGTCGATGTAATGCTCCATCGTGGCCGTATTCATGCCCGGATGAAAGTTGACGTGGGCGGCGTAAGTTCCTGACCACCAGTCCCACGCCGATTTGCCCGGCTCAACCCAGGATGGGTCGATGGCGGCGGGCGGATTGAGGTTGGCAACCATGTAATCGGATTCGATCAGCCCGCCCGGCCGCGGGCTCACGAGCAGTAGCCGCCACGGGGTCATCAAAGGCGTTGACCCTTCCACGGCTTGCTCCTGATGCTCTGGCATCGGATTAAGACGGCTCATCAGCGCGTTGGGCACGCCTTGAACCGCACTGACAACCATGCCGCAGTAACCGGTCAGATTCGCCTCGAGCAGCGCCGCCCACGGTCCGCCCTCCAGGTGGATGAGCAGCGGCAGTCCGATCAGGGAGGTGGGTTTGATGGCATCGAGCTTCGTTGGCAGGTACTCGCCTTCCCAGTTGGAGCTGAAGCGGCCGAGGTTGATGGCGTAGGCGGTGGCGTCGCGGGCGAAGTCGAATCCGGTGTATTCGGCGGCCAGCGTGAACCGGCCGAGCGCCGGCTGTTGGGGCAGCCTATAGCGGAAAGCCACGCCCTGGTTGTAAGCGCGGAAAATCAGGTCCAGGCGGCGTCGGGGTGCCTGCCGCTCGCGGAGCGAGACGCGCAACTGGCGGTAATGGTCGGGAACCCGGCGGCGCGACCCAAACCCATCCACCCAGGAACCCTCGTGCGTCGTCAGCTCGGAGCCGACGATCTCGAAATCATGGTCGAGCGGCGGCTGGCCGATGAAATCGAGCCCCAGGGGCGAATCGGCGAGGATCGGTTGGCCCTGGTAGACGATCCGATAGTAGGGGCGCTCGCCGGGAAGGTAAGGCTGGGGGTTGGACTTCAACTCGAAGGAAATCGACAAATGGCCGTCCGGCGAGGTCGTGGCAAGCGCCTGAGCGCGAGCCGGGACGGAAGCCAGAACGGTGAGCGGCAACAGCGCGAGCGTTGAAGGCAAGAGGCGGCGCAACATCTCGGGCCCTCGGATCGGAAGTTCAATGCAGCCGGTTAGTTTACCCGAATCCGGCCTCCGCCGGCAGGTCAGGCGCCGCGGCCCCGAGCCACCCGAGTGCCAGCAACAGCGGCAGAAAATCCGGTTGACGCTCCCCCTGGCAGAGACGCCCCACGCCATTGTGTTGTGGGCGAGCAACAGCGCCAGAAAATGCGGTTGACGTCCCCCCCCTACACCGGAGTATTTTCTCTCATTGCAGGTGCATTGTTCATCATCGGCGGTGGTGCCGGGCGAGCGCGCGGGAATTGCAGCACGGTGTGCTGCACGGCCACCTCCCAGCAAACCCTGTACTGCAGCAGCCAAAATTGTAACGGTAGCACGACGTTTAACGTCTGCACGTCGGGTTACGGTACCCAGTACTACTACAACCAGGAGAGTGCCGGTAACTGCTGCGGTACTTCAACTTGCTCGGCAGATTTCGACTCGGGCCAGCAATGCGGCAGCAGCGGAGAGCTTCTGGCCCCCAAACCGGCAGCGGGCTTGTGGGCCGTGTATGTGCGCGACTGCTTCGGCCGTTACGAGCGGCTCCAGCTTGGTGGTTGACACGGCTCGCGCCGCGGTGTTGGTGCTTTGGCGGGTCCGGGGAATAAACTGGCGAGAAGGCCGAGGGGAGCCGTCATCCTCCGCGCCAGCCTCATTGGTAAGATCAGGGGTAAACCATGGGTTGGAACCGAGCGCGCAAGAGGGCATGGGTTGCCTTTGGAACGGTCATATTAATCAACCTAGCGTGGAAGAGTGTGGGGTTCGGGCGGCAATCTGGCACTCCGGCGGCGAGACAGATGCCGGCGACGCCACCGCTTCGCGATCTGATCAGGGACGAGAAGATTTCTTTTTCCGCTCCTCCGCCTTTGTTGGTCACTAACGAAATGAAGTGCGATCCGGCCGGGAACATCTATATGATCTATAGCGACGCGCCGCAGGCCGTGCTGAACCAGCGCAACGGCGTCTCGAAGCTGCCGATCCGGAAACTTTCCATCGATCACAAAAATGCCCTCCTTTACGGCATCCCGTCCATCTCTGAATACCAGGACATCATTCGCTACGACTTCGACGTCGACGCCCGCGGGCAGGTATACGCCCTGCTCGAGGCTTACGCCGGCCGCGAGGCGGCAGGGGGGAAGGCTCTCGTCGATTACCTAGTCGTGAGATACCGCGAGGACGGAACGGTGGACTCCTATACCAAGCTTGGCGGCATTCACGGCAAGACGATCACGCCCCTGCGGCTCGCTGTGTTCCTTGACGGAAGCTTTCTGATTACCGGAACGGCCGTGGTCGGCGAGCACGGTGAAGCGTTCTCGGGAATCTTCGATCGAAGTGGGCAGTTCGTGTCCGGCATTCAAGCACCTACCGACGTCAATCCCGGGCTCCTCAAGGGGGCTGGAGGGTCTCTAACGTCGGGCGAGCCCAGGCAGCCTTCCGGGTGGCGGGGTCAGGCGCCCGAGGACAAAGCGCCTTCGTTCGTCACCGTCGTTAGCGGCACGCGCCAAATCAGCGCGAGCGACGGAAACATCGATATGTTGTGGGGTACGGATCCCCCGCGAGTGTTCATCGTATCGCCGGCCGGGGAAGTCATCCACCAGTTTCAGATTCCGACTCCTGCCTCCGGCGTGAAACCCCTGCAGTTCGGGCCGGCCGGCCTCGACCACATCTTCGTCCAGTTCGGCCCAGTCGGGACGGCTCTCTCCGAAAGCCCCGACGCGCGGAAGCTGATCACGGTTGTTGATCCGAATAGCGGCGAAGTCGTGGCGGCTTATCGACTAGCGGCGGGCGAGGACGACCGTGCGCTCGCTGCGTGCGCGAGCTCCCCCTATGACTTCCTCTTCGTCAAGGCCAGCGAGGACGTGAAGAACCTCGAGGTCGTGAGGTACTCCCCGCGCGTTTATTGAGAGAGCGTTGAACCTATAGCTGTACCCGGCATTTACCCCTCCCATGCAAAACGCCCCGGCGCGCGGCCGGCCGCGCCTCATGTTATAGTCGCTGATCTTCTGGATGGCTTGGGCGCGCCGGCCGTCGAACGGCGGCGGTGCCCGCCGGAGGCTGCCCGTGCCGGAATTGAAGACACCACCCTTTAAGCCGTTGGTCCCGGCCGAATCGAGGGAGCGCGAGCTAACGCTCAAGGCGGCGCTGGCCGGGATCCTTATGGCGGCCATTTTCGGGGCCGCGAACGCCTATCTGGGAATGAAGGCGGGGCAGACGGTGGCGGCCACGATTCCGGCGGCCGTCATCGCCATTGCGCTGTTCCGGCTGCCGTTCTTTCGCGGCGGGGTGCTCGAGCAGAACATCGCCCGCACGGCCGCCTCGGTGGGCGAAGCGCTGGTGGCCGGCGCCATCTTTACCATCCCCGCCTTCATGATGGTGAACGTAGGAGGCCAGCGTCTGTGGACCGAGTTGCGCGGTCACTACTGGGTCGGCACGCTGATCCTGCTGGCGGGCGGATTGCTCGGAGTCTTCTTCATTATCATTCTGCGCCGCCCCCTCTGTGTCGAATCGCCGGACTTGCCCTTTCCCGAGAGCACCGCGAGCGCCGAGATTGTGAAGGCGGGGCAGCAGGGAGCCTCGGACGCTCCCCGCTACGTCTTCGGGGCGCTCGGCCTCGGCGCCTTGCTGCAAATCTTCAAAGACGAGAAAGGGCTCCAGCTCTTCAAGGGCTCGGTCTCCTTCTTTGTGAAGTTCCCCGAGTCGGTCATTCGCTACTTCGGGTACCAGAAAGAGGCGCTCGGTGAGGTGGCCTATAGCGGCGGCATCGCCTATACCACGCCTTCGGCCTCCCCGGCGCTGATTGGCATCGGCTATATCATCGGACCGCGCTTGGCCGCCATCAATTTTTCCGGCGGCGTGCTGGCCTGGCTGCTGCTGATTCCCCTGGTGCTGTTCATCGACCCGGAACTGCCGCAGCGGCTGGGGCCGGCCCCGGGCAGGGTGGCGCCGTGGGAGCTGGTGAGCTATACGGTCTGGTACAACGTGGTTCGCCCGATCGCCGTGGGCGCCATGCTGGTGGGTACCCTGTACACGCTCTATGACATGCGCCAGTCGATCCTGCGCTCGGTTCGCGGGGCCCTCGAAAGCGCCGAAGCCACCGGGGCGGCGGCGCTCGCCCGCACGCGGCTCGACCGCGACATCTCGATCAAGTGGATCACGGCCGCCATCGTCGCGCTCGTCATCCCCATCACCATTATTTACGAGCATTTTGCCCAAAGCTGGGCGGCGGCGATTCTCGCCGCCCTGGTCATGACGTTGGCCGGATTCTTCCTCTCCGCGGTGGGCGGCTACCTGGTGGGCTTGGTCGGATCCTCCAATCAGCCGGTCTCCGGGCTGACGTTGTGCGCGCTGGTGATCGCCGCGCTGGTGATGGTGGCGATTGGCGCCAAGGGCCTGGGCGGAGTGGCCGAAGTACTCGGCGTGGCCTCGATCGTCTGCTGCGCCTGCTGCGTTTCCGGGAGCCTGATCCAGGATCTGAAGGCCGGCTACATCCTCGGCGGCACGCCGTGGAAGATGGAAGTGGTCGAGGTGATGAGCGTCACGGCGGTATCGTTTTTCCTGCTGCTGCCCATCATCGCCCTGCACGAGGCGAATCTGGCCACGGGCGGGATCGGCGGGCGAGAGTTGCCCGCCCCGCAGGCCGGCCTGATGGCCGAGCTGGCCCAGGGGATTGTGGGCGGCCAGATGCCCTGGGGGCTCCTGGTGATGGGCTGCTGGCTGGGCCTGGCGCTGATTATGATCGACGCGCCTTCCCCAATGCTCATCGCCGTCGGCATGTACCTGCCGCTCGAGACGACCTCGGCCATCTTCGTGGGTGGCCTAATCAAGTGGATCGCCGACGTCACGGCGCGCCGCAAGCTGATGGCTCCTGCCGAACAGGCTAAAGCGCAGGAGCGGGGCACGCTGCTGGCCTCCGGCTTCATCGCCGGCGAAGCCATTACCGGCATTCTGCTCGCCGTGCTGTTCATTCAAGGAGTTCCGTCGCTGACCCAACTTTGGCTGGGGAAAGCTGTGCTGCCCTTCGTGGCTCGCTGGGGCGGCTGGGTTTCGCTGGTGGCATTTGCCATCCTGGCCTACTGTTTGATTCGGGTTCCGTTGCGGAGAAGCGCGCGGTAGGCGCCGCCGCCGGCGCGGGTTTGAACCCTTCCGGTTGACCTCGGACGGGCGTTTGATTATGCTCGACGCCGCTGGATCGAGAGGAGCCAGGAGGGCTTGTCCTTCGTTGACTTTCCTCACCCTCTATTGTAGGGTTAACGCGGTTTGCGGCAAGCAACGGACCATGACGGCTGAAGCCAGCGTTGTTGAAGTGATGCTCGAGAGCGACCTCGGCAACGTCGAAGTGGCGGAAGGGATGGTGCAGCGGGTCTGCGTGAGCGCCGGTTTTGACGAGGAAGAGCAGCACCGGATCGGCATGGCCGTGCACGAGTCGATGATTAATGCCATCATGCACGGTAACAAAAACGACCGCCGCAAGCACGTCCGGCTGCGATTCTTGGTCTATCCGGATCGGCTCGAGATTCGTGTCCGAGACGAAGGCCCCGGGTTCGATGCGGAAAAGGTCCCCAACCCTCTGGAATCCGAGAACCTGCTCAAGGTTTCGGGACGGGGGATTTTCCTGATCCGCTCGTTTATGGATGATTTTCGCGTGGAACGGATACCGGGCGTAGGGACGGAAGTCACCCTGGTGAAGCGGATCAACTCGAAAGCGGATTTTAATCAAGGAGGAATGGACCGTGAGCATGAAGGCCACAACGCGGGAAGTTAACGGAGTGATCGTCATCGATATCAGCGGGCGCATTACGCTCGGCGAGGGTTGCAGCCAGTTGCGCGAGTTGATTCGCGGCCTGCTGGCCAAGGGACACAAGAATCTGCTGCTGAATCTGACCGATGTCACGTATATCGACAGCTCGGGGATCGGCGAGTTGGTGAGCGGTTTCACCGCCGTTTCCAATCAAGGCGGCCAGATGAAACTGTTGAACCTTACGAAGAAGGTGAAGGATCTGCTCCAGATCACCAAGTTGTTGACGGTCTTCGACGTTCATGACGACGAAGCCAAGGCCATCGCGAGTTTCCAGAAGAGTGCGAATGCTTGATAATTCGGAAGCGGTATAAAGCTACAAATTATTGAATATCAAAGACTTAAATATACTGCTGTGAGAATTTGCCGAGGGCGGCAAAACCGAACGGAAGCGGCTGCACCCACCCGCAGCCGGACAACCCGCGCGGCGTTCAGTTGGCTCCGACCGGCTGATCAAAACGGATGGCCCAAAGATACGACGGATCGGAGGGCGTGACCCGCGCAATCTCGCCCTGCAAGGTGCGAGTGAGCTTGGGAGGGGAGGTGACGCGGGGCAGCGGGGCGGCCGGAATCTCCAAAAAAACCTTCGAACCCGTTGGCAGCGAGCGCCGCATGAGCAACAGAGCCCCGCCGGCGCTGACGTTGATCGTGGTGGTAAATTCCAAAAATTCCTTTCCCTGTGGATCCAGGCCGCGCGCAAACACGGGGATAGCTAGCGGCAGGCGTTCCGAGCGGCGCCGCTCGCGGGCCGGCCGACCGGCGGCCCCTGGGCGCTCAAGTTTCTTGCTTCTGGTTCTGGCCACGCTGCCGATCCCCCGCTCGGGCCGGTAGTTGACTCTTGACATATTTCCCTGCCCATGATAGACATAGCACGCAATAGGCCAAAGAGCCAGGGGCCTCGCGCTTTGCCTGTCGTCGCAGCTCATAGACGTATAAAGGCTTAGCAGCATCCCGAGGTCCCGTCACCATGACCGACGAAACCCCGGCCGGCGGCGCGGTCAGATTTTTTGTTGTGAAAGAGAAATCGGGTGCCCTTTTTGCGGCCTGGTGGCAGGTCTTCGACGTCGGGAAACCGAACGGTTTCCCCGGGGCGCGAGCGGCTGTGCTCGAGTGATCCGGGGCGCGGGGAAGGGAACGACGCCCGGCCGGCCTCCACTGAGGTGGAATCTTCTGAGAGCCTTCAATGGCCCACAAGCGCCGTGAGGAGCCGTTGAGCGCGACCGCATCGCCGGTGAAGCCGGCGGACTCCCCCACTACGGTTCCCGTTCCGGCCTCGGCCGCGCCCGGACCCGCCTCCGCCGACTACCGGGAACTGCTGGAGGCCTTCCAGGCGCTGCAGGAGGAGAGCCACCGCCGCACGGTAGCCCTGGGAATGGCGGCCCACCAGTTGAAAACACCGCTGGCGATCATTGCCGGTTACGTCGACCTGCTTTTGACCGAGAAGGCCGGTGCACTCAACCCTCGCCAGCGCCAAATCCTGGACGAATCGAGATACAACTGCGTTCGTTTGCAAAAGTTCATTGAAGATTTCTTAAGTTACAGCGCTCTGGAGACCGGCAAACTGACGGTGAAGTTCGAAGTCGGGGATCTGCGGGCCTGCCTCTCCGAGCTGTATACATACTGGCTGCCGTCGTTTCAAAAGAAGCGGGTGGCGCTCTACTTTCCCGAGACCAAGCCGTTGCCGCCGTTTCCGTTCGATTACGACAAGGTCCAGCATGTCGTATCCAATCTGCTCGAGAACGCCCTCAAATTTACTCCGGCCGGCGGTACCGTCTGGCTGACCGCCGAGCCTTACGTTTGGGAACGCCGCAGCCGCCCCCAGCCGGGCGTCAAGCAGGAAAGGCGGCGGCAGAATCTGCCGCTTCCCAACTCCGTGCGAGTCAACGTTTCCGATACCGGCCCCGGGGTCGCGCCCGAATACCGCCAGGAAATCTTTGACGATTTCGTTAAACTGTCTCCTTCCGGCGAACCGCCCGGGGGGATGGGCCTCGGCCTTGCCGTCGCCCGCCGCTTGGTGCTGGCGCATGGAGGCAAAATCTGGGTGGAAAGCGAAGTCAGGGCGGGCTCGACGTTCTGTTTTCTTCTACCTTTGAACCCTTTCTGACGATGAATCTGGGGAAGGAGAGGACGGCTCATGTCCAGTCCGGCGAGCATCCTGGTGGTGGACGACGAACCCAGCATGCTCCGTTATTTGCAAACGCTGCTGGAAGTTGACTCCTATCGCGTGCGCACGGCCCAGAGCGGCGCCGAGGCCATCGCCCAAGTCCAGGGTGACGCGGTGCCCGACCTGGTGCTGCTGGATCTGCTCATGCCGGGGCTCGACGGACTCCAAACCCTCGAGCGGCTAAGGGAAATTCACCCCGCCCTGAAGGTGGTGATGCTGTCCTGCGTCAGTGACACCCGCAAAGTGGTGCAGGCCATTCGGCTGGGCGCTCAGGATTATCTGACCAAGCCCTTCCAAAAGGCGGAGCTCGACGCCGTCATCAGCCACTGCCTGCAGCCGGCGTCCCCACTCGCCCAGGCCGAGGCTCGGGCGGGCGAGGTCGAGGAGCTGAGCGAAGACGTCTTTTTCGTGGCCGCCAGTCCGGCCATGCGGCGGATTCGGAACCAGGTCAGCCAAGTGGCCAACGTCAACGTGCCGGTGCTGATGCTGGGCGAGAGCGGCACGGGCAAGGAAGTGGTGGCCCAGCTCATCCACAAGCTGTCGCCTCGCGCCCACCGCACCTTTCTAAAGGTGAACTGCGCGGCGCTGCCGGCCGAGCTGCTGGAAAGCGAACTGTTCGGCTACGAGCCGGGAGCCTTTACGGGCGCCACCCGCTCGAAGCCCGGCAAGTTCGAGCTCTGCGACAAGGGGACGATCCTGCTCGATGAAATCGGTGAAATGCCGCCCGGCCTGCAAGCCAAGCTCCTCCACGTGCTTCAGGATCAGAAGTTCTCGCGCCTGGGCAGCCGCACCATGGTGAGCGTGGACGTGAGAATCCTGGCGGCGACGAATATTGACATCCAGCAGGCCATCGCCACCAAGAAGTTCCGCGAAGACCTGTATTATCGTTTGAACGCTTTCACCATCCACCTGCCTCCCCTGCGCGAACGGAAGGAGGAGATTCCGCTCCTGCTGCGGCACTTTATGGGCCTGTTCGCGTCTCGCTACGCACGCAATCCGCTGCCGGTCTCGCCGCCTCTGGTGGAGGCCTGCATGAGGTACCACTGGCCGGGCAATCTGCGCGAGCTCGAGAATTTCGTCAAGCGCTATTTGATTCTGGGCGACGAATCGCTGGTGCTAGGGGATCTCGAGGTCAAGGCGGCCGAGGTTGCGGGCAGCGCCAAGGCGTCGGTTCGCGCCCAGGTGCGCGAGCCCGGGGACCTGAAGTCGCTCGTCCGCGGGGTGAAAGACGAAGCCGAGATTGAAGCCATCACGCGCGCTCTCGAGCGCACAAAGTGGAACCGCAAAGAAGCCTCCCGCCTCCTGAACATCAGTTACAAGGCACTGCTGTACAAAATCCGGCAATACAACATTGACCGCAGCTAGCGCGCCGGTCTCGCCCGCTATGCCGCGCAGCAGCTGGTCTCAACTGCCCCGAGCCGCGGAGGAGAGAACAGTCTTACCCTTCAGGGAAAATCCAGTTCTCTTCTCGAGGCTCGCGGGGCGGGACCGGGGCGATTGCTGGGCGGCCCGGGACGGAGCCAGGTGCAGTCGGTAAGTTGTTGAATATATTGAGAATATTTCTGGACGGCCGGGCCTTCGCGGGCTGGCTAGGCGGCCGAGCCGTCCGTTTGGACCCTCAGGTGCTCGGCTAGAAGACTACTTAACGTCTGGACTTTGGGGACGATGGCGCAGGGCAATTTTGCAGACGGCTACCCGACGAAGGCCCAACCGGTGCTGCCGCCGGAATCGGTTCTCTTCGGGCGCTCGCGCGGCATGCAGACCCTCCTCCAAAAGGCGGAGCGCGTGGCGCTTGTCGATGTGCCGGTGCTGATCTACGGTGAAAGCGGTACCGGCAAAGAGGTTCTGGCGAAGTTTATTCACCAGCGGTCGCCGCGGGCGTCCGCGCCGTTCGTCAAGGTCAACTGCCCGGCGATCCCGGCAGCGCTGCTCGAAAGCGAACTGTTCGGATACGAAAAGGGAGCCTTTACCGGAGCCTTGGGCAGCAAGCCCGGCCGGGTGGAGCTCGCGCAAGGCGGAACCCTCTTTCTCGACGAGATCTCGGAGCTCGAGCTCAGCCTCCAGGCCAAGCTGTTGCAAGTGCTGCAGGATGGAAAGTTCTGCCGCATCGGCGGCCAAGAGGAACGCCACGTCGACCTCCGGCTGCTGTGCGCCACCCACCAGCGCCTCGAGGATCGGATCGCCGCCGGGGCCTTCCGCGAGGATCTGTTCTACCGGATCAACGTCGTGGGGCTGCGGGTGCCTCCGCTGCGCGAGCGGCTCGCGGATATTCCTGCCATCGTGGATTATCTGCTCGCCGCGTACAACGACCGGTACAACGGCAAGGCCAAGCCGCTGTCGCGGCGCATTCTCGAGCGTTTTCAGGCGTACTCGTGGCCGGGAAACATCCGCCAGTTGGAGAACCTGATCAAGCGCTATGTCGTTCTCGGGTCCGAAGATGCGATCTGGAGCGAGCTCGGGCCGCAGCCGCCTTCTTGGCCGCCCGAGGCTTCACGGCCCGGCTCCATCCCTCTCAAAGGCATGGCCCGAGAGGCGGCGCGCGAGTTTGAGCGCAAAGTGATCCTCGAGGTCCTGCAGGCTCACCACTGGAATCGCAAAAAAGCCGCTCAGGCCCTGAACATCAGCTATCGCTCGCTGCTCTACAAGCTGCGCAAAGCTACCGAGCCGCCCGCCGGCAACCCTGCCCCCTGAGCCCGCCGCCGCCCCGCTACCGGCCCGGGCCGGATGGATAGGCCGGCAGATCGGGTGGTCGCGGCGCGAGCCGCTTCGGGTGCTCCTCGATCTGCTTCATGACGACCTCGACGGCCTTTTCCAGCTGCGGGTCATGGCCCTGCATGACGAGGTCAGGCCGGTTGTCCACCACGATGTCGGGCTCGACTCCGCGGTTTTCGATCACCCAGTGGCTGTTGAGGTCGTAAAGGGAGAACTCTGGGCGGGTGATGTAGCCGCCGTCGATCAGCGGGATCTCGCCGCGAATACCGCGCACGCCGCCCCAGGTTCGCTCGCCGATCACCGGACCGAGCCGGTACTGCTTGAAGAAATAGGCGAAAAAGTCGCCGTCCGAGGCCGTGTAGTGGTTGGCGACGCAGGCCATGTAACCGTAGAAGACGTTGTCGGGGATGGTGCTGCTGTCAAAGTTGCGGGCGGCGTTCATGCCGGCCAGGATGCGGCGCAGCCGCTCGAAGATGATCTGATCCACGAACCCGCCGCCGTTGTAACGCACATCGAAGATCAGACCCTCCTTGCGAATTTGGGGGAAATACTGCTTCACAAATTCGTTCAGGCCGGCGGCGGACATGTCGGGCAAATAAACGTATCCCACTCGGCCGCGCGTCGCCTCCTCCACCTTGCGGCGGTTCGTCTCGATCCAGTTCAGCTCGTGAAGCCCGAACTCGCTCGGGATGGGCTTCACCACCACCTGCCGCGCGCCCTCCATCGTGGGCCGCGCGTTCACCGTCAGCGTGACGTTCTCATTGGCGGTGTTCACCAGGCGGGCGTAAGGATTCTCGGGAGCGCGGAGCGGCTTGCCGTTGACGGCCAGCAGATAGTCTCCGGCGTGAACGCCGACGCCGGGCTCGGTCAGCGGGGAGCGCCGTTGGGGGTCCCAGTTCTCGCCCGGGTAAATCTTCCCGAAGCGGTAGTCGCCGCTGGCGGGGTCGAGCTCGAAGTCAGCCCCCAGCCGGCCGCCGTTTACCGGATTGAGGTCCGGGTAGTCGCCGCCGCCCACGTAGGTGTGCGAGTTGGAAAGCTCTCCGATCATCTCCCCGAGGACGTAAGTCAGGTCGTAGCGGTCGTTGACGTAGGGCAGGAGCACCGCATAGCGCTGCCGCCCTCTTTCCCAGTTCACTCCGTTCATCGACGGCTCATAAAAGTAGTCCCGCTCCTGCCGCCACACTTCGTTGAAAATCTGCTTCCACTCGGCGCGCGGATCCACTTCCAGGCGCAGCGCCGAGAGGTTCAGCGCCCCGTCGCCAACCTTATGCGGGCCTCCGGCCGGGGCCTTGGCCTCGATAATGCCGTAGGTGGCGGCTTGGGGCGGGCGTTCTTCGCCGGGCGGCGCGGCCTGCGCCCGATAGAGGAGCTTGGTGCCGTCGAATGAGAGCGCGAAGTCCTGCGCGCCTTCGATCAGCACCTGATCCTTCCGCTCCTTCATCTCGAAGATGTGGATGGCCGGTTGCTCGCCCGGTAGCGGCCCGGAAAGCCCGAAAATCGGCAGGGAAGCGTAGAACACCGCCTCCTTGGACGCTCCGAGCCCGCGCAGGTTTCCGGCGGGGATGGGCAGCGCGACGAGGCGATTCTGGATGCCTTCCAGATCGATGCGGAAATTCTGCGCCGGCGCCCGGGCCTCCGGCTTCGCCTTCTCCTCCTCCGCCGCGCCGCCGCCCGGCTTCTTGGCGCCGGTCTCGTCGCTTTGGGGCGCAAACGGCGACGCCAGCTCGGCGCGGAGCGTCACCACGTACACGCGCCGGGTCTTGGGATTGGCAAACTCGAAGTCATAGGCTCCCAGCACCTCGTTGTAATCGCGGTCGGAGAGAAAATACAGGTACCGGCCGCCGGGATCAAACACCGGGCTGCGGCTGTTATAGAAGCTGGTGGTGACCGGGGCGAGGCGGCGGCCGGCGAGGGAGTAAAGAAGAATGGCGGAGTTGCCGTTCCGCTCCGGCTTGGCGTAGGCCACCCACTGACTGTCGGGCGACCAGTTGTAGTCAGTGATGTCGAAGTCGCGGCCCTGGTCGATCAAAACCGGCTTCTTGGCGTCGATATCGACGTAGAACAGCCGCAGGCTCTTGTCGGCCCAGAGGAGTTTCTTGCTGTCAGGAGACCAGACGGGCGGCAGGCGGAACATCGTGCCGTCAAACGTGATGCGGACTTCCGGGCCCATGCCGTCCTGAGGCGCGATGTAGAGCTCGTCCTCGCCGCTGCGGTCCGACAAGTAGGCGATCCATTTGCCGTCGGGCGACCAGGTGGCGTCTCGTTCGCGGATGCCGGGTGTTTGGGTGAGGTTGCGGATGCTTCCCTCTTTGGCGGGCACGGTAAACACGTCGCCGCGCGCCGTCAGCACGGCCCGCTGGCCATCCGGCGCCAGGTCAAACGAGGTGATCAGCCGGCTCACGTTCGTCCAGTGGCGCCGCGCCTGGTCGAAATCCCCCGGCACGTAGACGGTCAGCTTGCGGACTTTCTCCGACCGGAGGTCGAACAGATAGAGAAAGCCGCCATTCTCGAAGACGATCGAGTCCGGGCCCAGACTCGGCCAGTTGACGTCATACTCCGCGAAGTGGGTCAGTTGGCGGGTTTGCCGGGTGCGCAGGCTGTAACTGTACAGATTCATCCGGCGCTCGGCTCCCCGATCCGAGGCAAAATAGATGGTTTCGCCGTGCCACATCGGAAAGGTGTCCGTGCCCGGGTAGTCGGTGATGCGCTCGATGTGCTGGGCTTTTAGATCATAGATCCAGATATCTTGCGCCAGGCCGCCCGTGTAACGTTTCCAGGTCCGGAAATTGCGGAAGATGCGGTTGTAGGCGATCTTGGTTCCGTCCGGTGAGAACGAGGTCAGGCCGCCCTTGGGCACCGGCAACGGCTCGGGCAGGCCGCCGTCGATGCCGACGCTGTACAACTGGCCAAACCAGCCGTTGAAGGTCTGACGCCGCGAGAGAAACAGGATGCGGCGACTGTCGGGAAACCAGGTGATCACCTCGTTGTTCGGCCCCATGCGCTCGGGCACGTGGATCGGGTCCGGCTCGAAGGTCAATTGGCGCGGCTCGCCGCCGCCGGAAGGGATCACGTAGACGTTAAAGTTGCCGTCGTACTGCCCCGTGAACGCGATCCAGCGGCCGTCGGGCGAGAACTTGGGGAACAGTTCAAGACCCGGATGCGTGGTGATGCGCCGCGCCGTGCCGCCCTGGGTCGAGACCAGCCACAAATCGCCGGCGTAGCTGAAGACGACTTGATCCTTGCCGACGTCGGGAAACCGCATCAAGCGGCCTTCCGGCATTTCCTGGGCGGCCGCCCCGCAACTCCACATCAGACCGTACAGCAGAAGACTCCACCGAACCCGGCGCATGAACACCTCCGCGGCTGTAAGGTTGCCGATTATACGTGATCGGCGGCGGATGAGACCAGGCCGCGGATGGCGCCGCTAGCGTTCAACGGCCAGCCCGGCTTTCTCCCAGCCGCTGAACCCTTCCTGATAAACCTTCACCCGGCCGCCGGCGAATCCGTGGCTGAGCAGGACGCGCCCGGCACCGCGGCTCATGGCGCAGGCGTCCTCGGGCGAGGAGCCGGCCCGGCCGCTCTCATAGAGCACGATCGTCTGATCGCGCGGCAGGCGCGACCATCGCGCTTCCATCTCCTCGACCGGCACGTTGACGGCCCCGGGAATGTGGCCGGTGGCGAAATCGGCGGGCGGCCGCACGTCCACAAACAGCGCCGCCCGGTCGCGAAACAGCCGCTCGGCCTCGGCCGTATGGATCAGCGAAGGCTGGCGGAGTCTGGCTTCCTCCGGGCTGCAGGCGAGCGCCGATCCCCCGAGCTGCGCGAACACGTTGCCGGCGGGCGCGCCGAAGCCGGGCGCCGCCTCGAGGCCGCGGGCGGCCAGCTCGCGGTCGATCATTCCGGCCAGGCGGTGATAGTCCGGCACGCCGACGATCTCTTGATGGTCGAGGAAGAACGTGGGAGGTCCGTGGACGCCGAGGGCTTTGGCGTCTTCCACGTCCTGCTGGACTCGCGCCGCCATGGCGCCGCTGGTCAGGCACTGGTCGAACTGGGCGGTGTTGAGTCCGAGCTGGGCGGCGTAGCGCTCGAGGGCCGGCTCGCTCAAATCGCTCTGGTTCTGATAGAACATCCGCTCCGCCTGCCAGAACTTGCCCTGCGCGGCCGCGCACTCGCTGGCTTCGGCGGCCGTCTCCGCTTGGGTGTGGAGCTCGCGCACGGGAAAGTGCCGGAAGACAAAGCGAAGGCGATCCCCGTAATTCTTCAGGATGGTCTCGACGACCGGTTGGGCGGCGGCGCAAAAGGGGCATTGGAAATCACCGAATTCCACCAGCGTCACGGGCGAATCGAGGTTGCCGGTGGCGTGGCTGTCCGGGCGCACCAGCCGTTCCTCCAGCGCCGCGGGCGAAACCGCCGGCGCGCTCGGCGACGCCCCGGACTGGCGCAGGAGGAGGAAGGAAGGAATTCCCGCGGCCAGGGCCACGACCGAGAGCACGAAATACGTCCGCGCGCGCGCGAGCGCCGCCGAGGCTTCGAGCGGCGCTTCTCGGTGCCGGAAATCCCACACCGCGAGCGCCAAAATCAGGGTGATGGCGACGGCGGAGGCCACGCACCAGGCGCACCACGCATGGATGACGAAAGCCTCCAGGCCGCTCAGATAGGCGGAAACGAGAAATCCGGCGGCGGCGACCGCGACGATGGTCGCGCTGGCCACTCGCCGCGCCCGCGCTCCGCCCGCCAAAGCTTCGGCGAAGACCAGCAGCACAAGCACCGCGTACATTTCCGCGCCGTAAGCGGGAAGCGGCAATCCCCGCCAATGCGCGTACGGGCTCGCGCGCACCACGTCGCAGCCCGTGCCCAAACAAACCAGAGGATGAGACGGCGACGTGTAAACCCACCAGAGATACAGGGAATCGAAGAGGCCGAAAAGACTGAGGGCCACGATCAGCGATTTCCGCATACGGCTATTCTACACGACCGGCTGGCGCGCGCCGCGGGAGGACCGGCAAGCGGCGCGGCTCAGCGGCGGCGGAAGCGGGTCAGCGCCCGCCCGAGCTCGGATCCGCCTTTTCGGGCGCCGCGGGCTCAGCGGCTAAGGTTGGCGAGTCGGGCGACGAGCGGAGCGCGTAATCGAGCCAGCCGATCAGCGTGGCGTCGTCGGCTTCGCCGGTGTAGTCAAACACGGCCTTTCCGTTGCGATCCAGGATTGTGGTGTGCGGAATGTCGCCGTGAAAGTATTGGAGGGAAAGCTCCCGCTGCGCGGGCGGCAAATCCTGGGAGGAAAAGATGCCCGACCAGTCGACGACCACGAAGTGCACGCGGTCCCGATACTGGTGGTAAAGCTCCACGGTTCGCTCGGCTTGCCGCTTGGCGTTGTAGCAGAAGCCGGCATAGAAGATGATGTAATTGACCTCGCCCTTGACAATGCCGTCGCCCAGATGGTCGCCCAGAATCAGGCGGCCCTGGTCCCCGTTCTTCATCAAGTTCAGTTTCGGATTCACCCGCAGGTTGTCGGCGGCGCCGAGCCGGCCGGCGGTCATCAGGCAAAGGGCGGCCCTCACGATCATCCGCTTCATCAGACGCGTCTCCTCGATCGGGGCTTCGATTCTTCTGGTGGCTACGAAGGTCCCAGGCTAACCGAAATGGCGCCGGCCGTCAAGAGCCGATATTATCTTTGTAGCCGCAAAATGAAAATGTCCGGTTTGTGCAAGGTAGAAATGTCCTCTTTCATAAGGTGCGGGAGGACCGATGAGAGAGGAGCCGATCGAGTTGAGCCAGAAAGAGCGCGATCGATTGAAA
>CADDZC010000032.1 GCA_902812365.1 Acidobacteriota bacterium | reverse complement strand
ACCGCCCAAACCGTCCGGGCAGGAATCGGGCGCTCCACCCGAACACGCGCCGGTTCAGCCGAAACCCTCGAGCCATACCGCGATCATCGTCCTGGCCGCAGGAGCCGCCGCCGCTGCCGGCGCGGCGGCCGCCCTGGCGAGCGGCGGCAAAGGCGCGAGCGCCTCGCCCAGCCCTTTCGTCCCGTGACGCGATTCCCGCTGCACGGCTCTCGGCGCCGCTCGCGCGATGGAGGCGCCCTTCTCTTCGCCGTCCGCGACGGCGGGCCCGGGGTCACATTTCCGGCGCCTCGAAGGCCGGTACTCCTCCGCCGCGGCGGCCGAGCACGATCTCCCACACCAGCGATTCCAGGAGAATGCGGGCGTCTTTCCACGAGGACTTGATGGCCAGGTCGGTGGCGCGCACGGCGCGCATCGCGAGCAACAATTCGTCGCGGGAATAAGTCCGCGCCGCGCGCCGGGCCGCTTCAAACGGCGAAAACGGACGGGCCGAGTGATACCAACCCGCCGCGCCGGCACCCGCTGACGCTCCGTTCTTCAGCGCTTGCCGAAACAGGTCTCCGATGCACCACAGGATCAAAGTTTCCGGCTCCTTGCCGGCCGCCAGAGCCCGCAGACGCTCGATGGCCGGCCCGCAGGTCCGTTCCGCCAGCGCCGCCAACAGCCCGCCCATCTCGTGCTCCTCGCGGACGGAGACGATCAGCTCGAGGTCTTCCGGCTGGAGCCGCTTCGCTCCGCAGCGCGCGGTCAGCAGTTTCTCAACTTCCGTGCGCATCCAGAGCAGATTGACGGCCGCCGCCCGCACCTCGCCGCGCGGCTCCGGCTGGCTTTCGAACTTGGCGGCCAGCTCTTCCGCCAGCCGCCGCTCGATTTCGACCCCGCGGTCGCGCAGATAGCGGATCAGCCAGTCCACGGCCTCGCGGCGCGCGAGCGGCCTCAGGTTCACCACCACCGCCTTCTTCTCGAGCAACTGGAGAAAGCGCCGCCGCCGATCGGGCTCGGCAGCGGCAAAGACCAGCGTGGCGAACGGCGACGGCTGGGCCAAGTAGGCTTCAAGCGCCTCGTAGTCTTCGTCCGTGGCGCGCCGGAAATCCTCGAAATCGGAAAAGAGAAAGAAGGCGTGACCGCCGAGCATCGGTATTTGACGGGCGGCCTCGAGCCGCTCGTTCAGGCGGCCGGCCTCAAACTCCACCTCCGTCAGGCACCAGGCCCGCGCCTCGGCGGGGACGGCCTGCACGATCGCCCTCCGGCACTCGTCGTGCCAAAAACGGTCGGGGCCGCAGAGCAGGTAGGCCGACGCGAGCCGGCCCCCGCCCAGCGCGGCGATGAACTCGGCGGGGCTCATAGCCAAGGCAGAGTCAACGTCGAACGGCAGAGGAGGACCCTACGATCCATCGCGTCACTTCAGAACCGCCTTCGGCGATCGAAGTCGCCCCGGTCGCGCTGCCCCTGATGCCGGCCCCCGCGGTCTCCCGAGCGGGAAAAGTCCGAACGCTGGGGCCGCGCTTCGTTCACGGTCAGCCGGCGACCTTCCATCGGCTGGCCGTTCAGGCCCTCGATCGCGCGCTGGACGTCCTCGTTCTCGGCCAGCTCCACGAAGCCGAATCCCCGCGAGTCGCCCGTCATCTTGTCCCGGATCACCACGGCCGAAGCCACCTGAAACCCCGCCGCGGTGACGAATTCCTGCAAAGCGCTGTCCGTGGCGCTATGAGGAAGATTACCCACGAAAAGTCTTGCCATAAGTAACACTCCGAATCCGGGCGGACTTGCGAGGCCGCCCCGCTGGGTTACAGTTCTCGATCTGGTCGGACGCCAAGCTCTTCGGCTCCTGGCGGAACCTGAAGCTTGCCCTCCCGTTAGGAACCCGGTGCCTTCCAGCCGGAAGCGCGAAGCCGTCACGGTTCCGGGGGCTGAATGGCTTCTCCGTGCGTTGCTTCTTCATTCAAACGCTCTATCGTTGGTTTGGCAATTTGCGATTGCGGCGACGCCGGGGACATCCCGCGCCTGGCGGGCATTCGGCGGGTCACAACGGCAGAGAGAGATCCGAAAGTGCGCTCCTGAAGTTCGTACGATGCTCGTCGGCCCTGCGACTCAACAAATTGCCGCTTCATAGTACCACGTTTGTTCTCCCGGCCAAGCAATTTAATTCGCCCTTTCCGCTCGAGGAACCGCTGGCCAGTTTCGGCGAGCGCCAGGTTTGGGCGGGGTTCGCAGAGTTTCTCGGCCATGAATCGCTATATCTAGCATTTTCAACAACCTAGTGGCTTTATCGAGGGCCGGTTTGGAGGGTTCGACGAATTTTCAATCACTTACAGCCCGTCTGGACCCCGCTGTTTTTATCTAACTCCTTTATTTTTCATCAACCTAGTGGCTTTCCAGAACCGCTTCTACGTATTTTCAATAACTTAGCGGCTTCGTTTTTCGAGCGAAGCCGCTAGGTTGCTTGTTTTCAATAATATAGTGGCTTCGACCCCCTGGGATGGGGGGTATCGCCCCAGTTGAGATTTTTGCCTCTGCAAGCCCCCTTCGGCTCGAACCAGACTCGATGACGGGCGCAGAGTGGTAGCAGGGGCCGCGTACCGAGCTTCAGGAGGCGATGGAAGAAGGAGCATAGATAACTGTAAAATACACATTTTGCAGGTCACTGTCAAGAGCTGTTGGCCCGTTGTCTCGTCCCCGCGGAGCCCGCCAGCTTGACACCGGTTCAAAGCGGCTCCTACAATGAAACCAGACTCGATGCCGGGTGAGAGCAAGGCGGGTGACGGTTGGAACTGGGTGACCAATTCAAGCGCCTCATTAAAGAGCTGGGTGAAGCCATCAACGAGTCACTGTCCGAATCGGATCGGATCGCCGAGGTGATGAGCCGCATCCGCGACGCCGGTTACGACCTTTTCCTGGTGCTCGAGGTCACGATCGGGGTTAACAAGCGGGGTGAGACCAGTATCATGCATCGGGAGAAGTTCGGAGAACGGGACTCTGCGGCGGCCGGGCAGGAGGATTTTCAACTGACCCGCCAGGACGCGGAATTCCTGCGCGCGCTCAAGATTACCATCGAGGACGACCAGAAGGATTAGCCGGCCGCGCGCTCCGGGGCGCGGTGCCGGCGGCGCGGGGGAGGACATGGAAAGAGCCACGTTTGGAGCCGGCTGTTTTTGGGGCGTGGAAGCGGCCTTTCGCCGCATCGAGGGTGTGGTGTCGACGGCGGTGGGATTTATGGGCGGCACGGTGGCGAATCCGACTTACCGGCAGGTGTGCACGGACCGGACGGGGCACGCGGAAGTGGTCCAACTGGAATACGATCCGGCGCGGATTCGCTACGAAGACCTGCTCGAGGTGTTCTGGCAAATCCACGATCCGACGCAAGTGAACCGCCAAGGCCCGGACGTTGGCACTCAGTATCGCTCCGTCATCTTCTTTCACACGCCGGAACAGGAAGCGGCCGCCCGAGCCTCGAAGGAGCGAGTCGAAAAGTCCGGCCTTTACCGCCGTCCCCTCGCCACCCAGATCGTGCCGGCGGCGGAGTTCTGGCGGGCCGAGGAGTATCATCAGCAGTATCTGGAAAAGCGCGGGCTGGCGCCGTGCGCCATCCCATGAGCCTGATCTCGCCCGAGAGCGCCGCCAGGCCCGAGGCCGGCCTGTGCGCGCGGTGCCGTCACGCGCGCACGGTTCGCTCCGACCGGGGCTCGGTCTTTTACCGGTGCGAGCGCTCGCGGGCCGACGTGAGGTTCCCCGCTTACCCGCGGTTGCCGGTGACCGAATGCGCGGGGTTTGAGGAGGCCGAGCGGCGGGGTCCCGATGAGGGAGGGCGCGCCGGGCCTCGGCTGGCTTGACACCGCCGGATTCCCCCACTAGGATTTTTTCATGCCGACTGCTTCGGTCCGTCACCCGGCCGTAGCGGGCCGATTCTATCCCTCGCGACCCGAAACGCTCGCGCGCGAGTTGGCCAGCTACCTCGCCCCGGAAGCGGAGGCCGGTACCCCGGCGGCGGGGCGGCGCTGGGTCGGGTGCGTGGTGCCGCACGCCGGGTATATGTACTCGGGTCACGTGGCGGGAGCCGTCTATCGCCGTTTGCCGCCGTATTCAACCTATGTGATTTTGGGTCCCAACCACTTCGGGCGAGGATTCGCCTCCCTGGCCATCATGTCCAGCGGCGCGTGGCTGACGCCGCTCGGCGAAGTTCCCATCAACGAAACTCTGGCGCGCGCCCTCATGAAGCGTTCGCCGGCCGTGCAGGAAGATCACGAGGCCCACGCCGAGGAACATTCCCTCGAGGTGCAAGTGCCCTTCCTGCAATATACGGCGAAGAACTTTCGCATTGTGCCCATCGCCTTCGGCTGGGTGGAGTACGCCGGCCTGGCCGCTTTCGGCCGCGCGCTTGCCGAAGTGCTGCGCGAAACCGAGGAAGCGGTGCTGATCGTAGCTTCCAGCGATCTGAACCACTACGAGCCGGACGACCGGACGCGGATCAAGGACCGCAAGGCCATCGACCGCATCCTGGCGCTCGACCCCGCCGGTCTGGATGACGTGGTTCACCGCGAGCGCATCTCGATGTGCGGCTATGCGCCGACGGTGGCCCTGCTGGCGGCGGCCCGGGAGCTGGCGGCCTCGGAGGCGGAGTTGGTGAAATACGCCACCTCGGCCGACGCTGGGGGCGACCGCGCCGCCGTGGTTGGATACGCCGGCATTCTGATTGGGTAGAGACTTAGCGGGCGCCGGCAGCGAGAAGGGTCAGCGATGCGGGCCGGCCGCGCCGCCGTGGCCCCCGGCGGGGCCGGCCGAGGTGGAGGCGGCCGGACTACTGACGCTCAGACTGGGCGACGGCGCGGAAAACCCGCCGCTCGGCAGCCCGCTGCTCCGCATCTCGCCACCGCGCCATCCGCCGCCCGAATTGATGAAGGTGGGCCGCGCGAAAGATCGTCGGGGCGAGACGGCAGGAGCCGAACGGGAATGCCACGCGCCGAAGCCCGGTGATGGGCGGGCGAAAGAGCGGCCGGCGGCGGGGAACCCGGCCGTCGCGGGGCGGGGGAGCGCCATTGCCGGCGCGGAGTGATCCAACGGGGTTCGCCCGAGGGCCAGCGGACGGGCTCCCGGCTCAATCCGAGAGTGCGCCGCGAACGCCGCGGCCACCGCCGGCGGGTTGATCACCGCGCCGGGCAGCATGGCTTGGGGGGTTGGAGCCAAGTCGAGCCGGGTAACCAAGCGGCCGTCGGCAGGCGATGTGAACCGGACTTCGTGCGGCACCACGGGTTTGCCGCTTTGGAAAGCCGCCGTACTCACCGTCACGATCCGGCACGTCATTCCTTGGGCGCAGCCCGCGCTTCCGCCTGTCACCATCCCCGCTCCGTGGCCCTTCGGCGGCCGGTTGACGGTGAGCGGCGCCCAGCCCACCCAGCCGGCCCCGACGTACCAGTTCACGGGGGCGGGGTTCCAGGCGTAGAAACTGCCGGGAAGCCACATCCAGCCGAACATCGGGTCAAAAAACCAGTTGCCATAGTGGAAGGGCAGCCAGCCCCACGGCTCGAAGGAAATCCAGGTGTAGCCGAGGCTGGGGTACCAGCACCATTGCCCGAGCGTAAAGGGCGACCACATCGGGCCTACGTAAGGCATCCAGGCCCAGCCGAAACCGTCCAGGTAAGACCATTGGCCGTAATCGTACAGATCGCTCCAGCCGAACCGGGGCGCGCCCCGAAATCCGACCGGGGGGCGGTTGGCGGCGTCGGCTTCTTCATCCCGCTCCGCCACCCAACGGTCCCAGTCGTCCTTGGCGATGCCATGGGTGATGGTGAAGGCCTCTTCATGTGGGACGAGCTCGAGGACTTTGTTCTTGGTGAGGGTGGCGGAACCCTGGGGGCTGGTCACCTGGACGTCGCCCTTAAAGACCTCGACGCGGAGATGGCCGCCGTCCACGTCGGCGCGAAACTCCGCCTTGCGCGAGGCCTGCAGCGTGGCCCCGCCGGCCGCGACTTCATAAACATCATCTTTGCCCATTTCGGCATGGAAGGTGCCGTAGCCCTGCAGGAGCGCCATGCGGTTGATTTTGTTGCCGGCCGCGCCGAGCACGAGCTGGGTGAAATCGAGCAGCGACTGTTCGCCCAAGCGCGCCGTCGAGCCATTCTCGAACTCGACTTCCGCATAACCGCCCTTCCCGGTGGAGAGCTTGAAGCCCTCTTCGATGGGCGTGTTGACGGGTGCCTCCACCCACTCCGATGAGCCCGGACGTTGGAGGCTGACCGTGCCCTCCGTAAAGCTCAAGCGCACGATCCGGACATGGGAATATTCTCCCGCCATCAGGCCATTCACGAACGCGAAGCCCAAAGCCACGGAGAGAGCTGCCAGCCGAACGGTGGGTTTCATGATGCACCCCTTGCTGTGCCGCTGACGGCACACTGGCCCTAGTGTACACCCTCCTAGACGCTCCGCAGCAAAAAAAGGTTTTACGACGCTCCGCCCGCGGCGGAGACGGACTCGCCTGAGCGTGGCGGCCGTCCAAAAACGGCGGGCTCCGCGCGAGGCCATCTCGTGCTAAAGTGTTGCACTTTGCCGAGCGCTCGGATATGAGAAGAGGGTCATGAGGCGATGGATCGGGAGCGGGGCGCGTGGCCGGGGAGACCGGCGAGTTCGCGCCCTGCCGTATGCCTGCGGCGTTGTTGCCGGCCTGACGGCCTTCTCCTGGATGTTGGCCCAGGCCGCCTCGTCGGGGCCGGCGGAGCGCGGCCGCCGGCAATTCCAACAATCCTGCGGTTTCTGCCATGGAGCCGACGCCACCGGGGCGCGGGGTCCTGACCTGGTGCGCTCGAAGGTGGTCGCCCACGACGTGAACGGCAACTTGATCGGCGAGGTGATTCGCAACGGGCGCCCCGACAAGGGGATGCCGGCGCTGCCTCTGTCGGCCGATCAGATTCGCGATGTGGCGGCCTTTCTCCATGAGCGGGCTCGGGAGGCTCTGGCGTCAAACCGCGTGCCGGCGGTCTACCCGCTCGCGCGACTGCTAACCGGGAAGGCGGAGGCCGGCAAGGCCTACTTCAGTGGCGCGGGCGGCTGCAATGCCTGCCACTCCCCGGGCGGCGACCTCGCCCACGTGGCCAGCAAGTACCCGCCGCTCGAGCTCGAAGCTCGCATGCTCTATCCCCGCGGCGCCCAGCCGGCGTCGGTCACCGTCACGCTGGCCTCGGGGGAGCAAGTGAGCGGGCGGCTGCTGCACCTGGATGAGTTCATGGTGTCCCTGCGCGAGGCGTCCGGGTGGTATCGATCGTTTCCACGCGACCGGGTGAAGGTGGAGGTGCGGGATCCGCTCGCTGCGCACGAGGCGCTCCTTGGTCGGTTGACTCAGGATGACCTCCACAATCTCTTTGCCTATTTGGAAACACTGCGATGACTCGTTTCGCGATGGGGTTCGAGCCGGCGGCCGCGAGGCGCTCATGGTGGGCTGTATGGCTGGCGGGGGTGGCCGGCTTGTGCTTGGGGGCCGCGGCTTTGTTCGCCCAGGGTCTGGACCCGTCGGCGCTGCTGCGGCCGGCGACCGATACCTGGCCGACGTACAACGGCGACTATTCCGGCCGGCGCTACAGCCCGCTCGACCAAATCAACGCCGCCAATATCGGGGCGCTCACCTTGGCCTGGGTCTACCGG
Organism: Acidobacteriota bacterium; assembly: GCA_902812365.1. Classification (GTDB taxonomy): domain Bacteria; phylum Acidobacteriota; class Terriglobia; order UBA7540; family UBA7540; genus CADDZC01. Next base: position 33,277 of record CADDZC010000032.1, on the reverse strand, counting down.
GCGCGCGGGGCAGAAATCAAGTCGACCCCTCTCGAGGTGAACGGCATCCTGTATTTCACCGCGCCGGATAACGTTTGGGCGGTCGACGCCCGTTACGGCCGCGAAATCTGGCATTACCACCGTCCCTCCGAAGGCGACCACATTGGCCATCGCGGCGTCGCCATGTATGGAGAGTGGCTTTACTTCACGACGCCCGATGCCCATTTGGTTTCGCTCCGCGCCCGGGACGGCCGCGTGCGCTGGGACCGCGAGCTGGCTGATCCCAAGCTCGGCTACTTTTCCACCATGGCCCCGCTCGTCGTCCGCAACCACGTCATCGTCGGAGTCTCCGGCGACGTCACCGATATCCCGGGCTTCCTGGATGCGGTTGATCCGGCCACGGGAGAGCTCCAGTGGCGCTGGTACGTGGAGCCCGCTCCCGGTGAACCGGGGTCGGAAACGTGGCCGAGAAACAGCGACGCGATCCGGCATGGCGGCGGCATGACCTGGATGACCGGGACCTACGACCCGGAACTCAATTTGCTCTATTGGGGTACGGGAAACCCGAACCCGGTCCTGGCCGGCCAGGCGCGCCCGGGGGACAATCTGTACACGTGCTCGATTGTGGCGCTCAATCCCGATACCGGCAAGCTGGTGTGGTACTTCCAGCCCTCGCCGCACGATGTGCATGATTGGGATGCAGTGGAGACTCCGGTGCTCTTTGACGCGCCCTTTGGCGGCGAGCCGCGCAAACTTCTGGCCCAAGCGAGCCGCAACGGCTTCTTCTTCGTGCTGGACCGCACCAATGGCCGGCATCTGCTCACGGCCCCTTTCATTGACACCAATTGGACGGCGGGAATCGATTCGCGGGGACGCCCCATCCGCAATCCCGACATGGATCCGAGGCCTGACGGAGCGCTGGTCGAGCCCGCCTCGGACGGCGCGACCAACTGGATGTCACCGAGCTTCGACCCGCAGACCGGTTTGTTTTACGTGGATGCGCGACGCGTGTTCAGCATCTTCTACTTGACCGCGACTGGCAAACCGGAAGGCTGGGCGGGCCGCGACCGCGGCCTTTGGGCGAATTCCACCATTCGCGCCATCGACTATCGCACGGGCCGCATCGTGTGGGACCACGAAACCGGCCCGGGCGAAAATAGCGCCGGCATCCTCACCACGGCTGGACATCTGCTCTTTACCGCCGACAACGAAGACAATCTGCTGGCGCTCGATCCCGCCACCGGCAAGACGTTGTGGCATCTGAACGTGAATGATCGCCTGTCGGGCTCTCCCATGACCTACGAACTGGACGGACGTCAGTACGTGCTGATGGCGGCCGGGGATACTCTGTACGCGTGGAGCCTGCCGGCGGGGGCTGCGGCGCCGTAAAGCCCGGCCCTGGGCGCCTCCTCGCTGACCGACCGGGCGGCCGGGGTCGAACGGCCCGCCTCGCCTTCTGGTATGATAGAGGGCATGGCCTCCAGCCCCTCGTCAGACGAGAGCCGCACGCGATCCGAGGCCGGCGACGCCGAAGGGCTCGATCGCGCGGCCGCGCTGGCCAATGTCGAGGGCGACGCCGAGTTGTTGGCCGAGATGGCTCGCCTGTTCCTCGAAGACTGCCCCAAGCAGCTCGAGGGAATCCGCCACGCCCTCGCGCGCGGCGACGCCCGGGGGGTGGCCGAACACGCCCACGCCATCAAGGGATCTGTATGCAACTTTGCGGCGCCGCAGGCGTTGGACCGGGCCCGGCAGCTCGAGCTTTGGGGCCGCGAGGGTGATCTGGCGCGCGCCGCGGAAGCCTTGGCCGAGTTGGAGCGGGCCTTGAAACAGATCGAGCCGGCGCTGTCGCGCCTGGCCCGGGGTGGGCCCTGAACAGGATGGATCGCCAGCCCGGGAAGCACGGCGGCCGGCCAGCGAACAGACCGTTGCCGAAGCCGGCCTTTCAGATCCCCCGTCCATCTGTCACCATGGTCTCGTCGCAGCCTTTCCATGACGCGTACGATTCCAACTGATTGGAGTTCAACCACGCTGCGCGTTCGCTACGCGGAGACCGACCAGATGGGGATCGTGTATTACGCCAATTACTTCGTGTGGTTTGAGATCGGGCGGACTGAATTCTGCCGTCAGCACGGTTTTGCTTACCGCGAGATGGAAGAGCAGGATGGGCTTTATATTATGGTCGCCGAAAGCCGTTGCCGCTACAAGGCTCCGGCCCGCTACGACGACGAGATCGTCATCCGTACTTGTCTGCGGGCTGTCCGGAAGCGCGTGCTGGTATTCGGCTACGAAGTCTACCGGCAGAGGAACGACGAATTGCTGGCGGAAGGCGAAACTGTCCACGTCATCACCGACCGCGAAGGCCGTCCGCGCGCCCTCCCCGAGAAATACTATGATCTGTTTGTCGGCCGCGGGAGCCGAAGCCGGGTCGACGCCTGACCCCGATGTCCAGTACCCTATGGCTGACGGGCCGCCATCTGACCCGCCAAGATTTTTACGAGGTAGTTCTCGAGGGACGTCGTGTGGCCCTTCATCCCCGCGCGCGGCGGGCGATGGAGCGGTCCCGCGCCGTGGTGGAAAGGATGATTCGACAGAAGCGAACCGTTTACGCCGTCACCACGGGCGTTGGCAGCCTGGCCAGCGAGCGCATTTCCGTCCGCCACGCCCGCGAGCTGCAGTTGAACGTCGTCCGTAGTCACGCTTGCGGCGTCGGCGAACCACTGGATCGAGCCGAGACCCGCGGTTTGATGCTGCTGCGGGCGAACGGCTTCGCCACCGGCCTTTCGGGCGTCCGGCCTGTCGTCGCCGACCGCCTTTGCGAGTTCCTCAACCGGGGCGTCCGGCCGTTGGTACCGAGCCGGGGTTCCGTGGGGGCGAGCGGAGATCTAGCGCCCTTGGCGCACGTAGCGCGCGCCTTGATTGGCGAAGGTGAGGTGTGGCTGGAGCCGCAACTCGGGAAGGACGGCAAGCTTGTGTCGGCTCGCGCCGCGCTCCGGCAGCTTGGGCTCCAACCGCTGGCGCTCGAAGCGAAGGAGGGCATCTCGCTGGTCAACGGCACCCAGGCCATGCTCTCGCTGGGGCTGCTGGCTTTAAGACAAGCTGAGATTCTCGCGGACACGGCCGACGTGGCGGGAGCCCTTTCCCTGGACGCTCTGCGCGGATCACCCGCCGCCTTTGACGACCGCTTGCACCGCGCGCGGCCTCACCCGGGCCAGCTTCAAACGGCGCGCAACCTCGCCCGCCTGAACCGGGGTAGCGCGATCCGCGAATCCCATCGCGGCTGCCCGCGAGTGCAGGATGCCTACAGTTTGCGGTGCATGCCCCAGGTCCACGGGGCGGTCCGCGACGCGCTGGGCTTTGCCCGCGGTGTCTTCGAGATTGAGATGAATAGCGCCACCGATAATCCTTTGGTTTTTGCGCCAGAAGGGGAAGTGATTTCCGGCGGCAACTTTCATGGCCAGCCGATTGCGACTGCGCTCGACCTGATGGCTGTGGCTCTCGCCCAGCTCGGTGGCATCGCCGAGCGACGGATCGACCGCATGGTCAATCCTCTGACGTCGGATCTTCCACCCTTTCTGGCGCAACGCCCCGGCTTGGAATCCGGATTGATGATGGCCCAAGTGACGGCGGCCGCGCTCGTTTCGGAAAACAAGGTGTTGGCGCATCCCGCGTCTGTCGATTCCATTCCGACTTCAGGCAATCAGGAAGACTTTGTCAGCATGGGAATGGCCGCGGCTCTCAAGCTTAAGCCGATCTTGGGAAACGTAGCGGCGATTCTCGCCATCGAGCTTCTGGCTGCCACCCGGGCTCTCGAATGCCTGGCCCCTCTCACGACGGCACCGGTGGCGGAGCGAGCGCGAGCCCTCGTGCGCAGCATTTCTCCGGCGCTTAAAGCGGATCGCTCGCTCGCGGCGGATATTGACCGGGTCAGCCAAGCGGTGATGGCGGGGAGGTTTGCGCAAGTGGTTCGCCGCCAGTGAGGCGCCACCCACCGACGGGCGGCCCTCGTGCCCCCAACGCGCAGCCCTGAGGGCCGGCTGTTGGCAAAGGTTGGGAATCCCGGAGTGATACGCAATGCCGCAACTTTCTGCCACCATTATCGCGTACAACGAGGGCCCCAACCTCGTCCGCGCCATTCGTTCCCTCGCCTGCGCGGACGAAGTCATTGTGGTGGATAGCGGCTCGACGGACAACACTTGTGAACTCGCTTCTAGCCTGGGCGCGCGAGTCGTACGCCACGCCTGGCCAGGCTTCGCCGCGCAAAAGAACTTCGCGGCGGAGTTGGCGAGCCACGATTGGATTCTGAGCCTCGATGCCGATGAGGAGCTCGATTTGATTGCGCAGCGAGCCCTCGGCGCTTGGAAACGGGCGGAGCCGGCGGCCGCGGGCTATCGGTTTCGCCGCCGCGCCCGGTATCTGGGACGCTGGATTTTGCACTCCGGCTGGTACCCGGATTTCAAGTTGCGGCTCTTTGACCGACGCGCTGGCCGCTGGGAGGGCGACTACGTGCACGAATCGGTGACCGTGCGGGGTCCCGTCGAAACCCTACCCGGCGAGATTTTGCATTATACCTGCGATTCTGTCGCGGAGCACCGGCAGCGCATCGAGTTTTACGCGCAGCTCGCCGCGCAAGAGATGATCGAGCGCGGCGAAGGTCCAGGCCTCGTCCGCCGCTGGCTCGCCCCCCCGTGGGTTTTCACCTATACATATTTCTTCCGGTTGGGTGTTCTGGACGGTGTTCCGGGCTTTTACCTTGCGCGCATGGCAGCCCGATACGTTCGGAGAAAGTACAGCCGGTGGAGGGAGCTGCAAGGCGCGCCTTGGCCGGAAGAAGCCCGGCGTTCAAAGCTATTTCCTAATTGACAATTAACGTCAGTTATAGTATAGGATAACGTGAGAGTGACTCACCCGCGGTGTTGCGGCGCCTCTTAGCTCAATCGGCGCAGAAGCCCGGCGGACGGAGGAATACATGGCCGCGCACTCCGGTCAGACGGCAGGACATCAAAGTCAGAAACTCAGCCACCATTACCGCGCAGTTGCGGCGACGAGGAAACACACCCGAAATTCGCGGGCTGGAGGGCTTTTATGCCAAGACGAACGAAGCTGGTCGCCTCGCTTGGGGTTGCTCTCGCATTGGCCTTTGCTGGCTGCCAGAACAAAAGTGCTGAGCAATCCACTGAACAATCCAGCGCGCCAGGCTCTCAGCCAGCCCGGACCGGCACTCAGCCGGGAGGGCTAAAACATCGCGCCAAGGAAGGGTCCAAGACGGGCGCACTTTCCAAAGTGGAAACGATTACGGTGCCTTCCGGCACTGAACTCGACGTGCGCCTGAGTGACACCATCGATACGGGAAGGACATCGGAAGGCGCGGCATTCCAGGGGACCCTGGCTTCCCCTCTGACGGTTAATGGCGTCGAAATTGCGCCGATCAATAGCAGCGTCACCGGCCGGGTTACCCACGTAGTCAGCTCCGGCCGTCTGAATCGACCCGCCGAGCTTTCGCTCACGCTCACATCGCTCACCCTGCCGGGTGGTCAGGCGGTGGATATTACTACCAGTACCTGGAGGGAGAAAGCCGCCTCGCACAAGAAGCGGGACGCCGAAATGATCGGGGGCGGAGCGGGTGTTGGCGCTTTGATCGGAGCGCTGGCCGGTAAGGGAAAGGGGGCAGCGATCGGCGCTGCGGTGGGAGCAGGCGCGGGTACCGCGGGAGCCGCCATCACCGGTAAAAAAGAAATCGTGCTGGGTCCGGAGACCCGACTGACCTTCAAGCTCGCGACGCCCCTCACGCTGACCAGAACGAAATCGTAAAAAGGCAGCGATCCGGAGCGACGGGGGAACGATGGGTCGGCGCCGCCAGGTGCCGAGAGGACCGTTCGGCGCCTGTTCACTGCCGAGAAGCCTGGACCTAGCTCCCGATGGGTCGGTGTGCTGTTTAGAGGTTCAGCAACTGCCGCAAACGGCGAGTTTGGGCGCGGCTGACGGGAATCTCGGTTTGCCGGCGATCATCCATTTTAAGTTGATACGAACTCTTAAACCAAGGGACAACTTCTTTAATTTTGTTGATGTTAATGAGATAAGAGCGGTGCACTCTCCAGAACGTGTTCGGGTCAAGACTGTTTTGCAGTTCCTCTACCGTCCGGAAGTTGGATTGCCCTTCGAGATCGTGGGCGACAATGCTAATGACGCCGTCTTCGATACTGGCGTAAATCACATCATCAGAGTCGAGCAGGTATAGCCGCCCGTTGCTCTTGACAAGAAGCTTGTTCTTCTGCAGCACAGGATTTTTCTTCTCGAGCATCTGGATCAGGCGGTCAAGCTTCTCGCGGGCCGATTCCGCCCCTTCTACCATGCGCCGGACCTTGCCCAGCGCCTTTTCGAGGCGCGGCTTGGCGATCGGTTTGAGCACATAGTCGATGGCGTTGACGTCGAAAGCCTGGACGGCGTAATGATCGTAAGCGGTCACAAACACCACGAAAGGCAGGTGCAACTTTTTCTCGAGCAGCCTCTTGATAACGCCGAATCCATCGAGACCGGGCATCTCGACATCCAAAAACATCAGGTGGGGATTCAGCTCGCGGGACAGATTCACCGCCTCGACCCCGTTTTTGCCGATTCCCACGACCTCCAGGTCGGGAAAACCCTTAAGCAAAAACGCCAGTTCGTCGCGCGCCGGCTGTTCGTCGTCGACGATCAAAGCGGTAATTTTCATCGCCACCTCCGACACTAGTATAGCCGAAGCGCGGCATCCGGGCAGCGCGACGCCTTCGGCCAGGACGCGAATTCCCCCGCCGCCGCCAGGAGGGCACGGCGACCAGAAAAGCAACAAAGCCCTTTCACAGCGCCCCCAGTCTGCTACCATAAACACCAGAAATTTTAGAATTCGTGCTTCCGGGATGGTAGGTCTACCCTGACAACATTCCCGGAGCGGACGTGAGGCGTTGCCATGAATCACGCAGTTCTGCGTTCGCTCTTCATTGTGGAGATAGCAACGGCGACGTTGCTGATGGTTGGGCGGCTCAAGGCCCAGACCTGTCAAGACGAGGAGGCGATGGTGAAGGACGCGACCAAGAGCATCGCCGACTTGGTGGAGACGGTAAAGAAGGAGACTCTTCAGGACTTTGAAAACAAGTTTCATCAGAAGAGTTGCGTCAGCAACCTTACTTTCACGGCAAGCTTGTTGAACGATCTTGTCGCCTGCCTGGACAAGGCCAGCCAGGATCCTGCGGTTCCAAAAGAACAGGCCGCCGCCACCAAGACGAAGCGCGACACTTACGCTAAGCTGAAGGCGAAACTGGACCGGGATCGCAACGCCGTCAGGGCTGAGCAGGATCCCAAGGCGGCGAAGGCGTTTATTGAGAAGATCGATCTTTCAAACTGAAGCGGCCAGGGATCGTTGCGCTGGTCGTCTCACGGGGTCGGCATCCAGTCCCGACTGGCACGCTGGGACGTTGGAGGAAGGTGACTGTGTTTCGGACTCTGGAGAGTAAGAGTGTTTTTTCCGGCCGGGTGCTCGAACTCAGGCTCGATCGCGTCGCCGAGCCGGGCGGGGTGACCGCGATCCGTGAGGTCGTGTGCCACCGGGGCTCGGTCGTTGTCCTGCCGCGCCGTGACGACGGACGGGTGGTGCTTGTGCGCCAGTTTCGTTACGCGGCCCGCAAGCATCTTTGGGAGTTGGTCGCTGGCGGCCTTCAACCCGATGAAACGCCGTTACAGGCTGCGCGGCGGGAGCTTGCTGAAGAGACGGGCTTTCGGGCCCGATCGCTCAAACGACTCATCAGCTTTTATCCAAGCCCCGGTTTCTTGACCGAGCGCATGCACCTGATTGAGGCGCGCGGCCTGGCGCCGGCTCAGGCCCAGCCGGAGGCCGACGAGCACATCGAGGTGGCCGAATTCTCCGCTGCGGAACTGCGGAAGATGCTGGACACGGGGAAGCTCGAAGACGCCAAGACGCTCGTCGGCTTGCTCTGGATTTTGGGTCCAGTGTCCTGACCGGACGCCGCCTCCTCGAGCCAGGTTCGCCATGTGGTTATTTCCAACTGATATAACGCGTTTCTCGTATCACACCCCTTGACAAGCGGGGTTTGCTGTTTATAGTTAACACGCGGGGAGCGGGCGTCGGGTTCGGGTCTCGGGGGAATTCCCGGGTTTGGTTGGAGGCGCGGACGGCTCTGGCCCTTGCCGTCGAAAGCCCGTCGATCATCCGACAGCCCCACTGCAGATCAAGGAGGAAGCGGAAGTGGCTCGACTTCAAGGCAAGGTGAAGTGGTTTAACAATACCAAAGGTTATGGCTTCATCGGTCGAGACGGTGGGCCAGATGTGTTCGTTCATTATTCAGCCATCAACATGGAGGGATACAAAACCCTGCAGGAAGGTGATGCGGTTGAGTTTGAAGTCGTGCAGGGTCAAAAGGGGCCTCAAGCCGACAAGGTGACTCGGCTGGCTCAATAGTGTTTTTTTCGCCGATGGGTTCTCGGAGCGGTGGCTCCTTCTGCCGTTGGTGAACGGATTGACAAGCTCCGCACCGGCGCACGTCGGGCGCGAGGTACGGCTGGCGTCGAGTAGGCGGATGAGGTGGGCGGGCTTGGTTTACTAGCCTACCGAGGCTAGGCCATGGCCGGCTTGCTGGTCCTGACCGACAGAGAGTCGGCCCGCGTGCAGTCTACGAGCACGGGGAGCTCAAAGGGCATTGCGTGCGAGGAGCGCCCGAGACTACCCATCGATGGCATTCGCCGACAATACATTATCAAGTCGCTTTTGCGGCCCCGCCGGTGGGATCCCGTGCTGCAGCCGCGAAGCATCACCCGGCCTATGTAATACTCCTCCGAGAGTCCGGCTGCACCTCATGCTTCCGGCATCGCACACAGCTCGGAGAACTCGCCTTAGTACTGGCGCTTCTCGAGGCGGGCTCGGTCTGCACGACTCACCTGTTGAAGGGTGATGGCCGGATGGCGCAGACCCCGCAGCTCACCCACGTTTTCGCAAACCTTGATTACGGCGGCCGCGATGTCGTCAACGTCGCGGCGGCTGCCTAAAAAGATATGGTGGGGGAGCCAAACGGATTCTTCGTACGCGGCCCGCTCTGCGACCGGGCAGCGATAAAGTTTGCGCAGGTCGAGCGGCCGTTTCCGGCGCCACGAGAGGGCTGGATATTCGTTGGCTCGGACTGGAAACAGAGTACTCTTGTACACCGGCTCATAGAAAAGGCCATCACAAGGAATCCCTTCCATACTGAGCGCTCCCAGGAAGGCAGCGCGGGGAATACCGCCCAAGTCGTCCGCTAGGTATTTGAAAACGTACTGATAAGCGGCGACCCCGGTCACGCGAGGATCGCGCTTGAGCAGGCCGATTCCGCGCACCCCTCGGATCCGGTCCTCAAAGTAGTCCATATTCCGCCGGCGAGTCGCGGCCTGGCTGGTTAATCGCTGAAGCTGAACTTCAAGGATGGCAGCCTGAAACTCCGTCATCCGGTAGTTGAAACCGATCAAGCGATGGCGAAACCTGTCGGTGACGCTGGCTCGGCCGCAATTGGCGTACGACTGGGCACGCTCGAAAAGTTCCAACGAATTGGTGATCACGGCGCCACCCTCTCCGGCGGTCATCAATTTACTCGATTGAAAGCTGAAGCACCCCAAGTCACCGGTCGCGCCCGCCCCTTTCCCCTTCCATTGGCCACCGTGGGCGTGCGCACAATCCTCAATTACGCGCAAGGCGTAACGACGCGCGAGACGGCGAATGGCGTCAAGATCGGCAAAGTTCATCGCTAGGTGTACCGGCAAGATGGCGCGCGTCCTTCTCGTAATCGCTCTTTCGACCAGTGTCGTGTCCAGACAGTAGGTGTGGGGGTCGACGTCCACAAACACCGGAACGGCGTTCACTTCGAGAACTGGGGTTACCGTCCCTTCCCAAGTGTACGCGGGGACAATCACTTCATCGCCCGGTTCAATACCCGCGGCCCTCAGGGCCACTGTGATCGCCACAGTGCCGTTGGCCACCGGCAAGCCGTACTTGGCCCCGTGGAATTTGGCAAACCGGCGCGCGAACTTCTCGCCGTGCCGATTCGGAAACGGATAGCCGCCCCAGTTGCGGCTTTCGAGCACGGCCTGGAGCGCCGTGGCTTCCCTGGCATCGTAGACCGGCCAAGGAGCAAAGGGTTTGTTCCGCACCGGCGTCCCGCCGGTAATGGCAAGTTTGCCCACGATTTCCTCACCTCTCCGAAAGTCTCACCCGCACGACGTTCGAATAAGCCGATTCGCCCGCCGAGTTCACGGCTCGAACTCGGTAAAGCGCGAGCGGCCCTTGGCCCGCAGCGCCATCGATGTATTCTTGGGTCGTCGATGGGAGGGTTTTGATGCGTTGCCAGCTTGTGTCGCCGCTACTGCGTTCAATCGCGACTTGGGCCGGATTCCCGCCATGAACAATCCATGTGAGCCGGATTCCCGCCTTCGTCCGCTCCGCTCGCAGTGAGCTGGGAGCCTCGGGTAACACACTCCAGTCAAAATAACTCTCATCTGCGATGGCCAAAACGCTGTCGCGCACCGGCAGGACGGCGATGACGTTCCGGGTGCCGGCTTTCCATTGGACGGGGTGAATTTCCCCCGACACGACATCGATCAGCACCGGGTGCTCGATTCCGGTGTTCTCGAGTGTCAGGCCTTCGTAAAAAGGCGGAAATACGCCTCCGGGCAAACTGTGGGCCGCGAGCCAGTACGCCACCACCGCCTTGCCACTCGGCGCGCGAAAGCCGTACGCGTAGAACGGATATCCCGATTGCCGCCGCAACGCTGGAAGTCCCGGCCCCCCAACCTTAATCGAGGGGTCAAAGCGCGTATCCGCAAAAACCGCGTTCGTGTTCTGAAGCGCGTAGAAGACGGGGCGCGGCGTGAAGTCGTCGGGCAGATTGCGCAAACCGTGAATCATACCGAAGTCGTCGTATTCATTGCCGTCGGTCGCGGAGGCGAGGAGCCAGACGAACGTCTTGACGCCCCGTGCCAAATTATAGACGAGAGCGCGCGGGATGTACTTTGCCTGTACGGATTCATCCGATCCGGCCCACGATGGAATGGAGTTGAACTCGTCGTCCCAGAACTGGATATCGGGCCGGATGCCGGGATAGTGACGCACCATGTCTCGCAGCTGGGTCGGTGATTCGGGGCCGTAAGCCCCGTAGTCCATCGATTCCGGGTTGAGGTTCTGGCCGTAGCCGGGATAGGTATGGTAGGCGAAGACGTCGATTCCCGCCGCGCACCCACAGGCATCAAGGGCGCGCTTGGCGAAGTCGCGGCTGGGATCCGCCTGGCCGCCGTAAATGACCTTCGCTGCCGGGTCGCTCTCATGCACGGCCGGCACGAAGGCCTTGAGGAGTCGGCCGTATTCCTCGGGATTTCCCCACGGATTCCAGTAACCGATGTCCTGCTCGTTCCAAAGCGCCCAATAATGAATGCGCCCGCGGAAGTGACGGACCATCCAGCGGGCGTAGCGAGTGAACGCCTCGATCTGCGCTGGAGTGCGCGGCGGCCAGAAAATGGAATAGAGGCTGCGGTCGTCATTGTGGAACGAGCCCGGCTCCGGCAGGATCGAGTCCGGCAGTTTCCCGGAAGGGGAGGTATAGAGGGGATTCCCGTAAAGAAGCTGAACCTGGACGTGGACGCCGTTGTCGACAAGCGAATTGACGTCGTCCTCGAGTTCAGGGCTGACGGCGTAAACGCCCCGCTTCTGCTCCACCCAATCCCAGCTCGTGCGGTCGGAGCTGTTCTCGTACTGGCCGATGCGAATCCACTTCACACCGGCATCAAACATCCGCGTCCACCACCACCGGTCCCACGGCAGATAGGGATCGCGCGGCAGATCAGAATTGATGCCGAAACCGTCGCGAATCTGGGAGGAGCGGCGGGGCGGAATGCGATCCGGGACGCGGTGATGATCCGCCGCCGCGGGCAGCGCCCGTATGGGGGCCATCAGGAAAATCGCGGCGCCCATGGCCAACCTCCAGCTAGCATGAATGCTTCTTTGCATGGTGCACAAGCCTCCAGCCTGATTTGAGTTATCGCTGCCTGCGGATTAGACCTTGGAATGGGTAACGCGCACCGAGGGCATGCCGTCTGGCTCGTCAATGATTTCAACGTCCTGGAAAAGGTTGGGGCTTTCTCGCTTGAGGATTCGCCCGATCTCCACCGCCAAGAGCCGTATCTCCGTGTCGGCGTGCGGGCTGCCGCGCAGTTCAAGGAAGTGCCGCCAGGCGCGAGAATTTCCGGTCACAAAGATTTTGGTCTCGCACGCATTGGGCAAAATGGAGCGGGCCGCCTGCCGGGCCCATTTGCGCCGCTCGCGGGGCGGCAGCTCCGGATACCGCTCTTGCACGTAAGCGCTCGTCGCTTCAGCCAGCTCAGCGTAAGCCCGGCGCACGCACTCGATCGTCTGCTGCCACCTCGCCCGCAGTTCCGCATTCTGCTGATAGAGCGGCGGCACCACGTAACGCGCCTCGCTCTCGTCCACGTATCGCTGCGACAGTTGCGAGTAACCGAACCCGGCGCGGTGGCGAACCAGCTCATGAGTGAGCGCGCGGCTGACCCCGGTAATCAACAGATTCCAGACGGCATGCTCGAGCACGCTGCCGTGCTTGGATGCCAGGATATTCTCGAGGTACTCGCGGTTGGATTTGCGGCCCTTCCCGAACGACAGATAACACGTGCGGCCGGCGATTTCGTTCAGAATTTCCGCCGCCACCGCCGTGTCCGTTGTAAAGGTCAGGCCCTCGTCGGCGAGGAACCGTTCCAGTTCTTGGTCCACCACCACCTGGCGCCCGAGCAGGTAGACTTTCGGTTTGGTGATGTAAGGATCGCCCATCGACAAAACGGAAAGTCGTGCTCCTACGCTTTCGGCCGGGCCGCAGCGCTCTCCGCCGCCGGAACCCGTTTGTATTTTCTCTGGAACCGCTCGACGCGGCCGGCGCTATCCACCAGTTTCTGTTTGCCGGTAAAAAACGGATGGCAGTGAGAGCAAATCTCCAGGTGCAGAACGTCGCTCTTGTAAGTGGAGCGCGTTTTGAAGGTGTTGCCGCACGCGCACACCACGGTAATCTCATGATAGGCCGGGTGAATGTCCTTCTTCATGGATCTCCTTCGGGACAGCTACTAAACCTTCATTCTACCGAGTCCGGAGCGATCTTTCAACGCGAAAACGCGGATGCCGGATATGATTTAATGTGGAGAAGCACCCCGCCGCGGGCCGGCTGCGGTTTTAATCGGCGGCAGACCGCGTCCGGCGGACTGAGGATGTGGCGCGGTTCATAACGGAACCAGGCCACGCCGGAGGCTCGAGTATGGCGCGAAACTTCAAGGATTTGTCGGAAAGAGAAATTCTTGCCCTGGCAATCAGCCTCGAGGAAGAAGACAGCCGCATCTACGGCGATTTCGCCGAAGGGTTGCGAGAAGCCTATCCCGCCACCGCCCGCATCCTCGATGAGATGCGGGCCGAAGAGTTCAACCATCGAAATCGGCTGATTGAGACTTACCGCCAGCGCTTCGGGGAACACATTCCGCTGATTCGCCGCCAGGACGTCAAGGGGTTCGTCGAGCGCCGCCCGGTGTGGCTTGTGCGGCCTCTTGGCATTGCCGCTGTGAGAAAGCAGATCCAAATTATGGAATACGAAACTCGGCGGTTCTACGAGCGCGCCATCGAGCGCGTCAGCGACGCCTCGGTGCGGAAACTGCTGGGCGAGCTGGCAGAAGTCGAGCGGCAACACTACGATCTGGGCAAGTCTCTCCAGGAAACTCACCTGACGAGCGATGTTCAGGAAAGGGAAGCGGTGGCGGCGCGGAGGCGCTTTGTACTCCAGATCGTTCAGCCGGGTCTGGCCGGTCTGATGGACGGTTCCGTCTCCACCCTGGCACCGCTGTTCGCGGCGGCGTTCGCCAGCCATAGCACCTGGGACGCTTTTCTGGTCGGCCTGGCGGCGGCGGTTGGTGCCGGCATCTCCATGGGTTTTGCAGAAGCCCTTTCCGATGATGGCTCGCTGACGGGGCGGGGATATCCGTGGCTGCGCGGACTCGTCTGCGGCTTGATGACCACCGCGGGAGGGATCGGGCACACCCTGCCCTTTCTGGTCGCCAACTTCCATCTGGCCATCACCGCTGCGGTCGTGATCGTCGCCGCCGAACTGGCTGCCATCAGTTACGTCCGCCATCGCTACATGGACACCCCCTTCCTCTCGGCAGCCTTCCAGGTGGTTGTAGGGGGCGTTCTAGTATTTGCCACCGGGATCGTGATCGGAAGCTCGTAACGGCGCGCCGGCGGCCGATTATTAAAAGTCAAAGCGATAGCCCAAAATCAGCTTGGCGATCAGGTGATCGGTCGACCTCGTCATCCCGATCCCCACGCCGAAGTTAATTTCCCACTGCGGGGCGAGGTTGAGGTCGATGGCGGGGAAAATCTGCTGCTGCTGGTCGCGGAGCGGATCAAACCCGGTAATCGGGCCGAGTGACCCGTAGTACTCGAGGCCGGCGGCGATCTTTTTGGTGATGTCGTAGCTGAACTTGAAATTTGGCGAGAATTCCAGCCCTTTACTTACACTCTCGCCGTGAAACGAACGGTCGAAGGTGGGATTAAACGACCAGTACCAACGGCCTTGCTGCTTGTCAATAATCGGGCGGATTTCCCACGTCCAGGTGTCGGGCGAGAATTTGCGGCGCTGGTAGCCGATCTCGTTTGAGATACTGACGCCCACCGGCCAGTGCCAGCGGGCCGGAATGCGAAAGCGCGGGCGGATGTGATCGCCGACCCAGTCCCAGCCGTCCCCGTTGCGCAGGCTGGTGAAGATATACAAACCGGTTTCGAACCAGTCGTTGAACCCGTGGGTGATTTCAATGGTTTCGTGCTCGGCGTGGTCAGTGGGAGCCAGGCCGTCTTCCCAGTCCTTGCGGCCTTCGGCGGTAAAGTTGCTGTGCAGCTCCACCATCGTATGGTGAGGCTCGACCGTGTCCGCTCCGTATACCTGAATCTCGTAGTTATCTTGCGCCAGAGCCACGAGCCCGAGCGCCGGTCCGACCGCCAGGACACTCGCCATCGACAACACCGCGCGGATGAGGAGGCGACGGGGCATGACTCGGACAAGGGTCGTTATTGCGCGGGAATACCGTGTTCGAGCGTCGCGTACGCCGCCGTCAGATGCAGCGTGACCTCACGGTTGCTCGCGTCAATCACCAGATTCTGGAACGGGTTGGCGGCGCCGGGATTCTGCTGTTGCCAGGCCAGTTGCTGAAACATCCTCAGGCCATCGAAAACTTGGCGCAGACTGGTCGCCGCGGCCGGGGTCATGCAGTGCAGATCGATGCCCAGTTCGACCTGATCGGCAGGCTCCACGTGATAGTCCACCCACTCCACGTTCTGAAAGGCCGCCGACCAGTTGAGCTGCAGGCTCTTTTGCGCCGGCATCCAGCCCTTGAACCAGTCGACGATCGCCGGGCCCGTGGCCACGCCCCAGATGGGGACGTACCGGCGGCCTTGGCGGACTAAGGCCGAGAATCCCGGATTCGCCTGAAGGCTTGGAGCCTGGCCGCCGCGGGCGAGAAGCATCTGATCGAGCGAGCTGAGCGGGCCAAAGGCGCCGAGGGTCGGCGAGATCACCACCAGGCAGACCGATTGGGCTTCGGCGCCGAAACAATAGCTCGGTTGGCCCTCGATGGGCGAGCTCCTCAATCCCTGCGCGGCGGCCCGCTGCGCGATCCTGACGGGGTCAAAGTGGCCGGCGGCCAGGCCGGTCAGCTTAAGCCCTTCGTCGGTCGATTGCCACCCCAGCACGACCTGATCGATGTCCCTTTCTTGGATGCCGAGCTTCGACAAGTACTCCTCCAGGTGGCGGAGATTGGGAGCCATGTAGTGGGCGCGAAGCGTCGCGTAATCGGAAAGCTCACGAAGGCGCGCGGCGTCCGTCATTTCGAGCCGGATGGTACGCGCGGGAAAGCTAACCAGAGCCTCGTTCACCAAGTCGTCCGCACCGAACGCCGGAACGGCGAGGGCGATGGCCCAACCCAGAATGATGGCTGACTTTTTCATCATCTCCTCAGTCCTGCCGCGTCTCGATCCTTGACCTTCAGATGTCGAATCCACAGCCGCGCGTTGTCCGAGCGGCGGTGATCTTTCTGCTCTACTGGACCGTCAGCGCGGCGCTAACCGTGTGCGTCAGCGTGCCGGCCGTCGCGGTCACCTTAATCTGATAGGTGCCGGGCGGCGTCGACGACGGCTCGCTGCTGCCGCCTCCTGTGCCACAACCACTCCAGACTAGCACCGGCAGCATCAAGATGACCAGCGATAACACCAGCCGAACAGCAGGAGCCGCGAAGACGCGCCACCGTGCCGCCAGGAGGACGGCCAGCAGCGCCAGCAGCTCCCACCCGACGACCATCACCGGCGACACGAATCGCGGCCCGTTGCGCCGGCTGCGACCGGGGAAGACGACCGACGGGGCCTGCGTCGTGACGGTCACCGTGGCCGTCACCGGGTTGCCCCCCGAGGGCGTAATCGAAGGAACCGAAAGGCTGCAACTGCCGTCGGGAGGTTGGCCGCTGCACGCCAGGCTGACCGTGGAAGTAAAGTTGGGCGACGGCGTCAGGGTCAGCGTGAAGGTGGCCGATTGTCCGGGGTTGATCGTTGCCGACGCCGGCGACAGCGTCAGGCCGAAATCGTTGCCCGTACCATTGAGACTGACAACCTGAGGGCTGTTGGCGGCGTTGTCGGTGATCGTCAGCGATCCGGCGCGGGGCCCGGCCGAAGTGGGGCTGAACGTGACGCTGATGGTGCAGTTCGTTGCTGGAGCCAGGGTGTTGCTCCCGCTCGGGCACGTATTCGTCTCCGCAAAGTCGCCGGTCGCAACGATGCTGGTGATACTGAGAGCGGCATCGCCGTCATTCGTCAGGGTGACGGTCTGCGCCGCGCTCGTCGTGGTGTCATTCTGGGGCGAAAAGGTCAGATTGGAGGCCGACAGACAGGCGGCGGGGGCGGTGAAGGCGGTCATCTTGGCGACGAAGGCGTCATTGCCACCGCCCGTCGTCGCCTGGAACGGACTTTGGGTCGGGAAATCGTTCGAGAAGGTGGTGCCCACCACGTAGCTGTTGCCGGCCGCATCGACGGCAATTCCGGAGGCGCCGTCCTTCGCCGATCCACCCAGGAAAGTCGAGAAAATTAAGGAACAGCCGGAAGGGGTCAGGCGGCTCACAAACGCGTCTTGATTGTTCTTGTAAGTCGTCTGGACGGCGTTTGCGGTGGGGAAGTTGGAAGATGTCGTGAATCCGGCCACATGCGCCTTCTGGTTCGCGTCCACGGCGATGGATGCGCCCGTATCGCTCCCGTTTCCCCCCAGGTAGGTCGAATAGAGCAGTCCGGAGCCGTCCGCCTTGAGATGGGTCACGAAGGCGTCGCTGCCGCCTCCGCCGAAAGTGTTTTGTAAGGCGTTAGTGAGCGGGAAGTTGTTGGATTGCGTCTGACCGGTCACGTAGGCATCGCCGGCAGAGCCGAGCGCGATGCCGAAACCGACGTCCGCGCCGCTGCCCCCAAGATAAGTCGAATAGGCCAGAGTCAGGGTGGAGCTGGAAAAGCTCAACTTCGAGACAAAGGCATCCGACGCACCCGCAAAGGCTGCCTGATAAGCCTTATTGGTGGGAAAGTTGTTGGATTGCGTCTGGCCAGTGACGTAGGCGTTACCGGACCCGTCGACGGCGATAGCAAATCCATCGTCCTCCGCGCTGCCACCGAGGTAGGTGGAATAAACTTCGCTAGCGCCGGTCGGATCCAGCTTCGTAACGAACGCGTCAAAGCCGCTGCCGCCGCCTAGAGTAGCTTGATAAGGATTCTTCAGCGGAAAGTTCGCTGAGGCGGTCCGCCCGGTAACGTAGGCGGCGCACGAACCGGCGGGGCTGCAATTGGCCGCGGAGTCGACAGCGATGCCGAAGGCATCGTCTTCGAAACTCCCGCCGAGATACGTGGAATAGACCAGCGCCGAACCGGCGGCGTTGAGCTTGGTCACGAAAGCATCCGGAAAGACAGGCGCCCCAATCGGTGTGGATTGGAAGGCTCCAGCAGTGGTCGGGAAATTCGTTGAATAAGTCGTGCCAGCCACATAGGCATTGCCCACCGAGTCGACAGCCACGGCATTGGCCGCGTCGGCCGAGCTCCCGCCCAGGTAGGTGGAATAGACAAGCTTCGTGCCGTCTGGGCTAATCTTGGTCACGAAAGCATCTGGGGCGCCCGCGCTGCAACTGGCGCAAGAGGGCTGCTCCGGGTTGGAGGTGGGAAACGGAGGGTTATCGTTGGCACTGGAGAGCGTCTGGCCCACCACATAGGCGGCACCGGCAGAATCGACCGCAATGGCATTCCCCGACTCGTCTTTTAGGCCTCCCAGATAGCTCGAATAGCTGAGGACGGGATCGATAATCAGCGGGCGGCGGCGGTCGTAGTGGGCCACGTGAAACCGAACGTCGAACAACTTAAGGCTCGAAACCGTTCGAGCCTCAGGGTGAGCGGCCGCATGTGTTTCGGAGCCCAATCGCTGATGCGGATTCCGTCGCCGGCAGGCGGCTTGGCGCTCCTTGACAATGTAACAAACGGCGACACGACGCTGCTTATTGCCTGTAACCTGTTGATAAGCCATAGGCTTACGCACCATAACGGATCCGCTCATGGTTCCCACCACCAGATTACCCATTCGGTCCGTCCTCACCTGCTGGGCTCCGGCAATCTCAACCACGATCCGTTTCGGATCGGCCTGCGGGCCAACCACAAAGTCATACTCTAGTTGACGGCGATGCCCGTGATAGACTAAGTCTACGCCCGCGTATAAGTGGACATACCGCACCTGGGCGTAGTTGGGGACGTTGCGGTGCCAAGCAGCAGGATCGCGGCCAATGAAGTAGTGACTCTTAGAACTAAGTTCTTCGATACCAATGACTTGCGGCATCGGATTGGAGCCGGGAAAGCTGAAGGTCAGCCGAACCGGCGGGCTGCTCGATACCGCCTGCCCCGGATGCTTTACAATCGGCCTTGGGCCCGCCGCCCGGAGGGTCAGCAAGGCTCCCCGTGACGTCAGATAAAGGGTATAGCCGCCGCCTCGGGATAGGAAGCGTACGCCCGATGGCGCCTGGCCTTGGTTAGCTTCGAAGCTGAGGGGGAGGCTGGTATACTCTTGAAAAATTTGGTACTTAGTCTTAGCCTCGACCGAGGCGGGCACCGAATCGGCCCGGACCCTGGCCTCCTGACCGACACCTCGGTGAATGACACTGGAAGCCGCTCCTAACCCGGCGACGCCGACAACCCAAATACACCACTTCCACCCCGCAACGCGATTCGCACTCATGGCGTCTCCAAGCTAGGATGTCCACCCCGCCGCGCCAACGCCGGCCGACAATCTCCCGAACGTTACCATTGCGGCGGAACTCTCGTCAAGGAACTGTACTCGTCCGGCAGACTCGTAGCACCCCGGAGGCCTTTCGGGCGGAGGCGACGATGAAGCGACAACGCTTGACGAGCCAGCCAGATAGCTCAGGGCCAGGTTTGGGGGAGGACAGAATGGAAGGTGCGGTTTGAAGTCTGGCGCTCGCCGTCGGGCTCGAGGAACCCCGGGGGCGCTTCGCTCGCCTCAGAGGGCCTCGGAGAAGGCTGTCCCCTCCACCCGCAGGGTTCCCAAGGCAAAAAGAGGCGCCGTGAATTGTTTGAGCGCCGAACGGCCCGCGAGCGACGTTACGCCCCCGATCCATCGCCGTCCGGAGCGTTTGTCAAGCCCTTAAAAACGGCGGCTCCTCGATACACGGCGCGTTGGCC
The DNA here is from genome assembly GCA_902812365.1 of Acidobacteriota bacterium. Taxonomy (GTDB): domain Bacteria; phylum Acidobacteriota; class Terriglobia; order UBA7540; family UBA7540; genus CADDZC01. Next base: position 13,491 of record CADDZC010000032.1, on the reverse strand, counting down.
TAGCTCCTCTTCAATGCGCAGCAAACGGTTGTATTTGGCCAGCCGTTCGGAGCGCGTCGTGGCGCCAACCTTAATCTGTCCGGCACCCGTGGCCACCGCCAAGTCAGCCATAGAGGTGTCTTCCGTCTCGCCTGAGCGGGCACTGATCACGACGCGATAGCCGTGGCGGCGCGCCATTTCCACGACGTCCAGGGTGTCGCTGAGGGTGCCGATCTGGTTCATTTTGACGAGCACCGCATTCGCCACGCCCTGCCGGATGCCTTGACGCACTCTTTCAGGGTTGGTCACGAACAGATCATCGCCGATCAATTGACAGCGGCCGCCGAGTTCCTCCGTCAATCGTCTCCATCCCCCCCACTCTTCCTCGGTCAAACCGTCCTCAATCGAGATCACGGGATACCGATCGGCCCAGGCAACCAGCCGCTCGATCAGTTGCTCGGTTGTCAGCTTCAACCCTTCGGCGATGAGGTCATAAACGCCGTCTCGATAAAAGTGGCTGGCCGCCACATCGACGGCAATGGCCGCGTCCTTGCCAGGCTGGAACCCTGCGCGGTCGATCGCCTCGACCATCATCTCGAAACCCGCTTCGTTTGATTTTAGCAGCGGCGCGTATCCCCCTTCGTCGGCGACGCCGGGCGTGTCAGCCCCGTGCCGCCGCAGCACTTCCTTCATGGCGCGGCGGATGGCGACGGCCTGCTCGAGGGCGTCCGAATACCGCTCGGCGCGCAAGGGGACGACCTGAAAGTCCTGAATGTCAAAATTGCCGCCGCCATGAATGCCCCCACTTAGAATGTTGACGGCGGGCACGGGCAGTTCAACCGCTGACGCTCCTCCCAAGTAGTGATAAAGAGCCACGCCGGCGGATGAGGCTGCCGCGCGAGCCACCGCCAGCGAGACGCCAAGAACGGCGTTCGCGCCCAGGCGCTGCCGATTCGGCGTTCCGTCCAGCGCCTTCAGGCGATCATCCACCCTCCGCTGCTCGCCGGCCTCCGCCCCTCGCAGCGCCGGAGCGATTTCCTGCTCGATGGCGGCAACGGCCTTGCGGACGCCCTTGCCCCCGTAGCGTTTCGGATCTCCGTCCCTCCGCTCGAGCGCCTCCGCTCGACCGGTGGAGGCTCCCGAAGGTACCAAAGCGCGGCCCCACGCGCCGTCCTCGAGCCGTACCTCCGCTTCCACCGTCGGATTTCCCCGCGAGTCCAGCACCTCGCGGGCGCGAATGGCAACGATGAGGGGCACCGCAGCTCCTCCTTTTTGGCAAAACCTTAGGCGATCGCCCGCCCGATGTTGGCCAGAGCCTCCGCCACCGTGTCCGGCGGGTCGGCCAACAGCCGGCTGGCCGCCTGCCGGACCCGGCCTTTCGTGGCCTCGTCCTTAATGTACTCCACGGGTGACTTGCCGTCGATGCGGGCCAGCATCAATGCCGCCAGGTGGCGCACCGTGAGGCCTTCGAAATCGGCCGGAGCGTCTGCGGGCAGGCCGCAAACGAGCGCGGCCCAGAACTCGCGCGCGGCGTCGAAATACAGAGGGGCGAACGGCGGGCGGTGAAAGGCCTTGAGGCAAAGATGATTGAGCAGGAAGCCGGAATCAAATGCCGGGTCGCCCCAATGCGCCACCTCGAAGTCGATGAGGAAAATTCTGTCGCCCTCCACCAACATGTTCTTGGGGCTGTAATCCCCGTGCACGAGCGAGCTCCGCCTCTCCCAGGTGTCACGAATCAGCTCGGCGAACTCTGTCGCCAAGCCGGGATGCCGGCGCGCAGTCGTGCGATAGTAGGGATCGATGCGAAGTTGATCGAACACATCGCGATCCGAGAACCGCTCGTGAAAATGCGGGTTGGCGCCCGATGCCGCGATGATGCGCGCCAACAGCCGCCCGGCGTCGCAGGCTACGACCCGCTCGCAGCGCCCGGCAAGGAGCGACTCTTTCCAGACCGTCGCTCGTTGTGGCGCGGCGGTCATGACACAGAGATAATTCTCCCGATCCACCGCAACCACCCGCGGAACGGAATCCCCCAGGATAGGTTCGAGGGCCCGCAGAGCCTCAGCCTCGCGGAAGATCCGTGCTCGGTCGCTGCGCCAATCCTCGGTGACGCGCAGCTGGCCGAGGGACTGTTTCACCACCCATCGCTCGCCAGAGGCGCCGCTGTCGGGACATTCGACCAGCAAGGTTAAATTCGAGACACCGCCTCCCAGCTCGCGGACGGCGAGCGGTTGACCCTCGGCCACCAATCCCTGCTGCACCAAGTAGGTCGGCAGATTCTCGCACGTAATGAAGAACTCGGCGCTCGCCATCGATGGCGGGTCAAAATCACGTCAGGGAAACTCAGCGGGCGGCCCCTCGCCAAGGCATCTTTACTTCAACTCCCGCTCCACAGTGCAGTATGGTTAAAGTTGCGGTAAGGTGCAAGGGCGGCGCCTTGCTTCGGGAGAGGAGGCGGAAGCCGATGAAAGCGCTGGTTAAGAGCAGGAGTGAGCCGGGACTGTGGCTGGAAGAGGTTGAGGAGCCCAAGATCGGGATTAATGACGTCCTCATCCGCGTGCTCCGTACGGGAATCTGCGGCACGGATTTGCATATTTACCGATGGAACGACTGGGCGCGCCGGACGATCCCGGTGCCGCTCGTGGTCGGCCACGAGTTCGTGGGCGAGATCGTCGAGGTTGGCTCGAACGTAGCCGATTTTTATCCGGGCGAAATCGTCAGCGGCGAAGGCCACGTGGTTTGCGGGCGTTGCCGGAACTGCCTGGCAGGTCGGCGTCATCTGTGTGCGCGGACGGCGGGCGTGGGCGTCAATCGGCCCGGGGCCTTTGCCGAGTATATCGCCCTGCCGATGACCAACCTGTGGCGGCACCACCCCTCGATCGACCTGGACATCGCGGCGATTTTCGACCCTTTCGGCAACGCCGTGCACACGGCGTTGTCCTTTCCGGTGCTGGGCGAAGACGTGCTCATCACCGGGGCGGGCCCGATCGGGCTGATGGCGGCGGCGGTTGCGCGCCACGCCGGGGCGCGCTACGTCGTGGTCACGGACGTCAATCCTTTCCGGCTCCGGCTGGCCACCAAGATGGGGGCCACGCTGGCGCTCGACGTCAAAGAAGGAACTCTGGCTGAGGTCCAGAAAAAGCTGGGAATGACCGAAGGTTTTGACGTGGGCCTGGAGATGTCCGGTCAGCCCGCCGCGCTCCGCGACATGCTGGCCAATATGAGCCACGGGGCCAAGATCGCCATGCTGGGGATTCCCGACGGCGAAGTCGCCATTGACTGGCGCACTCTGATCTTCAACATGCTGACCATCAAGGGCATCTACGGCCGCGAGATGTATGAGACCTGGTACAAGATGACCGTGATGTTGCAATCGGGCCTCAACATCAGCCCGGTGATTACGCACCGGTTCCGCTACGATGAATTTCAGCGAGCCTTTGAAGTTATGGAGACGGGCCAAGCCGCCAAAGTTATCCTCGAGTGGCCGCGCCCGCATTGATCGTGCAGGACTTGCCTCGGGTCGCCGTCGCTAAGCGCATCGCTGCCGGAGTGGGAAGACCCGATCACGGCTCCGGGCTCGGTTCACTCACCCAGCGGTTCCGGCGAAGAAAGTCGGCCACGATGTTAATGTCGCGGCTGTCGCACACCAGCAGGCGGCAAAAAACCTCCGCTGAGCCGGCGTGCGGCTCAATCTTTGAAGCTTGCGCGAACAAGCGCCGAGACTCCCGCTTGCGGTTGGCCTGCCAGAGCAGCAAGGCTTCGAGCGCCAGCATCCGAGGCGTGCCCGGCACGGCGGCGAGCGCCTGACCCGCTTCGCCCAGGGCTGCCTCCGGCTGACGTTCTTTCCACAACACCAGCGCCATTAACTGATGGCCTTCCGCCGCCTGCGGGTTCTGTCCCAGAATGGCGTTGGCTTGGGCGCTCGCGCCCTCGAGGTCTCCGCGGCGGAGCAACTGGAGGCCCAGCGCCTCGCGCGCGGGCGCGAAACCCGGATGCGACCGAACGACCAGGGTGAGCAGTTCGGCGGAACGCTCCGTTTCACCCGCCTCGGCGACCAGCGTCGCCAGATGGTATTGACTCTGCCAGTCGCTGGGGTCGAGGGCAACCGCCCTCTCGAACAAGGCTCGGGCTTCGGCGGCATGGCCCGTGTCCAGCTCCATCTCGCCCAGTGCCGCATAACCGGCGGCGGCGTTCGGGGCTACGCGGATGGCTTCGCGAAACTCCGCCGCCGCCTCGGGAAGCCGACGTTGCAAGAGGCGGATGCGTCCGAGGCCGAGATAGGCGGCGAGGCGATGCGGATCCAGGTCGAGTGCCGCTTTGAACTCCGCCTCCGCCTGGCTCTGATCACCCGTCCTCAGGTAGGCCGTCCCCAGTTCGACCAGCGCGGCGGACTTGGCGGAGGCGGTGGCAGCGGCCTTCACTGCCTTCTCGGCTTCGGCTACCGGGTCCTGATCAGCCGCCCGGGCGGGCGGCAGAACGCACCAGGCGCACAGCAGGCCCCAAGTCCAGACCCGGAGCGGCTTCCCGCTTGGACGCCTCCGGTCCCTTTCTGCGCACCCCTTCGTGTTTCGTCGCATCCGACCTCCTCGGTCTATTCTTCGGCATGAATCTGCTCCGGATCGTGGACGACGATCTCGGCATGCCCCTGATAGGGTACGATCGCCCCGCGCAGCTCAACCGTGCGACCGGCCAGGCTCTCCAGATTCCCAAACTTGTCGTGATCGGAGGCGAAGATAACGCTGGTGAACGGACAGTGCCGATAATCGGCGCAGAAGTCGAGGAACGTGTTGCCGCTGCGGGAGGTGAACACGCGCAGCACGCGCCCGGTTACGCAAGCTGTCTCGCCGGTGTGATCACCGGCCTGGGTGAAATCCACGCAGGCGCCGATCGATTTCGCCGGCCCCCGGCCACGGATGAGGTCGCGGGAGGCCTGCAAGCCGCGCCGGTAGGCGACCCAGGCGCTCAAACCTGAGGCCGCAACCACCACCAGCATCACCAGCGCGACCTGCTTCCGGGTCATAGGCGGCGTGTTTCGCTGCGGCAACCGCCTGGTCGCCGCCAAGCAAGCTTCGCCCTTTCCGGCCCGCGGTGTCAACCCGCCCGCAGAGGCGGTAGGAGTGTGGAGATGCGCTCGTGCTTCAGAGCGTGCTCGGCCCGCATCAAGCTCAACATTTGTTCCGCCGCTCAACGCGGTGGGTTCAGAATCACGGAAGACTCAGCCAGCGAAAGGAATGGAGGCGCGGGGGAGAATCGAACTCCCGCATAAAGGTTTTGCAGACCTCTCCCTTACCACTTGGGTACCGCGCCGAAAGATTCCGTCCAACCAGAGTACACAATTATGAGTACTGGAGCGGGAAACGGGATTCGAACCCGCGACTTCGACCTTGGCAAGGTCGCACTCTACCACTGAGTTATTCCCGCTCAGCTCGGCAGAGCCTCTCTGCCGCCCCCAACGTCTCTAATTATAAAAATCGCACAGCGGCGTTGTCAAGCCGGGGTTGCCGCCGGATCGCATCCTGGGGCCGGGGAAGCAGGCTCAGTTCACGGGGAGATAGATCAGACTGCCGTGCTCGTCGATTTTGACCTGGCAGGGGCAGTCGTCGGCCCCGCAGGTGATGGGGACGACGCCGTGGTATTGCGCCGTCGTGATCAACGTCGGGATTCCGCACCGGGGACAGGCAAGGACGGCGCAAAACATTGACGCCGGCGGTTGACGGTGACGGGTTTCGTCGAGCAATACCAAGCCTGCCGGCTTCAGGTCGCCGACGCGCAAGGCCTCGACCTGGTGGATGAATCCCGGTAGAGGGCTGGCATTCCCCTCTTCGACGGCGTGAGGGGAGGATGCGCCGAAGCTGCGCGAGACCCAGTTCGTCCACCGACCTCGAGACGTTTTCATGCTGCCATCAGGTTCCAGCCGACTCCGCTGGACGGGTGTTGCTTGCCGGCGCCATCGGAGTTTCGCTCCCGCCCCGTTTATCGGCCAGGGCCGGCGGCGTCATGAGTTTCCTCAAGCGGCCGCCAGGAACTGCCGATTGCTCCGGGTCAGCACCGTCGACGCGCCGCGGTTCCAAAATGGAACGCGATTCCCGATTTGGAACTCGCCGGGCGGGAAAGCTGACGGTTTCGGTCTTCGCCCGGGCCAGGCCCCAACCTGCTTGTCCGCCATCGACGCCCTGAAGGCTTGAGCCTTCGGGGAGCAATCCGCACGGCCGGGGCGAGGCCACCCGTGCTGCCATAAAGAGCTGAGAGCGCTTTGGTTAGTCCCTTACATGAAACCCGCCTCATGAAATCGATCCGCAGCCGGCTCCGCGCTTCGGTCAGGCTATCAAATAGCCTAGAGCATCCGGCCGCCCCACCGCGTTCGTTGCCCGCCGTCGATTGGCATCGAGCGTGCTCCTCCCTTGGACAGCGCACGGACATACGGAGAGTCAAGTAGCGGCGGCCGACGCCGGGGGCGATCCAGCTCCACGGCGACGGTGAGGTGTGGACAGCCGACCACAGGGCTCAAGGATGCCGGGCGCGGACGGCCGCGGCTCGATCGGGCCCCAGCCGCTCTTCGAGAAAAGAGGTACTCTTCATGGCATCCCAGGCTGTTTCCTCCCGCAACTCCACTTCGCTGAGGGCGGTGGTTCGCCGTGCTCGCCGGCCGCGACCGTGGTCACCCTCCGTTTCCGAAGCCCCTGCTCAACACGCGCTCGTTACCGACCGGCCAAGCGGGGAACGAGACGAACTCGCCGTGAAGCTCCTCTCGCTGGTCAAACGCGTGGCCTATGAAATGCGCGAGCACTTGCCGGCGCATGTCGAGGTGGACGATCTGGTCGGGGCCGGCACCTTGGGTTTGCTCGACGCCGTCCGCAAGTTTGACGCTCGCAAGCACGTCAAGATCGAGACCTACGCCCGCTATCGAATCCGCGGGGCGATCATCGACGGCCTGCGCAGCCTGGACACAGCCTCCCGTGACATGCGGAAAAAGAACAAGAAGGCGGAAAGCGTCTTCCGCGCCCTCGAAACCAAGCTCGGCCGAGCGGCGACCGACGGGGAGATGGCCCAAGCGCTCGGCATCAGTCTGAAGAAGTGGTATGCAACCGTGCAGGAACTCCAAGGCATGGGCGTGGACTGGCTCCGTCCGATGCAGGCGGCGGAGCAGAAGCTTCCGGATGAAGAAAGCCTGCCGGCGGACAACCACGACAACCAGTTTGACCTTTGCTATCGCAACGAGCAGCGCGCCCTGCTGGACCGCGCCTTGAGCCGTATCTCCGAGCGCGAGCGCACCGTGATTACGCTCTATTATCAGCACGACCTGACCATGAAACAGATCGGCGAGCAGCTCGGCATCGACGAATCGCGCGTCTCGCAGATTCACTCCGCCGCCCTTGCCCACTTACGCACCAAGGTCGAGACGATGCTGCGCGCGCCTCACCCGCAGCCGCCGGCGCTCTAACCTTTGGCTGCGGGGTGATGACCAGCGGTCGCCTCTTGCCTCGTTAACGGCGCGATGGGTTCGGGCCGACCCCTGCCAGCTTCGGCCCGCGCCGGCAATCGGTTGCAACCGCCGACGGGGAATGATAAAAATCAGGTGTGGCGGGCTGATCGCGTTCAACGGCCGCCGGCCACCGCTTTATGAATCGCCACGAGGGCAAGGTGTTTGAAAATCAGCACGTCGTTCTTGACGACGGCGTGTTCATCAACTGCACGTTCAAAAATTGCAGCCTGGAATACTCGGGCGGGGATGTCTACGTGCAGAACTGCCAGGGAGACGGATGTCAGCTCGTGTGGCGAGGCGCTGCTCAGCGAACCGTATTTCTGTTACAGGGTTTGGGGCTCATGGCCACCCCGACTCCGCCGCCCGGAAACAGCCTTCCCGGCCGGGTGCAGTAACCCTCCTCCGGGCTGCCACCGGTAGCTAGGCCTTTCTTTTTTGCGGCACGTAGCCGGGCGGTAGGGCCGCGCCCTTTCCGAAGAAAAAGTCTTCCATCTGCCGTTCAATCAGTTCCTGAGCTTCGCGGGTGGCCGGATTCAACCGATATTCGTTGATGATCATCTTGAGGTGTTCCGTCCACAGATCCCAGGCTTGTTGTGAGACGTTCTCGTAAATTCGCTGGCCGAGTTCGCCGCCCCAGGGCGGTTCTTCCAGCCCGGGAAGCTCCTTCTGAAACTTCACGCACTTAACCATCCGCTCTGCCATCAAAACCTCGCTCCGGCTCCCGGTCGGAGCCCGTGAATTTCCAGCGGCCGAACGCTGCCGGCCATCGCCACGCCTGCCCTGCTGTTGCTGGCCCGAAACTTTCCTGACGATTATACCGGAAAACCATTATTCCGCCCGCATCGCCGTTAGAACACGGCGACGGTTCGTTCATGGTCAGTGGCCCTCCCGCCGATACACCTTAGCACGGAGTCTCGGCGATGACTCTTCGGACCATCGGGTGGCCAGTAGCCGTGCTGTCGGGGGCGGCGAACCTGGGGATGACCTTAGCCTTGACTTACCTCCACGGCCGGTGGGGCAAACGCATGGCGGAAGCGGGCTTGCTCGTCAGCACGGCGTGGCCGTTCTTCCAGTTGTGGTTAATCAAGAAGGAGTTGCTCTCGCCTGCCGGGTTCCCAACGCTCCGGTCCGAGCTGACCGTCCTGACCCCAGCCTCGGGCAGCGATCGTCGTCTCGCAGAGCCGACCCCGGCGCCAGCGACCGTCCTCGTGGTCGAAGACGAAGAACGCGTAAGAGCGGTCCTACGGATGGTCCTCGAAGCTCGCGGTTACAGGGTGGTCGAGGCAGCAAGCGGCGAAGAGGCTCAGCAAGTGGCCGCCCATCACCCGGCTCCGATCGACCTGATGATCGCCGACGTACTCATGACTCCGCTGACCGGTCCTGAGCTGGCGGAGCGGATGGCCCGGTGGCGCCCCGAAATGAGGGTTTTATACGTCTCGGGTTGCCCGCAGCCAATAAGCGCGCTTTCTCCGGCCTTGCGGGGACCGTGCCATTACCTGGAGAAACCGTTCAACTCCCACCAACTGCTGGCTACGGTGCGGCGAATCTTAGGCGCTTGAGGCCCCGCTAAGGCTGAGCCTCCTGGTCTCCGGCATCCGCTCACTTCTGGCCGACCGGCAGCACGCTGCTGACCAACTTGCGGCAGATCCGGATCAAGCGTGCGTGGGGAATCTCCTGGTTCTCGGGCAACATGACAAGTTCACCTTCCCGAAAGCTGCTGTAATACCACCGCGCCAGAAGACTCAGGTGCTCCCAAGGCGGAAGCTGTCCGGAGCGCCCGTTCGTTGCTTGCCGAGGCGATTCCGGCTTGAGGGAATCGAGCAAAGTGCAGAGCTGCTGGTCCAAGGAAACCGGTGTCGATACTTTCTGCTCCAACGCCAAAGCGGCCGGGCCGCAAATCTCGCCCGCGCGAACGCGAAAGAATAAAACGGTCTTGGGTTGCGCCGCGCGCTGGATCATGACCGCGTGGAGCCGCCACACCTGGCGAACCAATCCGGGCCGAAGACCGAGCACCTGTCGCACGGCTTCCAGCCTCTTGTGAATCTGCGCAGCCCGCTCGAAGGCCAGCTCGCGGCAAGCAATGTCGCGCTCCGCTTCGAGCGCCCGGATCAGGGAGCCACCTTCGGTCTCAAGAAACTCGATGGCGCGGCCCAGTTCCTGCCGATACTCCTCATCGCTGCAGCCGGCAAAACACGGCGCCAGGCACATTCTCATCTGCGAATAGATACAACCCGAATGACTGGGATCCGGGTTTAAATCCTCAACGCAGCGACGGATTTTGAACAGATCCAGAAAGGCGGAGGCGAAACGGTCCGCTTCGGCCCGCGAGGGGAAGGGGCCGTAATAGAGCGAGCCATCGGGCACCAGCCGGCGCGTGAAGTAACAGCGCGGAAACCGATTCCTTAGATTGATCTTAAGCAATGCGGGCGGCCGCAACCGCAGGCGATCGCGGTAGTGGCTGGGATCGTAATGGCGGCTCAGCCGATAAAGTAGCCACTGCGCCTCGAAGGCCGATCCCACGAGCTGGTAATGGACCTCCTGCACCAAGTCCCGCAGATTGAGGAGCCGCGAAGGCGGGCCGGACCGGCCGAGCAACCGGGTGAGACGACGGCGTAAATTGCGTGTGTGGCTGATGTAGGGCAGGGCATCTGGATGTTTTGTGCCATCCGGCAGCAGGACGAAGACGGCGGGGCACGAGGGCAGCAACTCCAGAAAGGATGGCGGGTTGGAATCGGGATCGAGCCGCGCGGTGCGCTCCAGTTTCATTGCCGCCTCGCCGCGACCCCGGTTCTCACTTACGATCCCCGGGTGTCGATTCCGCCGCCTCGCCCTGAAAGAAGGGGGCGAGTTTCCGGTACGTCATCGATAAATCCTCGGGAAGCACGCGCGTTTCGCCGATCACGGTCATGAAGTTGGTGTCGCCCCGCCAGCGCGGCAAAAAGTGCAGGTGGAGGTGGTCGGCGACTCCGGCCCCTGCCGAGCGGCCGAGATTCATACCCAAATTGTACCCGTCCGGATGATAGGCGCGCTCGAGCGCCGCCTCGACCCGCTGCCCAATGGACATCATCTCGACCAGAGCGCGGTGGTCGAGCTCGACCAGGCTGGCCACGTGCGCGTACGGCGCCACCATCAAGTGGCCCGATGTGTACGGATACAGATTGAGGACGACCAAGTTGAACTGGCCGCGATAAAGGATGAGTCGCTCGGGGTCACGCCGTGGGTCCAGGCGCTTCATCTCGCAGAAAATGCATCCCTCGCGCTTCGCATCGCCGGCGACGTATTGGTACCGCCAGGGACTCCATAAATAGTCCATTGCTACCCTTGCCCGCCGCCCGCGAGAATTCACTCGTCGATCCAACACCGCCAGGGCGGTTGTAACGAGCCGCTCCCTCCGCCAGAGAAGGCAGGCAGTCTATTGTCCGGCCGCAGAAACCGTATCCGGTTTGCCGCCGCCGTTCACGAGGTCTTTCAATTCCTTGCTAGGCTTGAAATAGGGAATGCGCTTGGCCGGAACCTCCACGCGGGTGCCTGTCTTCGGGTTGCGGCCCACCCGCGCCTTGCGCTCCCGTGTGCGGAAGCTGCCGAATCCTCGCACCTCAATCTTGTTGCCGCTCCGGAGCGCCTTGATGATGCTTTCGAAAACGGTCTCCACGATAGTCTCGGAGTCCTTCCGGCTCATTTCCACAGCCTGTGCCACCTCTTGCACCAAGTCAGCCTTTGTCATAACGCGCTCCTCAGGAAGAATTACCAGCTCATTTCGGTAGCGCACGGAGTTCGCTCTGGCTGCCCTTCACCGCGCGATCGGCGGCCCGGCCGAGATCTTGCAGCCCGTCCGCCGCCGCCCCTCGTCAACTTCATCCCTCGGACTCCTTCGCGGCCATCGGGTCAGCCGCCGGACCCGCCGCGCCGTCGAGAGCCGCCGATGCCTCCTCCGCACCGCCCAAGCCTGCCGCGTCGGCATTGCGCGGCACCGAGGCTGGCGTGGACGGCGGAGGGCTGGCCGCTCGCATCGCCTCCGCCATCTTCCGCGCCATCTCCGTCTGAAGCGTCGGAGCCGACGCGGGATGCGTTCCCGGTTTCTCACCGGCCTCGGCCGGTGCGGCGCGTCCGCCAGCCACTGCTTTCAGGCTGAGTCCGATCTTCTTCTCCGCCGGGTTCAGGCGGATCACCCGAAAATCCAGTTCACTCCCCACTTGTAGCGGAGCCGGGCCGTGCCGCGCGTGCACCTCATCAAATTCCGAAACGTGGCAGAGTCCTTCGATACCGGGCTCCAGCTCCACAAACGCCCCGAATTGCGCCATCCGTACCACCTTGCCGCGCAGGATGCTGCCTACCTCCGTCTTGGCAAAAAACTGCCCCCAAATGTCCGGCTGGAGTTGCTTCATTCCCAACGAGATGCGCCGGTGCTCCGTATCGATGGCCAGAACGACGGCGTCAATCTCCTGACCCTTCGTCAAAACGTCTGACGGATGTTTGACCGTCTTCGTCCAGGAAAGGTCGGAAACGTGAATCAAGCCGTCGATGCCGTCTTCAATCTCTACGAAGGCCCCGAAATCCGTCAGGTTCCGTACCCGGCCGTGGACCGTTGCCCCCACGGCCAAGCGCTCCGCCAAAGTCGCCCAGGGATCCGGAAGCGTTTGCCTCAGACTGAGTGAGATGCGTCGTTGGGCCGGGTTGACGTCCAGCACCGCTACTTCCACCCGGTCATTGACGCTCAGAATCTTGGAAGGATGTTTCAGCCGTTTGCTCCACGTCATCTCCGACACGTGAATAAGACCTTCGACGCCCGGCTCGAGCTCGACAAAGGCCCCGTAATCGGTCAGGCTGACTACTCGCCCGAAGACGCGCTCCCCCGGTTTATAGGTGCCGGATACGTGTTCCCAGGGGTCGGGCGTCAGTTGCTTCAGTCCCAGGGAAATGCGTTCCTTCTGTCGATCGAACTTGAGGACCTTAACGCGGATTTCCTGGCCGATCTTGATGACCTCTGAAGGGTGACTCACCCGTCCCCACGAAAGGTCGGTCACATGGAGCAGGCCATCCATTCCTCCCAAATCCACAAAGGCTCCGTACTCGGTCAGGTTCTTCACCCGCCCCACCAGTTCCCTGCCTTCTTCCAGTTGCTCGATCAGGCGCGCTTTCTTTCGGTTGAGCTCCTCTTCGAGTGCCTCGCGGCGGCTAACGACAGCGTTGTTCCGCTGGCGGTCCAGCTTGACCACCTTACAGACGATTTCCTGGCCGATCAGCGACTCGAGGTTCCGAAGCGGCCGCAAATCCGCCTGCGAAGCAGGCAGAAAGGCCCGGATGCCGCCCAGATCCACCGTTAAGCCGCCCTTGGTTCGCTCGATGACCCGCGCGGGCAGGTTGATTTTCTCGCGAAACGATCGCTCCGCTTCGTCCCAGGCGCGCAACCGGGCCGCCTTCTCATGGGAAACGGTGGCCGTCCCCTCTTCCTCGTCGTAATCCTCGATCCAAACCTCGATGGTATCTCCCGGCCGGACGCTTAAGTTTCCGTCGGCCGCCCGAAATTCGACGCGCGGGATGGCACCTTCGCTCTTCAGCCCGATATCCACAATGACCTCGGACTCCGTTATCTTCAGCACCGTGCCCTTCACCACCTGGCCGCGTTCCAGCCGCACCGTCCCCAAGCCGCTCACATCGGACATCATCTCCGTCGCGTCTGTCGAATCCTCAGGCTTACGAACGACCGCGGCCGCCGATGCAGGCCCCGATAAGGATGCCTCCGGCGCTTCGGGGCCTGCTCCCACGGCCGCGGAAGCGGGATCATCATCCCAAGCCATTCGCGCTCCTTTCCCGCTGACCCGACGACTCCCAACGAGGGAAGGCTTATTGTACCGTCCGCGGAAAATCGAAGTCAATCGGCTCCCCGCGCCGGTGATGTCAGGCTTGTGTAAAAGGGCGGAGGGTACGGTTCCGGCATTGGTGCTGCTCGTTGTAACCATGGAAGATGGCATCGATGATCCGGTCCACGCTTTCCACGTTCACGAACGAGACCATCGGCCGAGTTCTTC